>CAYMSU010000136.1:0-13338 GCA_964393165.1 uncultured Enterobacteriaceae bacterium
AGCCGCGATCCCATCTTGCTCGTGAGCGCCGCGAGGCGCTGCTCGAGAATCTCTCGAAATACACTGAGGCGCGCACTGTCCACGGCCCCCTCCCATCCAAAAACACTCGCGGGCCCCCGCGAGGCCCCGCTCACTAGTCTGCTGGGTCAGCCCTTGCAACGCGGCTTGGCGAGGGTCTGCCGCCTGGGGTACGTCCGGACAGTGCCCGCAGCCGGAGGATCTCGTGATGGTGTCGCTTCTCCTCGGATGGGCGTCGACCGCTCATGCGGCCGACGTGGTCCGGGGCGCCAACCTCCTCGGCATGGGGGACGTGGGCGTGGCGGCGCCCGCTGACAATGCAGGAATCACCCTGAACCCGGGGCTCCTGGGGCTCCGTGAGCGTTACGACTTCCATGCACACGGGCAGCTTGGGCCCGACCTCGGCCTGCAGTGGGCGGCCACCGCGATGGATGGGCGCACCTCCAAGCGGGTCGCCGCAGGGCTCGCCTACTCCGGTGACCGCTTCGAGCCCGCGCTCACCAATGCCGACCTGCCCGCCTGGTCGGTCGCCGGCGAGGAGATTCGCAACCGCAAGCGCCTGCACGACATCACCGGTGGCTTGGCGGTGCCCCTGCTGAGCCGGCGCCTGTCGCTCGGCGTCTCCGGCGCCCTCACGCTGTTCAACCACGACCAGGGTGGCCAGGGCCGCCGCTTCGACATGCACGCGGGGGTGGGGCTCGAGCCCGTGAAGGGGGTCACCGTGGGGGCCTCTCTGCGAAACTTCCTGGTCACCGCCGAGCAGAATCGGCCCACCGAGCTGCTGGCCGGGCTCCGGCTGGAGCGCGCGTCCGCCGTGGCCCTCGAGATGAACGTCGGGCACACCTGGGTCTCGGACGATCTCGGAGCACTCGAGATCTCTGGACCTGCGGCCACGCTGCGGGAGATCCCCACGCCCTGGTCGTTCGCCGGCGGCGTCGACGCCCGGGCGGGCAGCGCACGGGTGAGAGCCGGCGCGAGCTGGCGGGGCCCCACGCGGAAGGCCTATGCCACCCTCGGAATCGGCACCCGAGAGGCGGATGGTGGGGGGGTCGAGTACGCTCTTGCCATCCCGCTGCGCGACCTCACGCTCGCGGGCACGATCCACCAGATCTCCATCCGCTTCGGGGCGCCGCCTCCTATCGAGGAGTCATGATTCTGCTCGCGTGCCTGCTCGGCTGCGCCGTGACCGTGGCGAGCGCCCCCATCAGCGCCGCCGAGCGGAGCCTCGAGCAGGCTCGGGCGGCGGGCGCACGCGAAGCTACGTCGGCGCGATATCCGCTCACGATGGCCGAGCGGTACCTCGACAAGGCGCGGGAGGAAGCTCTCGAGGCCGAGTACAGGGCGGCGGCGATGCTCGCCGAGGCCTCCGAGGCGTGGGCTCGCCGCGCGATCGAGGCTGCGGGGGCCCCTCCGGACCTCGAGGCGCTGCCCGAGGACCGCGATCCGTGAGACCTGACCGAGTGCTCGTCGCGCTGGTGCTCGGCACCTCCTGCACGACGGCGAGCCACGTCCAGGCACAGCTCGCGCAGGTCCAGGGCACCCTTGCGGCGGCCGACCGGGTGTACGCCACCCGCTGCGCGCCCGTCGCTCTCGCCAACGCCCAGGCGCACGCCGCCTTCTCGTCGCTGGAGCTTCGGCAGGGCGACCCCACCCGCGCCCGACAGCACGCCGACCAGGCCCTCACTCACGCCATCGCGGCCCTCGAGGAGGCGACGCCGTGCGGCGGCGTGGACACGGATCGCGACCACGTGGCGGACATCGTGGACGCCTGCGTCGACGTGCCGGAAGACCTCGACGGCGACCGGGACGACGACGGATGCCCGGAGGACGATCTCGCACCCGTGGCGCCGGTCGAGCCCGCCGACGAGATCCCGGTGGCGGTCCCCGAGCCGGCGCCGGCCCCCGAGCCTCGGCCGCAGCCCGCGCCGGCCCCCGACCCGAGGCCCGCTCCCGCGCCTGCGCCTGCGCCCACGGCGACGCCCGCGCCCGTCGCGATCACGAAGGTGGTGGTGACCGCCACGCGTCTGGAGCTTCGCGACGCGATCCGCTTCGAGCCCGCGAGCGCGGTCCTGCTCCCGTCGTCCTACCCGGTCCTCGACGACGTCGCCGAAGCGCTGAAGGCAGATCCCGAGCCGATCGTGCGGGTGGAAGGCCACACCGACAGCGCGGGGAGCGAGGCCACGAACCTACAGCTCTCGAAGGAGCGCGCCGAGGCGGTCATCGACTACCTGGTGGGGGCGGGCATCCCGCGGCCCCGGATGCGGGCCGTGGGCTTCGGCGAGAGCCGGCCGGTCGACACGAACCGCACCTCCACGGGCCGAGCGCGCAACCGTCGCGTGGAGTTCCACTTCGAGACGCCGCCGGAGGCCCAGGACTGACCGTGCGCCGGCCTACTGCGGCCCGCGCCACGCGGGACCGCCCTCTCCGCCGGCCGGATCCTGGGACAGCAGCGCCCCCACCTTCGCGCGTCGATCCCACCGGACCGGCCTCAGGACCGTGTTCTCCTGCCCCCGGAT
Source organism: uncultured Enterobacteriaceae bacterium (assembly GCA_964393165.1). GTDB lineage: Bacteria > Myxococcota_A > UBA796 > UBA796 > DRPG01. The sequence goes on from CAYMSU010000136.1 coordinate 2,535, forward strand.
GAGGCGGCGGATGTTCGGCACGTGGGTGGTCAGGATGCCCAGGCAGAGCGTGCCGACCACGGGCAGCACCGACGGCACGGTGGCGTACGTGATCCCGACCAGCGCCACGGCCGACCCGAGGGCGGCGACCGAAGAGCGGCGAGACACCCACAGCAGGACGATCCAGAGGCCCACCGCGGGGAGCGTGGCCTCGGGCACGAGGGCGAGCAGGGCGCCCGCAGCCGTGGCCACGCCCTTGCCGCCCTTGAACTCGAGGTAGACCGGGTAGCAGTGCCCGACAAAGGCGACGACCGCCACGGTGCCCCACCACCCGACGCCCGCGGCGGGCCACCCCGCGACCGCGACCGCGACCGGCAGGAACCCCTTCAGCAGGTCCAGCGCAGCCACCCGGAGGCCCATCTCCGCGTTGTAGACCCGCGCCACGTTGGTGGCGCCGATGTTGCCGCTGCCCGCGCGCCGAATGTCCTCGTCGCCGCCGTACAGCGTGGTCACGACGAGCCCGAAGGGCACTGCTGCCGCCAGGTAGGTCAGCAGCAGGTAGGCGCCCTGGGCGATCACGAGGAGGTCAGCGCCGACGGGAAGCGTGGACGGCCGACCCCACGACCGGCCCGCCGGACATCCAGGACCGACCCAGGAGAATCGGGGGGAGCCCCCCGAACGAGCCCGGGCCCGAGGCCCCAGGCGCCGCGCCCCCCGCGCCCCCCCCGGTCGCGGGACTGGTGATCAGCCCGATGTCGGTGTCCGCTGTCGTGAACTCGATGTCGACCTGGTACGTGCCCTCGCGGGTCTCGACGTCGCTGAGCAGCGTGTACGTGGTGCTCGGCTTGAAGGGCGCATCGGTGAACACCGCGGCCGACTTTCGCGACAGGAACCCGTCGGGGTACACATCCTCCTTGACGTGGCCGGGGAGCAGCACCTCGGTGGGGATGGGCGTGCCCGACGCTCCCGGGTTGTCGGAGTCGGCGATAGCCCCCTCGAACAGCTGGGCACTCACGCGCAGGCCGAACACGTTGACGTCGTTCGGGAAGTAGTTGTCGGGGTTCAGCGCGTTTCCGAAGATCGTGATCGGCCAGCTGATCTGCACCACGCGACCCGCTGACGGGTCGAAGGCGTTGGTGTAGAGCGGAACGTCCGTCTGCTCGTGCTTGGGGAACACCAGCGGCTTTGCCATCCGCTCGACGGGCGGCCGGTTGTGCACCACCACGAGGTAGTAGAACTTGATGTAGAGCCCGCTTGCCTCCCCCCCGCTGCAGGAGAACTCGGGCACCGAGACCAGGCTCTCGAACGCCTCGTTGGTACAGGCGCCGGCGTCCGTGAGCCACTCCGGCCCCACCACGAGCTCGAAGTACCCGCCGTCGATCCAGGACCGCTGGAGCCCGTGCTCCCGCCACGGCCAGAGCTCCATCAGGTCGTCTACTGCCAGCGCGCCCGACAGCAGCTCGTCCTCCGAGCCCGCCCCGGCGATGTAGACGAACTCTTCGACGACGACCTCCGCCGACTGGTAGAAGGTGTAGTTGGCCGTGTCGAAGCGCTCGAAGATGTCGGCGCCGGTGAACGAGTCGGCCTCCGAGTTGACCGACTGCGTGAGGTACTGGGCGGCGTTGCCGAAGGTGAGCGGCGCGATGTTCGGGTTCGCCTCAAGGTAGTTCTTGTGGCCGTCGGCGGCCTCCTGCACGAGGCGGTTGATCCGCGCGCGGGTGAGGCCCGCGGTGCGCCGGTAGCAGGTGAGCCTGACCATGGCCTCCTTCTCGGCATCGTCCTCGAGGTGCTTGCCGCCGGGGAGCGAGTCCTCGTCCTCCTCCGCGCAGACGTCCTCCACAGAGAAGAACTCCTGGCATCCGGACAGGAAGGCGATCAAGGCGAAAGCCACGAAGTTGCGCGCTCGGGACATGCTCTTCGAACCCACGGTGGAGAGGTGCGGTTGCCGCTGAGGTACCTTAGCAGACCGGCTGAAGGAACTCCGCTCGTCGCTCAGCCCCGGATCGGCCCGCCGCGACCGGTCCTCCAGTCCGTCCTACAGGGTGCCGGTCCGCAGGAGCAGGTCGATGGCCGCGAGGTCGCGGGCGGTCCGCTCCTGGAGCTCGCTGAGCTGGGTCGACTGGAGCTGCAGCCGGGCCTGCTCCAGCTCGAGCCACGTCGCACTGCCAGCCTCGAAGCTCCGCTCGGCGAGCGACAGGCCCTCCTGGGCGAGCGCGATCTCGTCGCCCACCGCCTCGAGCGCTTCCTCGGCGCGCCGGTGCGCCTCGAACGCGAGCCGGATGTCGCGCTCCGCCTGCTGCAGCGTGAGGTCCGCCACGTAGGACGCAGCCCTTGCACGACTCGCCGCCTCTCGGCGCTCGGCCATCCGGAGCCCTCCGTCGAAGAGCTGCCACGTCGCCGTGAGCGCGATCCGCCAGGTGACGTTCTGGTCGTTGAAGCCGGTGTTCTCCGTCCAGTTGAGGCTCCCCGCCGCGTCGATCGTGGGCATCCACTGGAAGTCCCACGCGAGGCGCTCGAGCCGGGCCGCAGCGACCCGCAGATCCGCGGCCTGGAGGTCGGGACGGCTGGAACGGGCCGTGGCAAGCGCACTCTCCACGCCTTCGGGGATCGGGAACGGCTCGGGGAGCTGCAGACCCTCCCCCGGCAGTCCCGTCAGCAGCTCGAAGCCCGTCTGGGCATCGAGCAGCTGCTCCCGGGCGGACTGGAGGTCCCGCTCCCCCTGGGACACCCCGAGGCGGGCCTGGACGACCGCCCGGCGATCCGCGAGCCCGGCGGCCACCTGGCGCTCGGCGAGGTCGAGCTGGGCCGTGGCGATCTCCAGTGCGTTCTGGGACACCGCCAGGCCGCGCTCGGCGGAGAGCAGGGCGTAGTAGGCCTGCGCGACCGATGCCCGGCTCTGTTGAACCGCCCCCCGGAGGTCCTGCTGTGCGGCCTCGTGCAGACGGTAGGCGGACACGAGGCCAGGAATCGACGAGGCGTCGAACAGGCGCTGCGAGACCTGGACGTCGGCCTGCGCGAAGGTCCGCTCCTGGATGACCACGCTCTGGGGCGCCGGGAGGCAGTCGTCCACCCCAGGCTCCTCGGCCCCCTCGCAGTCCCGCGTGGGGATGATTGGCGGCGCGCCTTGGCCCTGGAGCAGGCCGTTGATCGCGGGACCGGTGACCACGCGAACCGGCAGGAACGGGTCGACCGGGAACTCGATCTCCTGGTTGTTGATGATGTACCCGGCGCTCGCCGAGATCCGGGGGAGGGAGGTGGCCCACGCCCGACCCCGCACGGTGCCGGCCTGGACTGCGTCTTCCCGGGCGATGGCGAGCGACAGGTCGTTCTCCTCTGCAGCCCGCCAGGCCTCTTGAAGCGTGAGCGCCTGGGCAGGAGGCGACCACGCCAGGCCGCCGGCCAGCCCGGCGGCGAGCAGCGCCGACGCCGCGACCTCGGCAGCCCGGCCCCGGAACAGGCGCCCCAGGACCCTCCGAAGGTCCTCGTTGATCGAGTACAGCGTGGGCACCATCACAAGGGTGAGCACCGTGGCGAACGCGAGGCCGAAGATGACGGCCACCGCCATCGGCCCCCAGAACTGCGCCGAGGTACCGCCGACGAGTAGCTTGAGCCGCCCGAAGTCGAACGACACACCGATCGCCATCGGGACGAGCCCGAGGGCGGTCGTGATGGCTGTGAGCAGGACCGGCCGAAAGCGGGTTAGCCCAGCCTCGACGAGCGCCTCCTCGATCGTCAGCCCGCGGTCGAGGAGCTGCTCCACGTAGTCCAGCAAGACGATCGCGTTGTTCACCACGACCCCGGCGAGGCTGATCACCCCGAGGCCGGTCATGATGATGCCGAACGGCGTGCCGGTGACCATCAGGCCCCAGAGCACGCCGATCAGTGACAGGACCACCGTCGCGATGATGATCGCGGGCGTGGTGATGCTGTCGAACTGGGTGACGAGGACCAGCAGAATCAGCGCGACAGCAATGAAGAACGCGCGCGTGAGGAAGAACGCGGCCTCCTCCTGCTCCTCGCTCGCCCCCGTGAGGGAGTAGGCCATCCCCTCCGGCAGGTCGTACGCCGCCACGAACGCCTGGACCGCGGCTCGTACGGCGTTCTCGTTGAAGCCCTCCGCGACGTCCCCGGAGATCGTGACCACGAGGTCCTGATCGACGTGGTTGATGCCCGTGGACCCGCCCACGAACTCGTAGCTCGCGACGGTGGAGATCGGGACCGGGTAGGTGTCGGGGCTCGTGTCTTCCCGGCCCGGCAGGCGGAGGGTGAGTACCTGCTGGACGTCCTCCCGGTACTCGGGCGCGAGCTCGACGACGACGTCGATCTCCTCCTCGCCGTCCATCATGGTGGTGGCAACGGAGCCGGCGATCGCGGTACGCACGGCGTTCCCCACCTGCGCGGTGCTCACCCCGACGCGCTTGGCGGCTCCCCGGTCGATCCGGAGCCGCATCTCGGGGCGGCCGACCCCGTAGTTGTCCTCGAGGTCGGCCACACCGGGGATCTCGCGCTCGATCCCCCGTCGCAGCTTGAGCACCACCTCGCCGATCGCGTCATAGTCCTCGCCCGAGATCTCCACGTTGATCGGCTTGCCGACCGGCGGGCCCATCTCCTGGGGCTCCACGCCGATCTTGGCCCCGGGGATCTCGGCCACCATCGCCCGCAGGCGATCCACCGTGATCTGGGACGACTCGGCCCGTGGCTGCTCCCCCGGCTTCGCACTGTTTCGGTCCGGAAGGAAGTCGATGGTGATCCGGGCCTGGTTCGGCGAGGCGCTGGCGCCCTCGAGTGGGCTCCCTCCGCCCGACACCCCGGTCTCCGCCACGAACGTGTCGATGTTGTCCTGCTCGGCCAGGATCGCCTCGACCTCCCGGACCACCTTGTCGGTCGTCTCCACGTCGGTGCCCTCCGGGAGCTTGATGCTCACGATGGCCCGATCGGGCTCGGTGGCCGGGAAGAACTCGGTCCCGTGGTTGAATCCGGCGTAGATCCCGAACGTGGCGAACAGCATGAGGACGACGGAGGCGAACGACAGGTACCGGTTACGGATCGACCACTTCAAGAACTGCCGGTAGCTGCCCATGGTCCAGTGCAGGTCCGCGTCGCGAAGGTCGCCGTCGTTCTCCGAGCGGGTGGCCACCTCGCTCGGCATGAACCGGCTCACCACCACCGGGAGCACGCAGATCGCCATCACCAGGGACATCACCAGCACGATCACCACGGTCTTGGGCAGGAAGCCCATGAACTCGCCCATGATCCCCGTCCAGAAGACGAGCGGGAAGAAGGCCGCGACGGTGGTGGCGGTCGACGCGGCGACCGCGACGGCGACCTCCTCGGTGCCCTCGATGGCGGCGCGCACGTTGTCCTTGCCCATCTCCTTGTGCCGGTAGATGTTCTCGACGACGACGATCGCGTTGTCGACCAGCATGCCGAGGGCGAGGATCAGGCTGAACAGCACAATCATGTTCAGGGTGAAGCCGAACAGGTCGAGCAGCAGCATGCCGCCGAGCATCGACAGTGGGATCGAGACGGCCACGAACAGGCTCGGCCGAAGCCCCATGAAGAAGATGATCACGCCGACCACCAGGATCAGCGCCGTGATGATGTTGTTCTGGAGGTCGGAGACGGTCTGTTCGATGTACTTGGACTCGTCGCCGAGGGCCCGGTACTCGACCGCCTCCGGCCAGTCGGCCGCGTGCTCGCCGGAGACGCGCTTCACGTTGGAGACCACGTCGAGGATGTTCGCGCCCGCCCGCTTCTTGACGGCGAGCGTGACCGCGGGGCGCCCCCCCATGCGCGAGTAGGTCTCGCGCGTCCTGTAGCCGTCGATGACGCGGGCGATGTCACGCACGAACACCGGGCGGTCGCCGATGCGCTTGATCGCGACCTGCTCGATCTCCTTCGCGTCGACGAACTTGCCGGGAACCCGGAGCAGGAAGTTTCCTCGGCCGACCTCGACGTTGCCGCCGGGGATGTTGACGTTCTCGTCGCGCAGGGCCCCCGTGATGTCGCTCATCTTGAGGCCGTAATGGGCGAGCCGCTCGGGGATCACCTGGACCTTGATCTCGCGCTCGGTGCCCCCCGTCAGGTCGACCTCGAGGACCCCGGGCACCCGGGTGAGGTCGTCCTGCAGGTCCTCCGCGAGGGCCTTGAGCTGGTCGCCGCCCACCCGCCCGGCGAGCGTGATCAGTACCACCGGGATGTCACTGAACGAGATCTCGCGGATCGAGGGCTCCTCGACGTCCTCAGGGAGGTCCGGCCGAACCCGCCCGACCCGATCGCGCACGCGCTGCAGCGCATCTTCGATGACCGCGTCGGGCTCGAACTCGATCACGATGATCGAGATGCCCTCGGCCGAGGTCGAGTTCATGACCTTGACGTTCTTGAGCGAGGCGAGCTCGTTCTCCATCGGCACCGTGATGATGGACTCGATGTCCTCCGGCGACACGCCCACGTAGGGGGTGGTCACGATGACGACGGGGATCTGGATGTCGGGCGCCGACTCGCGCGGCAGCGTGTTGTAGGACAACAGGCCGAAGGCGAAGACGCAGAACGTGGCGATCGCCACGGTGGTGGGGTGGCCGACCAGCCACCGGATCAAGCTCCCCATGGCGCCCGGCTCCTATTCTTCGCCGAAGGTCGGGCGGCCCGCCTTGCAGCACCGACCTTCGCGGCTGATGATCAGCGGGTCTCCGTCGACGAGGTCCCGGTGGCCGGTCACCACCACGCGGTCGCCGGCCTCGATCCCCGCGGTCACGACCACGGAGTCGTGCACGACCTGCCCGAGCTTCACCGGGCGCCACACCGCCGTGCTCTCCTGGACGACGAACACCCCGCGGTCGTCACGACGGGTCACGATCCAGTCCTGCGGCACGACCGTGGCTTCCTCGAGCAGGGGCCGGGAGACCTTCACCCGCGCGATCATGCCCGGCATGAGGAGGTGGTCGGGGTTCGGGACCTCCACCTCGACGGGAAACGCACGGGTGCGGAGGTCTGCGGCCGGAGACACCCGCGTGACGGTGCCCGTGAACTGCTGGGACCGCGACGCAGCGGTGACGCTGACCGGCATGCCGCGCTCGAGGGACACGATGTCGCGGTCGCTGACCGAGAGGTCTACGACCGCCGGATCGAGCTGCACCACGCGGACGACGGTCGCACCGGGGGCCACCGCCTCGCCCCGCTCCACCGCGACGCCTGCAACCACGCCGTTGAACGGGGACCGGACCACTGCCCTGGAGAGCCGGGTTCGCGCCTGCGAGGCAATGGCCGAGGCCACCTTGAGCTGGGTGCGGGCGCTCTGCAGCTGCGCCTCGGACGCGAGATCGCCGAGCTTCTCTACCCGCTCCAGGTCGATCTTGGCCTGGTCGAGCTGGGCCTCAGCTTGGTCGAGCTGCGCCCGGTAGGTCGCGCTGTCGACGTAGACAAGGGCCTGGCCCTGCTCGACGGCCTCCCCCTCGTCGACGGTGACCCGCTGGACGAACCCCCCGTTTGCCGCGGCCAGGTTGGCATCGCGCTGGCCCCCGACCTCTCCGGGGAGATCGAGCTCGAGCTCCGCCGAGGTGGTCTCGAGGATGGCGACTTCGACGCGGGAGGCTTTCGACGACGTGAGCTCGGCGCTGCGCTTGACGTTGGCCTGCTCCGCCCCGGCATCGCAGCCCGCGAGGACCGACAGCACCAGGAGACTGCCGAGCGAAGCTGGGTGAGTTCGAGACATACGAGGGCTCCAGCCAGCGGTCCGATCGCCTTGGACCCACGGGAACGTGAGCCACCAGGCACGGCCAACGCCTAAGCATGGCGCTCGGCGTGGTCCAGCCCTCCAGGTGCAACCGATAGGTGCGCGAGGCCGAAGGACACCGCCTCTACGGGCCGTGCGACCGCTGTATTTCGGAAGACAACAGACCTCCGACGCATGCGCGCACCGCTCGGGTGCGCCGGCTCCCTACTTGCCCTTGTCGAGCCTCTTCTCGTCGAGATCCTGCTGGCCGTCCCGGCTGTAGCCGCAGGCCATCTCCGGATCCTCCCGGAGCAGCGCCAGGTGAGCGTGGTCGACCCGCTCCTTCGGCGACCTGGCTCGGATCTTCAGGCCCCGCTCGATGCTGCGCAGGCCCTTGGCGAGCATCTCGTCGTCCTTGCGCTTCGTGCCGATGCAGAGCTGGGTGGCCGCCAGCTCCTTCCAGTTCTTGATGTCCTGCGGCTTGCAAGCCACCGCCTTGCGGTGGAACGACTCCGACTTGTCGAGACTGCCCCGCGTGCCCGCGATCACCTGCAGGATCCACCACTCGGGCACCAGCCGGTAGAAGATTCCGAGCGCGTGGTAGGCGTCGCAGGGGAGCAGCTCGTAGCCGCCGAGGCTCGAGTACCGCCAGGTGGGGTGGGTAGCCACGGCGAGCCAGTCCGACTCCACGTCCTTGGCCATGAACAGGCTCGCGAGCACGCCGCGGGTGGTCCCCAGCCGACCCATCGCGACCCCCCGCCCAAAGCGGTGATGGAGGTTCCCGGGGTCGAGCTCGAGCCCCCGCTCCGCGAGCTCGACCATCTGCTTGTAGTGAGCGACACGGTCGACCTCGGTCTCGGGCGTGAACCGCTCCCCGACCTCGTACATGAAGCGGAGCTTCATCCACATCAGCACCACGTCGTCGGGCGCGGCCTGCAGCCGCTGGGAGGTGACGCGTACGCCCTCCTCGTACTTGCCCTCGTAGTACATCACCTCGAGGTCGAAGTGCGGATCGCCTGGCTTGCACTGCCCCTCGTACTCGATGGGCCACTTCGTGGCGGCCGCGGCCGCTCCCGCCGACGGTCCGGCCTGTGTCGGCGCCTCTGCCGACGGGGCCGCTGGCGCGTCCTCCTCCTGCACCGGCTCCGCCGCGAACGCCGAGCTCAGGCACGCTAGCGCGATCATGGGCCCCTCCTCGCCGATGCGGACTCTACCACCGGCTCGGGGACCTCTCCGACGACCTCCCCGACCTCCTCGTGGATCGCTGCGACGACGCGATGCAGCTCGTCGAGCACCGGCGCCTGCCACCGCTCGGCCAGCGCCGCGGCCACCGCCGCGTAGTACCAGAGCGTGCCGTCGCGGCCGCCCGCGAACCGGGCGAGGGTCGCCTCGCCCTCTCGGCGCAGGTCCCGCCACAGCGTCTCGGCGTTGTGCCACTTGTCGCAGCAGCTGATCAGCTTGACCTCCGGTGGCTCCTCACGCAGCCTCGCGAGGTACTGCAGCTTGCGGACGGCCCAGGGCGGCTTCGGTCTCACCGTGGTGTCGGACAGCGCCACCACCAAACGCGCCACGCGGTCGCCGAACTCCTGGGCCAGGTGCTCGGCACTCGACCCGGGCACGTCCTCGAGCCAGTCGTGGAGCATCGCCGCGATGAGCTGGTCCTCGTCGCCGCCGGCCTCGCCCACCCGGCTGGTGACCGAGAAGAGGTGCGTGATGTAGGGCACATGGCTGCCCTTGCGGGTGATCCCGCGAAAGTCGCGAACCGCCAACGCTACGGCTCGGTCGAAGCGTTCGCTGTAACTGCTCATCGACGCGGACCGATGAGGTGACCCGGACACTTCGGCGTAACTCCTGTCACGCCTCCCCTGGGTACGCTCTGACTATGCATACGTCTGCATCCAACCCTGTTCAGTCCCTGCGCCCGCCGCGGCTCAATGGCCGCTACGTGGTCACGCAGATGCTGGGCAAGGGTGCCCAAGCGCGAGTCTACCTCGCGTGGGATGCCCGGCTCAAGCAGTGGAGAGCCGTCAAGGTCCTCGCTGCGAACTTCGTCAGCGACGAGCACGTGCGCCAGCGCTTCGAGACCGAGGCGGAGGCAATGGCCCGCCTGTCCCACAAGAACCTGCTTCGGGTCGTCGACATCGACAACGACGGGGGCACGCCGTTCATCGTGATGGAGCTGGCACGGGGCGGCGCCGTCACCGACTGGCTCAAGCGCCACGGGGTGATGCCTCCCCGCATGGCCTGCGACGTGATCGCGCAGGCCTGTGAGGGACTCGCCCACGCGCACCACTACGGGGTGGTGCACCGCGACGTGAAGCCCCACAACCTGCTGATCGCCGACGACGGGCGGATCCTGCTCACCGACTTCGGGATCGCCCAGGTCGCCGAGAGCGCGAGCCTCACGCAGACGGGCTCGGTCATGGGCACGTTCGCCTACATGGCCCCCGAGCAGCGCAACGACGCCAAGTCGGTCGACGGCCGGGCCGACATCTACTCGCTCGGAGCCTCGCTCTACACCATGCTCACGCTCAAGACCTCGGCGGAGCTGTTCTTCGCGGAGGCCCGCGACGAGATCCTGGCACCCGTCCCGGAGCCCCTACGGGACGTAATCCTCGAGGCGTGTCGGTACGACCGCGACGAGCGGCTGCCCAGTGTAGAGGCCCTGCACGAACGTCTCCTCGACGCCATGGAGCTGATGGAGGAGATGCCCGCGCCGCCGCTGACCGATGCGGTGCGGCCGCTCCCCGCGTGCCCGCCCGACACGCTGCCCTCGGACTCGGGAGTCGAGGACTTGCAGAAGGCGCTGGCCCTGCGCGACACCGACGCGCCCACCTACGTGCCTCGCGGCCGCCTCGATCAGCTCCTCGAGGAGCAGTCGACCACGCTGTACAGCGACACGACCTTCGACGACGAGATGACCGCGATGTACCCGATGCCCTCCCGGATGCCGGAGAGCGACGGGCCGGGCACGCGCCTGCCGCTCGAGGAGCTCTCCGACGAGGAGCTTCCGGTCTACGTCGAGCTCTCCACGATGGACCGCCGGCCGGCCCCCCGCCTCGACCGTCCCCCCGCGGCCCGCTCGGCCCCTCCCGCGCGCCCCCAGACCGCCCC
>CAYMSU010000137.1:0-13321 GCA_964393165.1 uncultured Enterobacteriaceae bacterium
CTACAAGGGCTCCCGCGAGGTGCAGGTGTACCTGCCGCGGGAGTACAAGCCGCACAAGCGGTACCCCGTGATCCTGTGCCACGACGGGCCCGACTACCTCGAGTACGCGAGCATGAAGCGCGTGCTCGACAACCTGATCGCCAGGCAGGAGGTGGCTCCCCTGGTGGTCGCGTTCACCGCCGGGTACGACCGCAACCGGGAGTACGGCGCCGATCCGCGACAGCCCGAGTACCTGGTCGACGAGCTGCTGCCGGCGGTGGCGGACCGCTACGGGGTGAGCGATCAGCCCCACGAGCGCGGGCTCATGGGGGCGAGCTTCGGGGCCGTGGCGAGCCTGTACTGCACCTGGCAGCGCCCCGGGGTGTTCGGGCGGCTCCTGCTGCAGTCCGGCTCGTTCGTGTTCACCGACATCGGCCACCACGGCCGAAGTCCCCTGTTCGATCCAGTCGTGGACTTCGTGAACGAGTTCCGCGAGGATCCGGCGCGGATCGAGGCGAGCCGCGTGTTCCTGTCGTGCGGCACGTTCGAGTCGCTGATCTGGTTCAACCGCTCGCTCGCCCCCATGCTGCGCCGCTCGGGCGTGCCGGCCCGGTTCGTGGAGGCAGCCGACGGGCACAACTGGATCGCGTGGCGAGACCAGCTGAGAACAGGGCTCGCTTACCTGTTTCCCGGCCGGCTGTGGATGTACTACGAATAGTGCCACATACGCACGCAGCGCGATAGTCCGCCGAGCGGAGGTGATCCTTGCCAAAGGTGGTGCGGCGGATCGGGCTGTCCCTCGGCGCCGACATCTGTTGGCCAGCAGCCTACGAAGAGATCGTCCGGCGGCTCGACCTCGCCATCCCCCTGGGGGGCGACGAGGTCCGGTTCGACGTGGCGCGCGTGAACGTCGAGCCCTTCGATCTGCGCGCCCCACCGACCTACGACCTCGTGCTGGACAGGCTCACGCACTGGTTCCACACGAGCCGGGAGTGGATCAAGAAGATCTGTCTCGACGGGGTGTACGTCCTGAACAACCCCTGGGCGATCCAGTCCATGGAGAAGCACACGAGCTACGTCGCGATGATGAAGCTGGGGCTGCCGATCCCCGACACCTGGATGATCCCTCCGAAGGAGTACGAAACCGGCGGGGACTGGGACGTGACCGTCAAGCGATACAATCGTCTGTTCGATCTCGGGTCGGTGGGCGATGTCGTCGGCTATCCCGCGTTCCTCAAGCCCTACGACGGCGGGGGCTGGGTTGGCGTCACGCGAGTGACCGACGAGGAGACGCTCCAGAGCGCCTACGATCAGTCGGGCAAGCGAGTGCACCACCTGCAAGCCGCCGTCCGTGACTGGGACCTGTTCGTTCGGGCGATCGGCATCGGGCCGCAGGTCAACATCGTCAAGTACGACCCCGACCAGCCGATCCACGAGCGGTACCGGGTGGCGTTCCACTTCCTCGACTCCGGGGAGTGGCGCCGCGTGACCCGCATCTGCCGTACGATCAACGCCTTCTTCGGGTGGGACTTCAACAGCTGCGAGCTGCTGCGCACGGCCGAGACCCTTCACCCGATCGACTTCGCCAACGCCTGCCCCGACAGCCAGGTCACGAGCCTGCACTACCACTTCCCCGAGCTCGTGAAGTCGCTCGTCCGCTGGTCGCTGTTCTGTGCGACCACCAAGCGCCGGAAGCCGCTGAACCTCGAGTGGGACCGGTACTTCGCAGCCCGCGATCCGGAGCTCCTCCTCGACGAGCAGCTCGAGCGCTACGACGCGATTGCGCGCGAGTACTACGACGCGGACCGGTTCGAGGCGTTCGTCGCGGAGCACCTCGGGGACCTCGACGAGATCGCGCTCGAGTTCTTCGGCACCCCGCGGTTTCGCGAGATCGTGCGCGAGAAGGTGGCAGCGCTGTACCCGGCGCACGAGGTGGAGCAGTTCACCGACCACTTCTTCGGCATGGTGCAGTTCTGGCGCAAGACCGAGTCGGATCGGCTGAAGCCTCCTGGCGACGCCCCCCCCGAGACGGAGTAGCCTTGCCACACGTCATCTTCGTGGCGCCCCACTTCCCGGCGAACCAGCGCCGGTTCGTTCGCGGGCTGAAGAACGTCGGGGCCATGGTCACGGGGATCGGCGACGCCCCCGCGAGCGCGCTGGATCCCGAGGTCCGCGGGCTGCTCGACGGCTACGTGGCGGTCCCCAACGTGACCGACCCGAGCGCCGTGCTCGACGCCACCCGTCGGATCCAGGCGCGGGGCCCGTGGGTCGACCGCCTCGAGGCCACGATCGAGAGCCACATGCTTCCCGCGGCGGTGGTGCGTGAGGCCACGTCGATCCCCGGGCTGCCGGCGGAGCAGGTGCTGCTGTGCCGCGACAAGTTCGTGATGAAGCAGTTCCTGCGCGAGCGAGGGATCCCCTGCGCCCGCAACGCGGCGGTGAGCAACGCCGCAGAGGCGGCCGCGTTCGTACGGGAGGTGGGCTACCCCGTGATCCTCAAGCCCCGTGACGGCATGGGGGCTCACGCCACCTACCGCCTCGACTCCGACGCAGACCTCGACCGCGCCCTCGACGAGACGGAGCTCCGCACCCGCGGCGGCTCGTTCACCATGGAGGAGTTCGTCGAGGGCCACGAGGGCTTCTTCGACACGCTGACCTGCCAGGGCGAGGTCGTGTTCGAGGCGGTCACGCACTACTACCCGAACGTGCTCGAGGCGATGCGCACCCGCTGGATCAGCCCCCAGATGGTGCACACCAACCGCCTGCACGACAGCAACTACGACGAGGTGAGGGCCTTCGGCCGCCAGGTGATCGGGGCGCTCGGGCTGACCACCACGGCCACCCACATGGAGTGGTTCTTCGGGCCAAAGGGCCTGAGCTTCTCCGAGATCGGCGCTCGCCCGCCGGGGTGCAACCACTGGGACCTGTACAGCGAGGCGAACGAGCTCGACCTGTACACCGAGTGGGCGCGGGCGCTGGTGTGGGGCGACACCCACGAGGGCGCCTCGATGCGCTACAGCGCAGGGCTGATCAACCTGCGCCCGAGTCAGGACGGGGTGATCGTGGGCTACACCGGCGTCGAGGAGATCCAGGCGCGCTACGGCCCCCGGATCTTCCAGGCCCACCTCCCCCCGCCGGGCACGCCCACCCAGCCCGTCGAGGCGGGCTACCTGGCCAACGCCTGGGTGCGGGTGAAGCACGAGCACTTCGAGGGCGTGCGCGAGATCCTCGACGACATCGGGCGGACCGTCAAGGTGTGGGCTCAGTAGGCAGCTCGTCGGCAGCGGCGCGGGGCACGCGGAGCTCGACCTCCACGACGGGCTTGATCTTGAGCGCGCCGAGGAGCGCGCTGAACGGCTGGATGCCGAACTCCGGCTGCCGGATCCGGGCCTTGGCCACCAGCTCGTCGCCGATGGTCTCGACCGTGGCCTTGACCGGCTTGGTGCGCCCGTGGAGCGTGAGCTTGCCCTCCACGCGCAGGTTGCCGCTGCCGTCGCGGCGCAGCCGGGTGGTCGCCCACGCGATGTCGGGGTGCTCGGCGGTCTCGAGGATGTCGTCTTGCACGTAGCCCTCGATGGTGGCGCAGTCGGCCGGGCTCAGGGCGCCGGGCCGCTCCTCGCCCGCGGCCATCGCGCAGACGACCTCGAGGCTCGTGGGGTCGAAGGTGCCGCGCACCCCTCGCCGGTCCACCTCGAGCTCGAACCGCGAGACGCGCAACTTCACGTCGTGGCCGGCGGCGGCGAGCAGGCCTTCCTTGAACGTGTAGACGAAGCAGTGAGCGGTTTCGGCGGTCCAGATCGGCACGACGCATCCGGGGGACGAGGGGCTGGTCGGGTTTATCACGTGACGGTGTGTTAGCTGGGCGGCTTGCCGGAGGCTGGATGAGTCAGGAGACCGCTGCGTCGGAGCCGCAGGAAGAGCCCGAGCCGTCCTACACCCCCGCGCCCGACGAGCTGCAGCTGACCGCCCGGGCCGTGGCCGCCGGCTGCCTGCTCGGGGGAGCGGTGTGCGCCATGAACATCTACTTCGGGCTGCGCACCGGGTGGAGCATCGGGGGCTCGCTCATCGCTGCGATCCTGTCGTTCTCCCTGTTCTCCGCGATTCGGGGCGCGTTCCCCTCGGTCCGGCCATTCTCCACGCTCGAGACGAACATCGCCCAGACCGCGGGCTCCGCGGCCGGCTCGATGACGTCGGCCGCCGGCCTGCTGTCCGCGATCCCCGCGATGGGCATGCTCGGCTTCGAGCTCGGCTACCTCGAGCTCACCCTCTGGGCGGCGAGTGTGGCCTGGCTCGGCGTGTTCTACGCGGTGCCGCTCCGCCGGCAGATGGTGCTCGTCGAGAAGCTCCGGTTCCCGACCGGCACCGCCACCGCCGCCACCATCATCGCCATGTTCAGCAAAGGCGACGATGCGATCCGCAAGGCGCGCTACCTGCTCGGGTTCGGCGTGGCGGCCGCGCTGTTCACGCTCGGCACCTACTTCTTTCCCTTCATCGGCCACCCGCCCCTCGAGGAGTGGATTCCGATCGCCCTCCTCGGCACGCTCGCGGCCTACGGGTTCTCCGTGCTGATCAGCCCGCTCATGACGGGCGCGGGCATCCTGATCGGGCCGCGGGTCGCCTCGTCGCTGCTCCTCGGGGCGATCCTGTCGTGGGGGGTGCTCGCGCCGTTCGTGGAGGGGCAGGGCTGGGTCACCGGGAGCACGATGAGCTACGCCGACGGCGCTCGGGGATGGATCCTGTGGCCGGGCGTCGCGATCATGGTGGCCGACGCGATGACCAGCCTGGGCATGTCCTGGCGGACCATCCTCGCGACCTTCCGCACCACCGGCGGCCCGGCCTTGACCGACACGTCGGGCGCCGATCAGCGGATCCCCGACCCGTGGTGGCTCGGCGGCCTCGGCGTCGCCTCGATCCTCACCATCGTCACGGCCTACCTGCTGTTCGGGATCCCCTGGTACCTCACGATCCTCGCCGTCGCGCTGTCGAGCGTGCTCGCGGCCATCGCGGTGCGGTCCACCGGGGAGACCGACATCAACCCGATCGGGGGCATGGGCAAGGTCACCCAGCTGGTCTACGGCGGGATCGCGCCCGGCTCGATGAGCACGAACCTGATGGCCGCCGCGATCACGGGCTCGGGGGCCAGCCAGGCGGGCGACATGATGCAGGACCTGAAGACGGGCTACCTGCTGGGCGCCTCTCCGCGCAAGCAGCTCGTGGCCCAGATGATCGGCATCGGCGCCGGGATCCTGGTCGCCGTGCCGATCTACGTCCTGTTCGACACGGTCTACGACATCGGCGGCGAGGAGGTGCCGGCGCCGGCGGCCCACGCCTGGAAGGCGATGGCCGAGCTGCTGTCGGTGGGCGTGGAGGCCCTGCCCACGAACGCCGGCTGGGCCGTGCTCTTCGGCGCGCTGTTCGGCATCGCGATGCCGCTGATTCGCCAGGCAGTGCCGAAGCCCGCTCAGGACCTCCTCCCGTCGGGCCTCGCGGTGGGCATCGCGTTCATCGTGCCCGCCTACTACAGCGTGGCGATGTTCGTGGGCGCCGCGCTCTTCGCGGCGTGGAAGGCGGTCGACCGTCAGTCGGCCACCGCCCTCGGGTTCGCGGTGGCCTCGGGATTGATCGCGGGGGAGGGGCTCATGGGCGTCGTCAACGCCTTGCTCGATCTCGCCGGCGTCCCAGGGGGTTAGCAGCTCCGCTCGCCTCCTGACTGCCCCGAGGTCGCTCATGCTCCTGTTGGTCCCGCTCGTCGCGCTGTCCGCCTCCGCCGCCACCGAGGCGGATCGATGGCGAGCCCCGCTGGAGCGGGTGACCCGCGCCGTGGTCTCGATCCGGATGGACCGCCCGAAGGCCTTCGAGGGCTCCGGCCGCTCGAACAGCATCGCCACGGGCTTCGTGATCGACGCCGAGCAGGGGCTCATCCTCACCAACCGCCACGTGGTCACCGAGGCCCCGGTCATCGCCAAGGCGGTGTTCCTCAACCACGAGGAGGTCGACCTCCTCCCGGTCTACCGCGACCCCGTGCACGACTTCGGGGTCTTCCGGTACGAGCCCGACGACGTGCGCTTCATCGATGTGCCGTCGCTCGTGCTCAGCCCCGAGAGCGCGCGGGTCGGGGTGCCCATCCGCGTCGTCGGGAACGACGCCGGGGAGCAGATCTCGATCCTCGACTCCACCCTCGCCCGGCTCGATCGGCCTGCGCCGAGCTACGGCTCGGACTTCAGCGACTTCAACACCTTCTACATCCAGGCGGCGTCGTCCACGTCCGGCGGCTCGAGCGGCTCGCCGGTGGTCGACATCCGCGGCCGGGTCGTGGGCCTCAACGCGGGCGGCAAGACCCGCGCGGCGTCGTCGTTCTACCTGCCGCTCGACCGGGTCGTCCGCGCCGTCGAGCTGATCCGGAAGGGCGCGCCGGTCACCCGCGGCACGCTCCAGGTGCGGTTCGAGTACGAGCCGTACGACGAGCTCGGCAGGCTGGGGCTGTCCGAGGCCACCGAGGCTGCCGCGCGCAAGCGGGACCCCGACGGGAGCGGGCTGCTCGTCGTCCGCGACGTGCTGCCCGGAGGGCCTGCGCACGGCAAGCTCCAGGCTGGCGACGTGCTGCTGGAGCTGGCCGGCACCGCCATCCACGACTTCGTCACCCTCGAGGGGCTGCTCGACGAGCGGGTGGGGGAGTCGCTGCCGCTCGTGCTCGAGCGGGCCGGCGAGCGCGTCGAGGTCACCGCCACGGTGGGGGACCTGCACGCGATCGTGCCGAGCCGGTACCTGGAGTTCGGCGGCGCCGTGCTCCACGACCTGTCCTACCACCAGGCCCGCGTGATGCAGGTGCCGGTCGAGGGCGTGTACGTGGCCGACAACGGCTACGCCCTCGAGCGCGCTGGGCTGCCTTGGAAGTCGGTCCTGACCGAGGCCGACGGCGTGCCGCTGGCCCACGTGGGCGACCTCGTGGAGCACCTGTCGGGGGTGGCTCACGGCGCGCCGGTGACGTTCCGCTGGTACCGACAGGGGCGGCCCGAGCTCGAGCGGCAGACCACCGTGCGCATGGACCGCGTGTGGTTCCCGGCGCAGTCGTGCACGCGAGACGACGCGTCCGGCGCCTGGCCGTGCACGCCGCTCCCCGAGGCGCCCGCGTGGTCGCCGCCGCCGCCGCCGGAGGCGCCGCCGCTCGCCACCTCCGACAAGCGCGCGAGGGCCCTCGCGAGCTCGCTCGTGGTCATCGAGAACGACGTGCCCTACCAGGTCGCCGGCCTCCCCCAGGACAACTACGTCGGCGGCGGCCTGGTGGTCGACGCGGAGCGCGGGTGGGTGCTCGTCGACCGCGACACGGTGCCCATCTCCGTCGGCGAGCTGTCCATGGTCGTCGCGGGCACGGTCCGGGTGCCCGCGCGGCTGGTCTTGCAGCACCCCACCCACAACCTCGCGCTCGTGGCCTACGATCCGGCCACCGTCGACGGCCTGGGCCTCGCCTCGGCCGAGCTCGCGCCCGGGCCCGAGCCGGGCGACAAGGTGTGGTCGATTGCCCTCGACCGGGACTTCAGCCTCGACGTCCGCGAGGTCGACGTTCGCGGAACGGATCCGGTGAACCTCGGCATCGGCGGGGCCCCCCGGTTCCGCGAGACCAACCTCGAGGTGCTCGACACGGACCCCTCCCCATCTCGCAACGGCGTGCTCGTCGACCGTCGAGCGCGGGTGGTCGGCTTCCACGCCTCCTTCTCCTACAACGCTGGCCGCGACGTGAAGGCGTTCATGCGCTCGGTCCCCGCGGAGCTCGTCCAGGAGCTGCTGGACTTCGCCCAGTCCCCCGAGCCGCTGGGGCTCGCCTGGGAGCTCGACATCGTCCGCCTGCCGCAGGCACTCGAGCAGGGCCTCCCCGCCGCGACCGCCGAGCGCCTGATCGCCCACGACCCCGAGCGGCGCGACGTGCTCGCAGTGGAGCGGATCGTCCGTGGCAGCGGCCTCGTCGACCAGGTGAGGGCGGGCGACCTCGTCGTGGCGATCGACGGCGAGCCGGTCACCCGCTTCCGCCATGTCGACGACGCCGTGCGCGGCAAGGAGTCGGTGCGCGTCACGCTCGTGCGGGGTGGCGAGCCCTTCGAGCTCGCGCTCCCCACGGAGGGCCACGCCCGGGTCGACGTCGATCGTGTGGTCCTGTGGGCGGGCATGCGGATCCACGCCCCCCACCGGGGCGCTCGGCTGGCGGGCATCGAGCCCGGGCTGCCCTACATCGCGTGGCGGGAGAGCGGCAGCCCCGCAGGCCGCGCGCGGCTGTACGCCCAGCGCTCGATCCTCGAGGTGAACGGCGTGCCCACGCCCGATCTCGATGCCCTCGTCGAGATCGTGCGGGAGCTGCCCGACCGCCAGTCGGTGCGGGTCCTCGTCCTCACGCGGCAGGGGGAGCGCGAGGTGCTCACCCTCGAGACGGAGCAGACCTTCTGGCCGAGCCAGGAGCTCCGGTGGGATCCCGAGGACGGCTGGTCCCGGCAAGCGCTGTAGGCCCTCAGTCCGCGGGCCAGCCCGACCAGCCGTGGAGCAGGGCGCGCAGGCGAGCGGCCTCTGCGGGGCGGTCGGCGGTCACCTCGACCTGCCCGCCCGCGGAGATCGCCAGATCATACAGCACGTAGTCGTAGCCGCCCTCCACGCGGGGGGTGGCGACGAGCTTGGACGGGCCGTCGCGGACCATGCGGGCCCGCGCGCGGTCGGCGGGCCACTGCCCGAGCGCCTCCACCAGGGCTCCGTAGACCGCTGGCAGGGTGGTTGAGAGATCGAGGGCGAGCGACGGGTCGGCCTCGTGATCGTGGAGCGTGGGGGGACCTCCCGAGCCGCTGCACAGGCTGTACCGAGGCCCGTTCAGGCAGCGGCGGGGTCCCGCGCCACTCACCAGGAAGCCGAACAGGTCGAGGGTCGCCGCGGGGGCCGCCTCCGCGAACGCGGGGCGGGCTGCGCCGCTCCCGTCCAGCGGCTGCGCGTGTCCGTCGAGGCCTGCGGGCACCGGCTCGCCGAGCCACGTGAGCATCGTCGGCAGCACGTCCAGGAGCGACACGAGGCGCGCGTCCGACCCTGGCTTCGCCCCCGGACCCGCGAGCACCAGGGGGACCTCGAGGGCGGCCACGTGCAGCGAGGGGCCGTGGTCGAAGTACAGGCCGGCCTCCCCGAAGTGCTCGCCGTGGGCCGACGTCACCACCACCCGGCCGTCGGGGCGCAGCGCGGCCCAGCCCTCGAGCAGCGCCCCGAGGGCTGCGTCGAGGGCGGCCACGTCCGCATCGTAGAGCAGCGAGCAGTCCGCCCGCGCGGCCTCCGCTCGCCGGCGCTCCCGTCGGCCCGCGCCGAGTCCCCGGCACGCTGCCGCCTCCGGCAGCAGCGGCGCAGTCGTGGGCGGATCGTAGGGAAACCGCGGCTGCGCGTAGTGCACCCACAGCAGCAGCGCACCCGGCTGGGCGCGAGCGGCGTCCTCGAGGGCCTGGTGGGTGAGCCAACGCGCGGGGGCGTCCGGATCCGTGCGGAAGCGGTCGAAGCCGGCCTGCAGCCCAGCCGCGCGGCCGACCGCGGGGTCCGCGACCACCGCCACGGTCTGCCAGCCCCCGCGCCGCAGCCGACGCGCCAGCGGCGTGCCCGCGCGTACGGGCTCGCCATCGGCGCGACTCCCGTGGTGGTGGGGGGCGAGGCCGGTGTGCAGCGACGCCACGGCCGGCGTGCCCGCGGGCATGGGGGTGATCGCGTGGGTGAACACCCGCCCGCGCGCGGCGAGCGCGTCGAGGTGGGGGGTGTGGGCCCCCGGGTGTCCGGCGAACCCGAGGCGATCCCCCCGCAGGCTGTCGACCGTGATCAGCAGCACGCTGGGGCCGGTGCCCACGGCGAGCCCGGGCGGCGGCGGAGCGGAGCACGCGAGGAGGAGCCAGATCGGGAGCATCTCCTCTGAGTCGACGCCTCGGCGCCCTCAGTGAAGGGCTACCCGCGCTTGCGCCGAGGGGCCGCGAGGAGCGCGGACATCGCGGCTTCCTCGGCGGCGGAGGGGCTGGCGCCCGCAGGCGCGGGCCGGGCAGCGAGGCGGGTGGCGCGGCGGAGCGCGCGTGGCAGCCACGCCGAGCGCTGGGCCACGGGCACCGCGACGACCTCCTCGAGCGCCTGCCCCGGCCGCTCCATCACGAAGCGCACGAACGAGCGGTCGCCGGGCGTGTGCACCGAGGTGTGCCGGAGGTCGAACCGACGAGCCTGCGAGCGCCCCAGGAACCGGCGCGTGATCAGGAAGTGGTCGTGGCGCAGGCGCAGGTCGACCGGCGCCGTCCACCACGTGACCGCCATCACGAGGCCGACGGACACGCCGGTGGCGACCACCGACGCGCCGCTGAGCAGGATGGCGACCTGCAGCCCCGCCGAGGGCAGCGCGCTCGCGAGGCGGGGGTAGCCGAGCCAGGCCACCCCGCACGCGCCGAGCAGCACCGGGACCACCCAGAGGACCAGCCATCGGACCCACCAAGGATGCCGCAGCTGGCACGTCATGCCGTCGTGATCGATCCGGACCCACGGGGGGGCGTCGCTCGCAAGCACGTCGGGAGGCTCCTCACGCATCGTAGCAAGCGCCCTTGCGCTCGCCTAGGCGGTCAGGGAGGAGGTCGGCTCCGGATCCTCGGTGGGAGGGTATCCGAACGCGCGGACCACGTGGTCGAGCCGCGGCAGATGCGGGGCGAGCCACGCCTCGTAGTGCCGCCAGCGGCCCGCCGCCTGCGAGTACAGGGGCTTGCTCACGTCCTGGTAGCTCGGCGTCTTGATCGAGCGCGTGGCGGCCTGCTCGTGGAACGCGAGGCACCGGTCGCTGTACTCGACGCCCACGTGGGCGAGCAGCCGACGCACGGTGGGCTCCGGCGCGGTCACCAGCTCCTCGTAGCGGACCTCGAGCGCGGGCAGCGGAGGATGGTCCCGCCACTGCTCCCACAGCCGGAGGGTGAGATCGATGAGGCGCGCGGTCTCCCCCAGATCCGTGCACGCCGCCGTGAACGGGTTCGGCTCGTAGTCCTGGAGGAAGTTCGACCACAGGGCATCGCGCGGGTCGCGCACGACCACGATCATCTTCCCGTCGGGGAACAGCTGCGACAGGTAGTGCATGCGCACGAGCGACAGCGGCAGCTTGTCGACCAGGACGTGGGCGCGTCCGATCCCCGCGTCGTCGAGATCTTCCCAGTACTGGCGGCGGAGCTCGTGCCAGTCGCCGTCGTCGAGCAGGTCGAGGTGGGCGGGGTAGGGCACGTCCACGCCCTGCCGCGACAGGTGATTGCGCAGCACCCGCACGCCCGTCTCGAGCTCGTCGAGCGTCTCGATGTCGGGGTGGGCCTGGAGGATCTGCTGGGTCAGGGTGGTGCCCGACCGGGGCACCCCCACGAGGAACACGGGAGCGGGCCGGTCGTCGGCGCGGGGGGGGGCGGTGCGGACGGCCCGGTAGTCCAGCACGCGCTCGATGATCCCGCTGAATTGGCGGACGTCCAGGCCTGCGCGCTCGAACGTGGTGCGGGCGAGCTCGTTCCCGCGCGTGGCGTGGTGGAACGCGGCCTCCCACCGCTCCGCCCGCTGCTCCACGAGGGCGAGCTCGAGGAGGATGCCTCGACGCCCCTCGTCGGGCAGATCCCGGGTGAGCAGCGCCTCCGCGCGTGCGCGGGCCTCGGGCAGCCGGCCCGCGTAGTGGTCGAGGCGCACGAGCAGGCGCTCCATCCCGACGAGGTCGGGGTCCACGGTCAGCGCGGCCTCCGCCATCCGGCGGGCGATCTCGGGCTCCCGGGCCTGCTCGTAGGTCGCGGCGAGCGCCACCGCGGTCTCCATGTCCGCGTGGTCGGCCTCGAGCGCGCGCGTGAACCAGGTGATCGCGCGGTCGAACTGGCGAAGCGCGCGCCAGGTGCGGGCGAGCTCCCGGCAGGTGGCGTTGTCAAATGGCTGCGTGCGCTCGACGCCCTCGGCGATCGCCCGCGCCCAGCCGGGGTGGCCGTTCCGGGCGAGGAGACCGGCGTGCAGCGCCGCGACGGTCGGCTGCTCGGGGTCGAGCTGTCGAGCCTCGGAGATCGCGGCCAGCGCGTCGGAGAGCCGGCCGCGCAGCGTGAGCACGTTCGCGAGCAGACAGCACGCCTCGACGTCGGGGTGGTTCTCGACGAAGGCCTGCAGCACTCCCGTGGCCTCCTCGAGGCGCCGCTTCTCCATCAGCGCCGCGGCGTAGGAGCGAGCCACCCGTGAGTCACTGGGGGTCATCCCGAACAGCCGGCCCCACAGCTCGATCTCCTCGTCGAAGCGGCCGAGGTTGGCGTGGATGTTGGCCCCGAGCTCGACGAGGAAGGGGTCCCCGAACCGGGACGGACCCAGCGCCTCCCAGGCGTCCCGCGCGTCCTCGAATCGACGCTCCCGAATGCACTGCACCAACCGCTCGGTGGGTTCCAATCCCGCTCCTGTGTCGGACTGTTCGCGGTGTCCAGTCGGCCGGCGGGCGTCGGACTTTAGCGCTCGGACGGATGGCGGACGGCGCGCTTGGGGCCTCGCCGGGGCGCGGTCACCCCCGCGTGGTACAGCAGCTTGACCACGCGGCTCCGGTGGGGGCGGAAGGGCTCGAGCAGCGCGAGCATCCGCGCGTCGTCGGCCCTCGGCTCGCGGGCGAGCCCCCAGGCCACGGTGTTCGGCAGGTGGATGTCGCCCGTCGCGATCGCGTCGGGATCGCCGCGAGCCAGCGCCAGGAACGACTCCGTGGTCCAGGGGCCGACCCCGCGAAACGCGCGGAGCCGGCGGCGGGCGTCGTCGCTGGACATCTGGGCGATCTCCTCGATCCGGGAGGCACGCGAGCACAGCGCCACGATGGTCTGCGCGCGCTTGATGCCGATGCCGGACACCCGCCAGGCGTGAACGGGCAGCCGGACCAGCCGCCCCGGGTCGGGGAACAGGAGCAGCGGCAGCGGCCCGGGAGCGGGCGCGCCGTGCTGGCGGAGCAGTCGCAGCCACCCCGTGGCGGCCTCGGCGAACGTGACCAGCTGCTGGAGCACGATGGGCACCAGGCTCTCGAGGATCGACGAGACCCGAGGGAGCCGAACGGCGCTGGGACCGTGATCGCGCAGCAGCTGCCGGAGGGTGGGGTGGTCGGGGGCGAACGCCTCTGGCGCATCCGTCAGGCCGAGCAGCCCCTCGGCTGCCGCGAGCGCCTGCTCGGCGCCGGGGCCCCAGGCGCGGACCCGGAACCGATCCGCGAGGACCCTCGCCACGACCGTGGCGGGGCCGTGCGGCGTGCGCGTGGCGCGGGCGAACGTGTCGTCGGTGAGGCGGATCGAGGGCCGCATCTAAAATGCGAACGATGAGCGCTTCGCCCTTGTCGCCGTGGAAA
>CAYMSU010000138.1:0-13302 GCA_964393165.1 uncultured Enterobacteriaceae bacterium
TCGGATGCCCGCGCGGCAGGCGCCTCGGTGGTGTTCGCGGGCGCCGTCTACGGCGAGCCGAGCTGGTCGAACATGCGCGCCATGGGCTTGCAGCAGGCCTCGATCACCCTGACCTTCAAGCGCCCGGCGGGCCAAGCGACGGCTTCAAGCGGGCTCGCCGCTCCCTAGTCTCCTCCGGAGACCCAGGGAGACCCCATGTTCGCCAGGCCATCCGCCCTCGTCCTGATCACCGCCCTCGCGTGCACGGGCTCGGATCCCGACGACACCCTCGAGAGCGGCGGCACGGGCGACACCGCCGACGCAGGCCCGCGCGCCCAGGTCGAGGGGCGCGTCACCGACGGTGATGGCAGCCAGCCCGCCCGGCTCGGCGGCTCGGGCTCCGTCTCTGCCGCCACCGCGGTCGCGGCAGCCACGGTCGACGCCCGCGGCGAGCTGACCGTCGTGGGCGAGGCGGACGTCGACGCCGACGGCTCGTTCACGCTCGACGTACCGGCGGGCCGCCGGGGGATGATCGTGACCGCCGTCGACACGGACGGTGACGTCGTCGCCTCCGCGATCCTCGAGGACTCCGGGGAAGCGGGCACGACCACGGTGTGCACGCCGCTCGACACCGAGTCGAGCGTCGAGGCGGAGGTGTACCTCGAGATGCGGGCCCAGGCGGCCGCGACCGCCAACTTCGTGGACCTTCGGGCCCGGATCGACGAGGCGACGGCGGTGGCCGTGCGCAGCGACGTCGACAGCGACGCCCGGATCGTCGCGCTGGCCGAGGCCGTGCGCGCCGCCCAGGCGACCGAGATCGAGTCCTACACGGGAGCCGGCCTGGTGGTCACGCAGGCGGACCTGCTCGACTCCGAGATCGAGGCCTCGCAAGCCCTGTCGATCAGCCTCGACGCGGGCACTCCCGACTACGACGGGTTCTTCGCAGACCTCGACGACGCCGCACAGACCGCCGGGGCGACCGCCGAGGAGCACTCCGACGCGCAGGCCTCGGCGAGCGCCGCGTTCCGGTTCACCCTCGGGGGGCGCCTGGGGCGAAACGACGTCGTCGACGTGGCGGCGGTGAGTGCCGCGTCGTTCGAAGCCCGCGCCCACGCGCCGGCCATCGCGATCATCCTGACCGACGCGGGGGTCGCCGCCAGCGTCGAGAATGCCGTCACGGCGGCCTCCAACCGGCTGCAGGCCGATCTCTCGGCGGCCGGTGGAGCCGACGACGCCGTCGTGGCCTACGCCGACTGGCAGGCCGCGCTCATCGGGCAGACCAGCGTCGAGGGGACCGTGCTCGGGGACGTCCTCGAGGTCGACACGTTCAGCGCGCTGAAGGCGCAGGGCGCGGTCTCGGCGATGTCTACGGCCGAGACCACGCTCGAGAAGGTCGCCATCGCGACGGTCGACACCGCCCTCGAGGGGCCCACGGTCGACGCGGCGGCCGTGGCCACGGGCCTCGTCCAGGCCTACACCGCCTTTCGGACGACGGCCGAGACCCAGGCCAGCACCACCCTGACGGGGCTCGCCAACACCGACGAGGGAGGCAGGCTGCTCGTTGTCGCCATGGGGGCGCTCGCCGCCGAGTCGTGACGCGGGGCCGGCCCGTGATCCCCGAGATCCCGGTCGGTCGCCGCAGTTGCTGCTACACCGCATGGCGGACTTCAACGCGATCCTCGACAACCCCCCGGCGCCCAAGCTCGACCCGCTCGGCGACCTCGTGCCGTCGCTCGCGACAGAGGCCGAGCTCCGAGGGCAGGCGCTGTTCCGGGGCAAAGCGCGCTGCGCGGAGTGCCACGCAGGGCCTGCCCTGGTCGACGACTACATGCACGATCTGCAGGTCGAGCGCTTCTACGTGGGGCGCCCGGAGGGCCCGATCAAGACGTTCCCGCTCCGCGGGATCAAGGACTCCCCGCCCTACTTGCACGACGGCCGGGCGCCCACCCTGCGAGACGCGGTGGAGTTCTTCAACCTGGTGCTCCAGCTGCGGCTGTCCGCCCAGGACAAGGACGACCTGGTGGCCTACCTGCTCTGCCTGTGATCGGACGCAAGGGCGGCGCGCCGCGGGCGGTCCAGGGTGCGGCTCAAGGCCATGCTCGGCAGGGCCGATGCCTTGTTCGGTCCCCTGCCGTTAACCCACCAGCGGACGAGGCTCCCCGTGAAGTCAGTGCTCATCGTCGACGACAGCCGCGTGATGCGTCAGCTCGTGCGGCGGTCCCTGCGCCAGGCCGGCTACAAGCCGAGAGACGTGCACGAAGCCGAGGACGGCGCCGAGGCACTGGCCATGCTCGAGGGCGGGCTGCGCCCGAGCCTCGTGCTGTCCGACTGGAACATGCCGACGATGAACGGCATCGAGCTGCTCCGCGCCATGAACGCCAAGCGCCTCGGGGTCAAGCTCGGCTTCATCACCTCGGAGTCCACCCCCGAGATGCGCGGCCTCGCGATGGGCGCAGGCGCCGTGTTCCTGCTGACCAAGCCGTTCAAGGCCGCCGACGTGCGCCTCGCCATCGAGCAGGCGGGGTTCAGGCCCGAGGGCAAGCTCCGGGACACCGGCCGCGCGATAAACGGGCAGGCCGCGTTCGGCTCCGAGCTGATCACCACCCTGCTCGACCACCTCGTGAACCAGCGCATCACGACCCGGCCGGGCACGCCCTTTCCCCCCACGCTCGCGCCCGCGATCACCTGCACGTGGGTCGACGACGACGACGCGCTGCTCTACGCCGGAGTCTGCGAGATGGGCCTCGCCGCCGCGCTCGGCGCCGCGGTCGGGATGCGGCCTGCATCGGCCGCCGCCGACGTCGTGAGCGACGGGGCCATCCCCCCCGAGCTCCAGGCCGACTGCCGCGAGGTCTTCAACGTGCTCTCGCGCGCGTTCACCGACGCCGGCAGCGTGCACGTGCGGCTCCATCAGATCGCGTTCGCCCCCGCCCCCATGCTGGCGGCGGTGTCCGAGCTCAACACCCGCGCAGCCGGCCGGCACGACTTCAAGATCTCGGTCGGCTCCCACGGCGCCGGCCGCCTCGGGTTCCTCTCGACGTCCCCAGGCTTCATCCACTACGCCGCAGGCGCCGGCGCCCGCTGAGGGACCTCCGTTGATGCCCCACCATCACGACGAGCTCATCCTCCGCGACTGCGTGGCGCGAGGCCTCCGGTGCGTCGTCAGCGACCCCGGCACGCTCGGGGATCGCCGCCGCGCCTTCTTCGAGGCGCTGAGCGGCGACGGGCTCGCGCTGCGCGTCGACGGGCCCCTCTCGGGTGCCCAGGACGTCCACCGGCTCGTCGTGGCCCAGCTGTCGTTCCGCCACCTCCACTTCGTCGGCACGTTCCTGGCGCGCCCCTCGCGGATCGACGCCAACGTGGTGTGGTTCGACGAGCTCGGACCCCTCGGGCTCATGGATCTGCGCCGCCACGCGCGGGTCGACGCGTCCGATCCGGTCACCGTGCACGTCCGGGTGATCGCGTCGGAGCAGACCTTCGAAGGAAGGGCCTCGAACATCAGCGCGTCCGGCCTGCTGATGGAGGCGTCGCGGGCCGCGCTGCCCGCCCCCCCCGCGGGCGCGGACGCCACGGTCACGCTGCAGACCCGGACGCAGCGACTGGAGCTCCCCGGACGCATCGCCCGGAGCGACGGGCGAGCGATCGGCCTGCTCCTCGAGCCCGCCACGCCCGAGAGCCGGGCGGGCCTCGGGCGCCTGGTGCAGCAGCAGTTCCGCGCGGCCCTGGCCCGCCAGGGAGGCCTCGTGGGCTGATCCGGAGGTTTCCCCCGGACTGGTCTAAACCGTCGCTTCTGCCGGACCGACAATCATCACGGGATTGCTCCCTCGTTGGTGTGGAAGGAAGATGGTCGACGACCGCCTGCTGGAGATCTTCGTCGAGGAAGCGCGGGACCTGGCGCGTCGGCTGCTGTCGTCGGCGGTGCAGCTCGAGACGGCCGACACGCGCGCCGAGCGCCTGGACCGGATGGCCGAGATCCTGCGTGATCTGCACACGATGAAGGGCTCCGCGGGGTCGGTCGACGCGGAGGGCCCCCGGTCGGTGGCCAAGGCGGTCCACGAGATCGAGGACCGGCTGAAGGCCGCCGGAGAGGCCGGGGCCGAGGACGAGGCGCTCCTCGACGCGCTGATCGACGACCTCACGGCCGTGCAGGCCGGGGTCGACCGGATTGCCGCGGGAGACCTCCACACGCCGGTCGCCCGGCCGTCGGCGGCGGCCCAGGCCGCACCCGCGCCCGCCGCGGGGCCTGCCACCGTCTCGCCGATGGAGGGGCTGCACCTGTTCGCAGAGGACGACGCCTCGCCCGCGGCGGCGTCGCCCGCACCGCCGGAGCAGCGCCAGGCAACGCCCCGCACGCCCTCGGCAGCTCCCCCCGCGGCCGACAACGCCGATGCCCGCCACAGCGAGCCCCTCAAGATCCGCCCGGAGCGCATCGACGCCGTGCACGCGGTGGCCGGGGAGCTGGTCGTCTCACGGCTGCAGACGGAGGCCCTGACCACCGATCTGGTCGCGCTGCGGGACCTCGGCATGCAGGCCTCGCTGACGTGGCGGGCGCTGCAGGGCGAGCTGCGCCAGCATCGCCGGACCCTCGGGGATGCGTGGGCGATGATCGAGCCAAAGGTCCAGACGCTGCAAGGGCAGCTCACCGACCTCCGCAACCACAGCACGGGGCTCGCAAGGCAGGCCACGTCGCTGCGCGACCGCAGCTCCGCGCTGATCGGCTCGCTCGACGAGCGCATCCGGAGCCTCCGCCTCATGCCCGTGCAGCCCTTCCTGGAGGAGCTGCTCCCGGTCGCCCGCGAGGCGGCCAAGCTCGCCAAGCGCCGGGTGCGCCTCGTGCCCGATGGCGGCGACGCGGAGATCGACCGGCAGGTCCTCGCGACCTTGCGGGAGCCGCTGCTGCACATGGTGCGCAACGCGGTGGTGCACGGCATCGAGCCCGCCGACGACCGGGAGCGCGCCAGCAAGTCGCGCACGGGCACGATCACCCTGCGGGCGCGATGCGAGGGACCCCGGATCCGGATCAGCGTGGTCGACGACGGCCGCGGCGTCGATGCCGAGGCGGTGCTCGCGCGCGGCCGGGAGGAGGGCATCGTGGGCCCGGAGGCCCCCGCCGATCCGGCCACCCTCCTGCGCATCCTGGTCCACCCGGGGTTCTCGACCGCCGGGAAGGTCGACGGCCTCGCCGGCCGCGGCGTCGGCATGGACGTCGTGCACCAGACGATCCAGAAGCTGGGCGGCACGCTGGACCTCGAGTTCGAGCCCGGCCGGGGCGCGACGTTCACCGTCGACGTGCCGATCAGCACCTCGACCACGGCCGGCCTCGTCGTGGAGGTCGGCGAGGGCCGCTTCGGCCTGCCCCTGCTGCACATCGAGCGCGTGGTCCGGCTCACCCGCGACGACCTGGTCAGCGGCGAGCGGCACCCCTTCGTGCACATCGACGGCAAGCCGATCGCGGTTGCGCCTCTGGGCCCGTTCGTCGGCCATCCGTTCGCGGGCCTGGGGCCGGACAAGTCGCCGGCCATCGTGGTCAAGGCTCGCGACGAGCGCCTCGCCCTCATCGTCGACGACATCGCGGGCCAGCGGGAGATGCTGGTCAAGGCGCTGCCCCCGGCCTTCGGCGAGCACGAGCTGCTCATCGGTGGCGCGGTGGAGGCCGACGGCTCCGTGCTCCAGGTGCTCGACGCGCCCGCGCTGGTCTCCCGCGTGGAGCGGGACGGCGTGCAGGCGCTCCCGCTCATCGACGCGCCGGATCGGCCCGAGGTCCTCGTCGTGGACCGGAGCAAGCCCATGCAGAGCCTGCTCCGCGGTGTGCTCACGGCGGCCGGCTTCTCGGTCACCGGCGCCACCGACGCCGAGGGCGCCCGGGCCCACCTCGGGGCCAAGGCCTTCCGGCTCGTGGTGGTGGACCCCCGGGTGCCCGGGATCGACGCGCCCGCCCTGTGCGAGGAGCTGTCGACTCGCACCGACACCACGTCGATGGTCCTGCTGTCCTTCGACGTCGAGGCCTGCCACGCCGCCATGCAGGCCGGCGCCGCCGCCTTCGTGGACAAGCGCACGTTCAGCCAGGCCGCGTTCCTCGACGTCGCCCGCGAACACGCCACCCCCGCCACTGCCTGAGGATCCGGATGGAACACGTGCCCCACCTCGAGGTCGAGATCCGCGACCGGCCCCAGCTGATGCGGCTCGACCAGATCCGCGAGATCGTGGCGATGTGCGAGGCGGTCCCCGTGGACCGCCCCCAGGACGCCGTGCACGCCGTGGTCAACATCCGCGGCGAGATCGTGCCGCTCATCGACATCGCGGGTGCCGAGCGGGCGCTCGACCCCCGCCGCTTCATCGTGATCTGCCACGCCGACGACGAGGGCGTGTTCGGGCTGGTCGTCGACAACCTGAAGGACCTCGTGCAGGTGCCCGCCGAGCAGCTGTCGCAGAAGACGAGCGGGCCGCCGTTCGCCCGGGTGAACGACGTGCTCTACCCCGTGCTGCGGGTGGAGGACACCTGGGGTCGGCGCAAGGAGCTCGCCCCCGCCCCCTTCGTCGGCGAGGAGGCGCTCAACGACAACGAGCGCAAGCTGCTCAAGAGTCGTGCCGAGCGGTACGGGGCCCGCGACGCCCACCGCCGCGACGACCGTCGCGTCGACTACGTGGTCTTCGAGCGCCGCGACCGCGCCTACGGCATCGACCTCGTGTCCCTGCGCGAGATCCGCATCGTGCAGGGCTGGTGCCCGGTCCCCGGAGCCTCTCCGGTCGTGCCGGGCGTCGTCAACTACCGCGGCGACCTCGTGTCGCTGCACGACATCGCCGCCTTCCTCACCGACGCGCCGTCGTCGGACGACCACTGGCGGTGGCTGCTCATCGTGGAGCACGAGGGGCAGCAGCTCGGCCTGCTGGCCGACGACGTGCAGGGGATCTCGACCCTGCGCCGCGACGACGTGAACCCCGTCCCCATCGCGCTCGGAGCCAAGGCGCCGTGCTTCTGCGGCGTCGCGGAAGGAGACCTGCTGCTCCTCGACCCCGAGAGCTTGTTCGTGACCCCCGCCTTCTTCCTGGCGGCCGCCTGACCCTTCGCCCGACCTCGGAGCCACCCATGAGCGAGAACACGCCTTCCGACATCGAAAACCTGGCGGAGCTGCTGGTGGATCGCCGTAGCTTCCTGCGCATCGACGACGCCGACGAGCAGAGCATCCGCGAGCTGTCCGACGTGATGGTGGACCGGATCCGGGAGGTCATCGACGACCTCTACGACCACCTGGAGGCGTCGGGGAAGCTCGGCCACCTGCTGAACAGCAAGGCGCGGATCAAGCGCCTCAAGACGGCCCAGATCCAGTACTACGAGCGGATGGGCGAGGGCGCGTGGGACGAGGAGTACTTCGAGAACCGGATCAACATCGGCAACGTCCACGAGCGCGTGGGGCTCGGCCCCGAGTTCTACCTCGGGACCTACGGCTACATCTTCGCCGAGCTGATCCCGGCGTTCGTCGAGAAGTGCGCGCGGGATCCCGAGAAGCTGGTGCGCGGCCTGCAGGCGCTGACGAAGATCGTGTTCTTCGACATGTCGGCTGCGATCGACACCTACATCCTCCGCCGCGAGGAGACCGCGCAGAAGCTCGTCGACTCGTTCACGGGGTCCCTGTCGGAGTACGTGGAGCTGCTCGACAACACCACGGGCGAGATCAAGGGAGCGACCGCGGCCCAGACGGAGGGGGCGCAGCGCCAGGCGGCCGCGGTGGCCGAGATCACCACGGCGATGGCCGAGCTGTCGCAGACCGCGAAGCAGGCGCTCGGCCAGGCCGAGAGCGTGATGCAGACCACCCAGCACACCATCGGGGTCGCGCGCGACGGCAAGGAGGCCGTGGCCGAGGTCTCGACCGGGATGGACGACATCCGCCAGCAGATGGAGACGCTCTCCGAGCGGATCCTGCTCCTCAACGAGCAGACCCAGCAGATCGGCGACATCATCAGCTCGGTCAGCGAGATCTCGGAGCAGTCCAAGCTGCTCGCGCTCAACGCGGCGATCGAGGCCGCGCGGGCAGGCGAGCACGGCCGCGGGTTCGCTGTGGTCGCGACCGAGATCCGCAACCTCGCGGATCAGTCGAAGCAGTCCACCCTGCAGGTGCGCAACATCCTGGGCGACATCCAGAAGGCGACCGACGCGGCGGTGCTCGCGACCGAGCAGGGCACGCTCGCGGTCGAGAACGGCGCCAAGCTCGCCACCACCGCCGGGGACCGGTTCAACGAGCTCGCCGACGCAGTCGAGGAGTCCGGTGAGTCCGCGCGCCTCATCGCCACCGTGTCGCGGCAGCAGGGCGAGGGCATCGAGCAGATCAGCATCGCGATGGACGAGATCAACAAGAACTCGGTCGAGTCCGCGACCGGGATGAAGACCATCGACGAGGGCACGACCTCGCTGTCGGGGTTGTCCGGAAGCATCCAGGGAGTCCTCGATCGATTCCTCAACGATGCCTCGAACGCGCCCGAGGAGGACGGCGTCTCCGAGCCGGAAGTCGCCTGACATGGAAGCCACCCCCTCTGCGCTCCCCGACGCGCACGCGGTCGAAGCCTGGGCCCAGGAGCACTTCGGGCTCACCCTCGAGAACTATCCCCCCGGCCGCGGGGCGCAGCTCGCGAGCCTGCTCGCGCAGCACCCGCCGGGCACCTGGGACGCGCTCACCGACGAGGCGGCCCGGATCCTGAGCATCCCCGAGACGCACTTTCAGCGCCACCCCGAGTGCTTCGACGTCGCGCGGCAGCTGCTCCGCGAGGTGGCGCAGCGGCGCCCGTCGGGGCCCGTCCGGATCTGGTCGGCCGGCTGCGCGAGCGGCGAGGAGGCCTACAACCTCGCCGCTCTGGGTCTCGAGGAGGTCGGCACGCGCGTGCAGGTCTTCGGCACCGACTTCTCGCACGACGCGGTCGCGCGGGCCCGCGAGGGGGTCTACGGCTCGTGGTCGCTGCGGGGCATCGAGCCCTCCGCGCTTGCCTGGCTCGAGCTCCGGGAGGGGCGCCAGGTGCGGGTGAAGGACGAGATCCGGGCCCAGGTGACGTTTTGCGTGGGCACGCTCGCGGAGCCGGGCCCCCCCTACGACATCGACCTGGCCTTCTGCCGCAACGTCCTCATCTACTTCAGCGACGAGGGCTCGGGGCGCGTGCTTCGGCGCATCGCAGCCTCGCTGCGGTCGCACGGGCACCTGATCATGGCGCCCACGGACCCCGAGCCGACCGAGCTGAAGCGCTGGACGCGGGTGCACCGTCCCGCCAAGCGGTCTGTGCGCAGCTACCAGCCGCCCGAGGGAGCCTACCAGCCCTCGCCCACACCGCCCGCGGCGGCCTCCGGGGCCCCGCGCCAAGACATCCAGGCCGGGGATCTGGCCAAGGCGATCCGCGACCTCCTGGGGGGATGACATGACGGCGTCGACCGCCGCTCGCCGGTTCCTGTGGCTCATCGACCTGACCCCGGGAGCGGTGGCCCAGGCGCGCCTTCGGGACGACCTCCCGGAGGGCCTCGGCGTACAGGCCGTGGACCCCGAGGGGGAGTGGAAGGGGCCCGCGCGGGCCCGTCCGATCGGGGTGGTCCTGGCCGCCACCGACGACACCCTGGATCGCTGCCTGAGCGTGCTGTCGCGGGTCGCCGACCGGTCCGTGCTGCAGCGGCTCGTGCTGGTGGAGCGGCCGAGTGCGGAGCAGCGCCACCGGCTCATGCGGGCCGGGGCCACCGCGATCGTCGATCCGGGATGGCGGCCCGACGCCACCGAGGGCACCCGCACGCGGGCGCGCCTGCGGCTTCACCGCACGGTCGAGCTGATGGAGGAGGCGAGCGACGACAAGGGCGCCTCGACGTCGAAGAGCTCCGGTGTGCAGCTCGTGGCGATCGGCTCGTCGACGGGGGGGCCCGAGATCCTCAAGCACGTCCTGGCCGGGTCCCGTCCGTTCCGCGTGCCGGTGGTGATCGCGCAGCACGTGAGCCGGAGCTTCGACGTCTCGCTCGCGGAGTGGCTGACCGACGAGGGCATGCCCTGCTCGGTGGCCCGCGACGGGGAGGCCCCGCGGCCAGGCCACGCCCTGCTGGCCCCCGCGACCGAGGACCTGGTGCTCGACGAGGAGGGGCTGTGCCGCCTGCTCCCCTCCGAGAGTCACACCGTGCCGTCGGCCGATCGGCTGCTCGCGAGTGTGGCCCAGCACGTGGGGCGACGCGCGGTGGGGCTCGTGCTCACCGGAATGGGGCGCGACGGCGCGCAGGGCCTGCTCGCGCTGCAGCACGCGGGCGGCTTCACGATCACCCAGCGCGGGGACACCTGCATCGTAGACGGCATGCCGGCGAGCGCGCGGGCGCTCAACGCCCACTGTCGGGACTGGACCCCGGACGAGATCCGCGGGTTCCTCGACGAGCTGCGGGTCTGACGCTTCCCCGGCGCGGTCGACGTTCCGCGACCGGCGACCGATGATCGTTCTGAGGAACGAGGGGTCTCCCCCCGGAGGGAGGATCGCGTTCGATGCTCCGGCCCGCGCTGCGTATACTCGCCCCGCACTCCGAGAGGGCCCATGCCACTCCTGCTCGACGTCGGCACGCTCGCCGTTCCTCACCCGCCCACCGACTGGCTCGCCCTCGCTCGGACGGCCCGGAGCCTGGAGCGGCACGAAGACCTGTTCCAGCTCGTGGCCGCGATCGTGAAGCAGGAGGATCCGGCTCCCCAGTGGTCGCCCGAGCTCCGCGACCTGCTCGCCGCAGCCGTCGACGGCCTCGTCACGGCTCGGCTCAAGACGATGTCGGGGCTGCGGCGGGCCGCGGCCCAGTCGCCAGACGCGCAGGCCGCGCTCGCGGCCTACGAGGCCTACGTGCTGCCCGAGGCGAACCAGGTCACCGGCCAGATCCTGGACCTCCTCGAGCGCACGTTGCAGGTCTCCGACCACCACCTCGAGCTCGTCAGCCGAAGGCTCGCCGGCGAGGTCTACCGCTTCTTCGGGGAGTACGTCCACGAGGGCTACAAGGAGTGGGCCTGGACCTACTACCTGGAGGGCTACGAGCGGGCCGCGAGGGCGTTTCCCGCGAGCTCCCCGATCCTGCTGCGGTTCGTGATCAGCCTGGCGGACTTCGAGGCCGAGGTCCAGGGCGACGAACCGGCCGCGCTGTCCCGGGCCCGGCGGACCCTCGAGCAGGCGGGCGAGGCGCTCAAGGGAGCCCCCCCGGAGGGCGGCGCGCTCGCGCTGATCAACGGGCTGCAGGAGCGGGTGCAGCGGTGGAGCCTGCACTTCGAGGCCGGCGCGCGATAGGCCCCTCTCCGGCCCGGACTCCCGTCCGTGTCGGTGGAGGGACCATGGTGTTTCGGCAGCTGTTCGACGCGACCTCGAGCACCTACACGTACCTGCTCGCCGATCCGTCCACGCGAGACGCCGTGCTGATCGACACCGTGTTCGAGCAGCACGACCGCGACGCCGCGCTGGTGCGCGAGCTCGGACTGACGCTGCGCTACACGCTCGACACCCACGTCCACGCCGACCACGTGACGGGAGCCTGGCGAATGAAGCAGGCCTACGGCTCCCGGATCGCGCTGGCTGCGGCCTACGACGCCGAGGGGGTGGACCTGCCCCTGCGCCACGGCGACGTGGTGCGCTTCGGCGGCCGCGCCCTCGAGGTTCGCGCCACGCCCGGGCACACCGCCGGCTGCCTGTCGTTCGTGGCCGAGGCGCCCCCCGCCACGCCCTCGAGGGTATTCACCGGCGATGCGCTGCTGATCCGGGGCGCCGGGCGCACCGACTTCCAGGGCGGCAGCGCCGCGCGGCTGTACCAGTCGATCCGCGAGCAGATCTTCACCCTGCCCGACGACTGCACCCTCTGGCCTGCGCACGACTACCACGGGCGCACCTCGAGCAGCGTGGGCGAGGAGCGGGTGCACAACCCCCGCATCGGCGGCCAGGCGAGGGAAGAGGACTTCGTCGGCTACATGGACAACCTGGGCCTGGCCCACCCCAAGCGGATCGCCGAGGCCGTGCCGGCGAACCTGCGGTCCGGGGAGCCCGAAGGCGGCGAGGCCCCCCCGAAGGCGTCGTGGGGGCCGGTGCTGCGCACCTACGGGGGCTTCCCCCAGATCGAGCCCGACTGGGTCGCGGCCCATCGAAGCGAGGTCCACCTGCTCGACGTGCGCAGCCCCGCCGAGTTCGACGGGGAGCTCGGCCACCTCGCCGGCGCGCAGCTGATCCCGCTCGACGAGCTGCGCGGGCGCACCTCGGAGGTGCCGAGCGACAAGCCGGTCGTCGTCGTCTGCCAGACGGGCCGGCGGTCCGCGATGGGCGCCACGATCCTCGAGAAGGCGGGCTTCGACCAGGCAGCGAACCTGGCCGGCGGCATGGTCGCGTGGCGGGAGCTCAGCCTCCCGACGTGATCCCCGCGCCCGACCGAGGGGGGGCGACAAGGGCAATACGTGCGTCAGGGCACCCGGATCTCGTGGCCCGCCGCGGTCCAGGCCCGGGTGCCTCCCTGCACGTTGACCGTCGGGACGCCCTCGGCGGCCAGCATGCGCGCCGCCCGGCCCGAGCGGTTCCCCGACTGGCAGATCAGCCACAGCTCTCGGTCGAGCCCCTTCAGCGCGGGCACCTGCGACGCCAGATCGTGAAGCGGGATGTTCACTGCGCCCGGCACGTGGCCGGCGGCGAACTCCCGAATCGTGCGGACGTCGATCAGCGCGACGTCCCCCGCCCCCATCGCCGCCTTCAGGCCCGCGATGTCGCTCTGCCGGACCTCCGGCCGCACCTCGACCCCCGCATCCGCGGAGCGCGGCGCCGAGCTTCCACAGCCGCCGAGGACCATCGCGAGCCCCACGAGCCACCTGCCGCACCAACCTGCCGTGCCCACGCACCCTCCACGCCGGTGTCTCCGGGTAGCACGCCGCGAGCACTTCACCGAGCAGTACGCCTACACGAACGGTATGCTGCCGGCGTGACCTCCTCGAAGCCGCACCTCGTACTCCCCTCGCGGGCAGTCGACCTCGTGACCGGCGAGGTCATCGGCGATCCGCCCCTGCGCCTCACCGAGCGGGAGCGGGAGCGGGAGCTCCTCGCCTATCTCGCCGCGCGACCCGGGCAGGTCGTACCCCAGGACGAGATCGCCGAGCGCGCGTTCGGGTATGCGCCCACGGCGCGCACGCGAGCCGTCGACAAGGCGATGTTCTCGCTGCGGAAGAAGCTCGAGGACGATCCGTCCCAGCCCGCCCACCTCCTCACGCGCCAGGGAGCCGGCTACGTCCTCGTGCTGCCCGACGGCCCCGTCGCGCGGCCCGAGGCCTGGGCGGCCCCCGCCCTGCCCGCCGCGCGCGGTCCGTTCGTCGGGCGAGC
>CAYMSU010000139.1:0-13273 GCA_964393165.1 uncultured Enterobacteriaceae bacterium
AGCGTACTCTCGCCCGATACCTGGACATCGGGTGGGGGCGCACGCCCGCCCTGCTCCTGGCTTCCCTGCTCGACTGGAAGCGTAGCAGCCAGGTACCCGCGGCCTGCGGATGCGCATCGAGCTCCGCCATGCAGGGCAGCCGCACTCCCTCCGTGAGATCGTACATCTCCACGGTGCCCTCACCCAGGGGCGCCTGGTCGAACGTGGGCAGGCCCTCGGCCGCGATGCCCGGCAGCTCCAACACTGACGTCTGCACGGGGGAGAAGCCCCGCCGCCAGGCGAGTCGGTCCACCGGAATCCGCGTGCGCCCCTCCGACGGCAGACTGCGGAGCGCGAGATGACCGTCATCGGCTACCTGGGCGAGGCTCGGAAACGGGTTGGCCGCGCCGAGCCCGAGGGGCCCCTCGGCCAGATCGGTCTGCAGGACACCGGTGTCCTCGGCCCCGGGGGGAGCCGTGCACGCCAACCACCACCAGCTCCACACGCTGCCTCCCGCCGGATGCGAACCGAGGTCGTTGTCCTAACCGTCACGCGGGAGCGGGTGGATCTCCTCGAGCGCGCGACGTAGGCCCGCTTCGTCGATCTCGCCGGCGGTGAAAGCGTCGACCGCTGCCTGCAAAGCGTCCAGCTGCTCGCGGAGCGCCTGCCGCGCGGCGAACAGCGCTCCCGACAGCGCATCGACGCGCGCCACGAGGTCGGCAGCGGGCCGAGGCACGCGCGCCTGCAGGATGCCGTCGGCGGACACCCGCGGCCGCGTCTGCCCGCCGGTGGACGGCAGCGCCTGCCGAAAGGCCGGGGTGCGGAGCGCGTGCAGGAGCCATCCGGGGTGGGACGCGCGCAGGGCGACCCACTCGGGGCTGCCGACGAGGCGCCCGGGGACCTCGGGAGCCCGCGCGACGTTCCCGAGGTTCGGACGCAACCGCGCCACGAGCACGTCACCGGGCTGCAGCGTCCGCCGAGAGGCGACATCGGTCACTGCCCCCCGACGGGGGTGGGCCTCGCCTGTGGACCGATCGGCGTTCGCGAGGTCGAGCACCCACACGGGCCCGTCGCCGAGAGGCCCATCGGCGGCTGGCGCGAGCCGGGCGTGGTCCCCGACGGGGGTACCGGGGACCTCCGAGCGCTGCGGCACCCACGCTCCCGGGGGAAGCGGCGCCCACCCGCGACCCGAGGCGAGGTCGCGGATCTCCTGCTCGTCCGTGGCCTTGAAGTGCTGCCGCCGCACATCGTAGCCTGGGTCTCGGACGACGGCCCACCAGGCGGGCTCCCCAACGGTCGCCGACTGCCCTGGGGCCTTGCGCTCGAGCCACAGCAACCCCGCCCGGCCGGCCGCGCCACCGAACGGGCGGAACACGCCCTCGGGCAGCTCACACACGCCGAGCCGACGCCACGCAGCATCGACCCGTCCCCGCACCGCCTCGAACCGGTCATTCACGAAGACCGACCAAGGGAGCACGACTCCGGCCCGTCCTCCGGGTCGCACCCAGTCCTCGAGCGCCTCGAGGAAGAGGACATCCGACAGCATGGTGCGCTGGCCTCGCCCGAGCTCGAAGCGGCTCAAGAGCTCGGGGTCGCGCAGCGGAATCGAGAACGGTGGGTTGGCCACGACGATATCGACAGGCTCCGGCGGCACACGGAAGAAGTCCGCCTGTCGGACAGCTCGAGCATGGCCGGCCATCCGAAGGTTCAGAGACGCGAGCTGGGCAAGCCTGGGGTCGAGCTCGATGCCGCGGACCGACGCCCCGCGACGGGCGGCGTGGACGAGCAGCCCGCCACTCCCGCACGTCGGGTCGAGCACGGTGTCGCCGGGCCTCAGGTCGAGCCTCGACAGCAGCAAGACGCAGACCGGGCCAGGGGTGAAGAACTGGCCTCGCCGCCCTTTGAAGAGGTCCGCGAAGAACCGCTCATAAGCGAGCCCCAGCAGGTCCTCCCCAGTGTTCAGCGGCAGCTCCGCAGCCACCTCGCGGGCCTGGGCCGAGGGGCGAGCCGGCGCGCCGAGGCGCTCCCGGATCGCCTCGAGTAGCTCATCGAAGGCGCGTGCACCGGTCCATCCGCAGGCCCTCAGGCGCTCCTCCGCGACGACCATCGCGGCCGCGAGCGTCATCCCGAAGGAAGGACCTTGTCGGGCCCCACGGGCAGGGCGAGGACCTCGGCCGTCTCGCCCTCGATCTGCACGACGGTCCCGGGGGGGGCCGCTGCTTCCTTGAGGACGGAGAGCCCCAGCGGTCCCTCGGGCAGCGTCGCGACGCGGCCGACCACACCCACCTTGGCGCCGTCGAGGGTGATCTCGGCGCCCGGTGCGAGCGCCGGGCCGCGCAGCGCGCGCAGCTGCTTCCGGACCTTCCCCATCACGTCGATGCGGTTGATGGCCTCCTGTCCGAGGTAGCAGCCCTTGTCGAAGGACAGCATCTCGTCGCGGAGCCCGAGCTCGTGGGGAAGCGCCTTTGGCCCCGTGTCATCGGGGAATCGAGGAACCCCCGCGAGGATCTCGACCGCGGCGTGAGCCCTCTCGTCGAGGGCCTCGAAAGTGGGGAGATGGGAATCCGCAGACTCGGCCGGCGAGACCCATCGCACCCCAGGGCCGGGCCAGCCCCAGGTCCGGAACGCCCACCCCTCCCCCCACGCCGTCGCGGTGCCCGCCGGGGGCAGGTGCAGCCGCTCGATGTCTCCGAGCAGGTGCAGTCCACGATGAGGGGCCTGGGGCTCGAGCTCTACGTCGTCGAAGACGACGAACGTGGCGTAGCGCTCGCAGAAGTCCGCTGCCGTCACGCCGGGGGCGAGAAGCGCGACGAACACGTCGTCGGCGACGCACACGAGGTCGAGAAAGCCTCCTACCCGCCCGCGGTCGTCGACGATCGCGTGGCGGTTGACCCCCTCGACCGGAAGGTCCCGAACGTTGTTCGTGAACATGCCGTTGGCGAAGCGCCGACTGTCCGGGCCGGTGATCCGCACGATCTCGGCCTCGTAGAGCGCGCCCCAGACACCGTTCGCGGCGACCAGGCCCCGCAGAGGGGCCTCAATCGAGCTACCAGTCATCTTCTTCGTCATCGAAGGCGATGATCGTCTGACCGCTGGACCTCGGCAAGACCCCGCCCCGCCCGGGGGCTGGGGGCTCCCCTGAGGACGGAGCCGACGAGGGCTCCGGCGGTGCGGCGAACGGCGAGCCTTTGGCGGGAGCCGGCGGGCGCGGCGGAGGCTGCGCCGAAGCGGGCCGTGGAGGCGGAGGCGGAGGCGGTACGACCGCGGGCTCGGGCTCCGGTTCGGCGTTCATGAACCCCAGGTTCGGCTCGGATCGGCTGCCGGTGGACGGTGGGCTGCTCATCGACCAGCCCAGCAGCGGCGCGCCGTTGGACCCCTGCTGCTGCGAGCGCCGGAGCACGACCACCACACCCACGAGCAGGACGGCGGAGACGCTGAGGCAGCACATGCCGCCGCACAACAGCGTGCCCAGGATGACTTCGAGTCCCACGTCGCTCCTTGAGTCCTACGATTCCTCACACGTACCATCGAGCCCGGAGCCGGGAACCTTCACTCCCCCATGATGGGCTCGACGCTTCCCTCGAAGCGCACGACGATCGAGCCCTCCCGAGCCATGCCGATCTCCTCGGCCACGACGCGCTCCATTACGACCGGATCCCGCTGCACGCGCCGAAGGTCGAACAGCAGGCGCTCGTTCTCGCGCTGGATCGCAGCGAGCTCGGCATTCGACGCCTCGAGCTGGGCACGGAGCCGCTCTCGCGCCATGTACCCGCCGTCGCCCCACACGGCCGCAGAGGCGAGCCCGACCAGAAGCGCGGCGGGCACGACAGAGAGCAGGAGCGAGCGGAGCGCGAGCGGAGCCCGGGGAACGACAGGTGACATACGCTACTCATCCTCGCCCGTCGACGCGTCAGTGGCAATGGCCAGCCGGCTC
Organism: uncultured Enterobacteriaceae bacterium; assembly: GCA_964393165.1. Lineage (GTDB taxonomy): Bacteria > Myxococcota_A > UBA796 > UBA796 > DRPG01. The sequence goes on from CAYMSU010000139.1 coordinate 3,914, forward strand.
AGCCCGAAGCCGCGGGCCTGATCCATGACCGCTACCACCCGACCGTGCGACACTCCGGTGTCGGCCTTGATCACCACGAGCGTGTTGGGGTTCCGCTGCGCTCTCTGCTGAAGGATCCCGCGCAGCTCTGCAGAGGTGACCGGCGCCTCGTCGACATAGACGGCCCCGTCGACCGTCATCCAGATGTCGAGATCCTTGTCGTCGGTCAGCACCGTCTCGGAGCTCGACCGCGGGAGATCGACCTCGATTCCCGGGGCCTGGACGAATGTGGTCGACACCATGAAGAACAGCACGAGCTGGAAGACGATGTCGATCATCGGCGTGACGTCGATGAGCGGATCAGGGCGGCGCGCAGCGACGAACCTCACTTGGCCGCCCGATCGGTGGGGAGCTCCCCTGCGAGGAGGTTGACGACACCGAGGGCCACCTCCTCGAGGTCGATGACCAGCGCATCGATGCGAGCGAGCACGTAGCGGTTGGCGACCAGCGCAGGGATCCCCACCGACAAGCCAGCGAACGTGGTGATGAGCGCCTGGCTGATGCCCCCGGCGAGCGCCCCGACCTCGACGCCCTGCTGCTCGATCACCTGGAACGTGAGGATCATGCCGCCCACGGTACCGAGCAGGCCGAGCAGCGGAGAGATGGAGGCCACGGTGCCCAGGATCGGGGTGAACCGCTCGAGGTCGGCCGCCTCGCGCCTCCCGACCTCCTCGACTCGCTCCTTGATCAGGTTGCGTGGCTCGGCGCGGGCTTCCAGCGCCACCTCGAGAATGCGCGCGATCGGGATGTCCTGCTTTCGGCAGAGGGTGAGCGCATCGTCCCACCGCTTCTGGCGAACGAGCTCCATCACCTCAACGGCGAACGAGGGCGGCACGACTCTGGACCGGCGCAGGGACCACAGGCGCTCGAACAACGTGGCCAGCGCGATCAAGGAGCAGGCCAGGATGGGGATCATGACGGGCCCGCCGGCCACCAAGGTGTCGATCACGTCGCTCTCCACGCGCACCATTCCCGACGCGCCCGATGGACGCGGTCCAAACCTGTCACGTGCCCCCGTATCCGGAACGAGCGTGAATCAGCTCGCGGCCCGCCGCGGGCCCCTCGCGTCCGAAGATCTTGTACGACGTCCGAGATGTTCGATCGCTGTCGCCGCTTGAGCCACCCCGGGTCAGGCAGTCGGACCAGCTCGAACCTCGCTGATGACAGAATGGAACCTGTTGGCACAGACGTTGCATCTCACTCGAACGTCGCACGGACCTCAGGAGAGACGCATGGCCCGCACCTCCGCACTGAGCAAGACCGACCCCGCCGCCGATCCGAGCGGACAGCTCCTCAACAAGTACCTCCGCGCCATGGGCGCCATCCCGCTCCTCTCGGCGAAGGACGAGGTCGAGGTGGCCCGCCGCATCGACGACGCGGGCCCCGATGCGGACCTTGCCAAGGCGGCGCTCATCAAGGCGAACCTCCGGCTCGTGGTGTCGATCGCCAAGCAGTATGCCTACCGGGGCCTGCCGCTGTCCGACCTCATTCAGGAGGGCAACCTCGGCCTGATGAAGGCCGTCGAGAAGTTCGACCACACACGCGGCTTCAAGTTTTCGACCTACGCCTCGTGGTGGATCCGTCAGTCGATCATCCGGGCGATCGAGTCGCAGGTCCGCACGATCCGAGTGCCCATCTACAAGCTCGAGGTCGTCAACCGCGTCCACCAGACCCAGAAGATGCTGTTCCAGAAGTTGGGACGCGAGCCATCCACCCAGGAGATCGCCAAAGAACTCGAGGTGGACTCCGATGACGTCGAAGAGCTGCTCAAGATCACGCGCGAGCCCATGAGTCTCGACGCGTCGGTATCCGAGGACTCGGACAGCACGATCATGGACTTCATCGAGAACCCCGACGCGGAAGTTCCGTCGGAGCGCATGGATGAGGCCGACCTGCGGGAGCAGATCGACGACGTGCTCGCCAGCCTGTCGCCTCGCGAGGAGAAGGTCATCCGCATGCGCTACGGAATCGGCGAGCCCACCCACTACTCGCTCGAGGAGATCGGCTCGCGATTCGCGCTGACGCGTGAGCGCATCCGGCAGATCGAGATCAAGGCGCTTCGCAAGCTACGCCACGCCAAGCGCCGCAAGCAGCTGGACGCGTTCTCCCTTCAGTAGGGCGCTGCCCGGCTGGTCAGTCTCCAGCCCCGGGCTCGGACGGCCACGCGTCGCAGGTACACACGAGATGCCGGTCACCGAACACGTTGTCGATACGGCCGACCGGGGGCCACGCCTTGTGTGAACGCGTCCACGCCGCCGGAAACGCACCCTGCTCGCGAGAATAAGACCGGTCCCAGTCAGGACGCATCACGTCCATCGCGGTGTGAGGCGCGTGGCGCAGGGGGCTGTCATCCATCGACACGGCTCCCTCCTCGACCTGCCGGATCTCCTCACGGATGGCGATCATGGCGTCACAGAAGCGATCGAGCTCCGCCTGACCCTCGCTCTCGGTAGGCTCGACCATGAGGGTGCCCGCGACCGGCCAGGACATCGTCGGCGCGTGAAAGCCGTAGTCCATCAGCCGCTTGGCCACATCGTCGACTTGCACGCCGTACGCCTTGAAGGGGCGAACGTCGAGGATGCACTCGTGAGCCACGCGACCCCGCTGCCCGCGGTAGAGCACCTCGAAGTGCCCCTCGAGGCGCTTGGCCACGTAGTTGGCGTTGAGAATCGCCACCTCGCTCGCGCGCCGCAGCCCGTCTCGACCCAGCATGCGGATGTAGGCCCAGCTGATGGGCAGAATCGACGGCGAGCCCCACGGGGCCGCAGAAACCGCTCCGAGCGCGTGGGCCTCGGCCTCCTCCGACTCCCGAGGCGAGACGACGGGATGCCCCGGCAGAAACGGCGCGAGGTGGGCGCGGACTCCGATCGGACCCATGCCCGGACCCCCTCCCCCGTGCGGGATGCAGAAGGTCTTGTGCAGGTTGAGGTGGCACACGTCCGCCCCGATTGCGGCCGGCTGGACCAAGCCGACCATGGCGTTCATGTTGGCGCCATCCATGTACACCTGGCCGCCCCGGTCGTGGATGATCCCGCAGATCTCCTCGATCCGCTCCTCGAACACGCCGTGGGTCGACGGGTAGGTGACCATCAGCGCGCCGAGCCTGTCCGCGTGCGCGTCTGCCTTCTCGGTCAGGTCATCGACGTCGATGTTCCCCTGGTCGTCGCAAGCCACCGGCACGACGGTCATGCCGGCCATGACCGCGCTCGCGGGGTTCGTGCCGTGGGCAGACGTGGGAATCAAGCAGACCACCCGGCTGTCACCGTCTCCTCGGGACTGGTGATAGGCGCGGATCGTCAACAGGCCCGAGTACTCACCCTGCGAGCCTGCATTGGGCTGTAGCGATACCGCCTCGAACCCGGTGATCGTGGCGAGCCACCCCTCGAGCTCCCTGAACACTCGCGCGTAGCCCCGAGCCTGGCTCCGCGGCGCGAAGGGATGCAAGGCATTGAAGCCAGGCCAGGTGACCGGGATCATCTCCGTGGCCGCGTTCAGCTTCATCGTGCAGGAGCCGAGCGGAATCATCGACGTGTCGAGCGCGATGTCCCGCGTCTGTAGCCGATGCAGGTAGCGCATCATCTCGGTCTCGCTACGATGCGCGAAGAACACCCGCTCCTGCAGGTAGGCGCTCGTGCGGGCGAGCGGCCCGACGAACCCGGTGTCGACAGACGCGAGGAGCTCCTCGACCCAGTGGCGGTCTCCCCCGAGCACCTCCAGGAGGTCTCCGAGGTCGGTCTCGGAGACCGTCTCGTCCAGCGCGACACACACGCTGGAGCCGAGCGAGCGGAGGTTGATGCCCCGCTGTGCAGCTCGCGCGAGGAGGTCCGCAGCCCCCTCCCCTGCATCGATGCGCACGGTGTCGAAGAAGTCGTGGTCCGCGACGGTCCACCCCGCTCGGCGCGCGCCTGCGGCGAGCGCACGAGCCATCCCCTGCACCCGCCGGGCGATGCGCTCGAGCCCGTCGGGGCCGTGCCACACGGCGTACATCGCGGCGACCACGGACAGCAGAACCTGGGCGGTGCAGATGTTGGACGTGGCCTTCTGCCGACGGATGTGCTGCTCGCGCGTCTGCAGGGCCATCCGGAGGGCCTTGTTGCCGTGCACGTCCTTGCTCACGCCGATGATCCGCCCGGGCATGTCCCGCTGAAATGCCTCGGTAGCGGCCATGAAGGCAGCGTGGGGGCCTCCGTAGCCCATCGGGACCCCGAAGCGCTGAGCGTTGCCCACGGCGATGTCCACGCCCAGCGCTCCCGGCGGCTCGAGCAAGGTGAGCGCGAGCAGGTCGGTGCAGGCGGCGACCACGAGCCCCGCAGCGTGGGCCCGGTCCACGAACGCCCGGCAGTCCGTGATCCGACCGTCGGTGGCCGGATAGGCCACCAGCACGCCGAAACCGCCCTCCGCATCGATGTCGAGCGCATCGGGCGGCCCCACGGCGATCTCGATGCCGAGCGGCTCGGCCCGGGTCCGCATGACGGCCAGGACCTGGGGGTGGACCGCCTCGTCGACATAGAAGCGGTGGCCCTTGCTCCGCTTGTGACGCCAGGCCATCGTCATCGCCTCCGCGGCGGCGGTGGCCTCGTCGAGCAGGCTCGCATTGGAGATGGCCAGCCCGCAGAGCTCCTGCACGACGGTCTGGTAGATCAGCAGCGCTTCGAGGCGCCCCTGGCTGATCTCGGCCTGGTAGGGCGTGTAGGCCGTGTACCAGCCGGGATTCTCGATCAGGTTCCGGAGCAGCACCGGGGGCGTGAGCGTGCCGTGGTAGCCCATGCCGATGTACGAGCGGAACACTTCGTTGTCGCCTGCACGCTCCGCTAGCTCGGCAAGCGCCTGGACCTCGGTGACCGCCGGAGGCAGCGCATCGAATCGGTCAGAGCGGATCGACGCGGGAATCGTCTGCTCTACCAGGTCTTCCAGCGACGCGGCCCCGACCGCTTGGAGCATCTCGCGCAGCTCGGTGTCGGAAGGCCCCAGATGGCGCCCCAGGAACGCATCGGGCGGCGGCACGGGCATGGTCTACTCCCTCGTCAGCTCAAGGCGACGTCGTACCCACATCGAGAGGTCGTTGGCGGCTACTGCTCGACCTTGCTGCGGTAGTCCGCGGGCCCGAGCAGGCCTTCTGCGGGCGCCGTGAACTCGAGCTTGTAGATCCACGTGCCGTAAGGGTCGCTGTTGACGGACTCCGGGGCGTCTTCGAGGGCCTCGTTGACCGCGGTGATCGTGCCAGGTGCGGGCGCGTAGATCTCGGCGACGGCCTTGACGGACTCGATCTCGCACACGACGTCCCCAGCCGAGAACGACGCACCCACCTCGGGCAGCTCGACGTGCACGATGTCGCCGAGCTGGTCCTGGGCGAAGTCGGTGATTCCGACAACGAGGTGCTCGCCGTCGGCTCGAACCCACTCGTCGTGGCTCGTGTACTGCAGGTCGTCAGGGATGTTCATGCCGTCTCCAAGAAGGGTCCCTCGACGACGCGGCCCTGGGCCTCGCGGCCCCGCACGTCGACCGAGAGCTCGGTGCCAGGGGTTGCGCAAGTGCGGGCGACGTAGGCCAACGCGATGGGCTTGCCGACCGACGGTCCGAGGGTGCCCGACGTGACGATCCCGACATCCTGCCCCCCGTGACGGACCATCATGCCGTCGCGAGCGATCCGCTTGCCCTCCAGGACGAGGCCGACGAGGACCGTCGGATCGGTCTGCCGTCGCTCGGCGATGGCCTCCGCCCCCAGAAATCCACCGGGCTTCCGCAGCTTGACGACCCATCCGAGGCCGGCCTGGAGTGGGCTCGTGTCGTCGGTGAGCTCGTGGCCGTAGAGGCAGTTTCGGACCTCGAGGCGCAGGGTGTCCCGCGCGCCCAGGCCGACGGGGACGATACCGTGGGGCTGGCCGGCCTCGAGAATGGCCTCCCAGCCCGTGGCGGCGTGCCCCGCGGGCAGAAACACCTCGAACCCATCCTCGCCGGTGTAGCCCGTGCGGGCCACGATGCAGTCGTGGACTCCCGCGAAGGCCGCACGCTCGAAGCGATGCCGAGGCACCGCCGATGCGTCGAGCTCGACGAGCTGGTCCACGACCTCGACAGCGCGAGGCCCCTGCACCGCGAGCTGCGCCCAGGCGTCTCCTTCGTCGGTGAGCTCTGCGCCGTGCGGGTTGTTCTCCTGCATCCAGCGGAAGTCCTTCGCGCGGTTCGCTGCGTTGACGCAGACCAGGAAGTCGTCGGCCGCGAGCCGGTACACGAAGACGTCGTCGACGACTCCTCCGTCGCGGTTGCACATCGCATTGTACTGCGCCGCCCCCGGCTCGAGACGCCGGATGGCGTTCGACAGCAACCACATCAGCGCGTCTTCGGCCTTCGGGCCGCGCACGCGGATCTCCCCCATGTGCGAGACGTCGAACAGGCCGACGGCGGCGCGCGTTTGCAGGTGCTCGTCCTTCAGCGACGAGTAGCTCACCGGCATGGAGAATCCGGCGAACGGAACCATTCGCGCGCCAGCCTTCACGTGGTGGTCGTAGAGCGGCGTGCGGCGCAGATCCACGTGGCCTCCGAGGCGTGGCCGGCCACTGTCACCCGAGCGGGCGCGACCGTCAAGCCACCGATATGCCCAGTCGCCCCGCGGCTGCGCGGTAGGTGTTCTCCATCAGCATGGCAACCGTGAGCGGACCGACCCCTCCGGGCACCGGGGTGATCACCGAAGCGCGCTCCGCGGCGGCGGCGAACTCCACATCTCCTGCCAGCGACCCATCGGGCATGCGGTTCACCCCGACGTCGATCACGGCCGCCCCGGGCTTGATCCAGTCGCCCTTGACGAGCTCCGCCCGCCCGATCGCGGCGATCACGACGTCGGACCGAGCGACGACCCCCGCGAGGTCCCGCGTGCGGCTGTGGCAGACCGTGACCGTCGCGTTCGATTGCTCGAGGAGGTGGGCCACGGGTCGCCCGACCAGGTTGGAGCGACCGAGCACGCACGCTTCGCGGCCCTCGAGATCGATGCCTGCCTCCTCCAGAAGGGCCATGCACCCGCGCGGAGTACATGGCGTCAGCGACGCTCGGCCCTGCAGCAGCAGGCCCGCGCTGCGGGTGGTCAGTCCGTCGACGTCCTTCTCGGGACGGATCCGCTCGGTCGCGAGGCGGCCGTCGAGGCCCCTCGGAAGCGGCAGCTGCACGAGGACACCATCGACCTCGTCCGCCTCGTTGAGCGCGTCGACCACGTCGAACAGTCGCTCGAGCGGCTCGTCAGCGCCGAGGTTCAGCTGCTGGTGGTGGAACCCGAGCCGCTCCGCCACCACCCCCTTTCGCTTGACATAGACCTGGGAGGCAGGATCCTCGCCCATGAGGACCACCGCGAGCCCGGGAGGCCGCGGAAGCTCCGCGGCGCGCTGCTTGAGTCGCTGGTTGAGGCGCTTCGCGAGCGCGCGGCCGTCGAGGACGGTGGCGCTCACTTCGCAGCCGCTGCGCTCGACGAGCTCTTGGACGACGCGGACGAGGAGCCGCCGTCAGAGCCCGACGAGGAGCCGGCGGACGAGCCTCCGCCCTCGCCCGACGACGAGCCCGTGGAGGTCTTGCCGTCGCGTCTCGCGGCCCCCCCCTCGGACTTGCTCGAGGACGAGCCGCCGCCTTTCAGGCCGTAGTGGTCCCGGTACCAGCCCCCTCCCTTCAGGATGAACCCGGACTGGCTGATCAGCTTGCGGACCTCGGCAGACGCGCACTCGGGGCACTCCGGAAGGCCGTCGTCGGACATCCGCATGAGCTTCTCGAAGCGCGAACCGCAGGATTCACAGGCGAATTCGTAGATGGGCATGGGTCCTCCGGACCAGACCGACTCGATATAGGTACCGTCCCGACTGGTGGCAACCTCTGGAGGCCTCATCGAGCCAGCGAGCTGGCTGCTCGTGCTCCCTGTGCTCGCGCTCGCGTGGGCGGTCGGCGTGGCCACCGCGGGCTGGGCCTTCCAGCGAGTGGAGTCGGGCGGCCGCGTCCAGCTCCAGCCAGCGGTGATCGCCCTGGTGGTGCGGGAGGGCTGCGCCCGACTGCTCCTGTCGCTCGTCGGGCCTCTGGGATGGGGCCGATCTCGACTTCGCCGAAGGGTGGTCGAAGGCGTGCCCGACAAGGGCCTGCCGCCCGTGCTCCTGGTGCCCGGCGTGGGCTGGAGCCGGTCGAGCCTGATGTTTCTCCGCACGTTCCTCGTGCGCCGGGGGTGGCCCTGGGTGTGGGCGCTCGACCGAAAGTCCCGGCGGGGATCCACCCTGGCCATGGAGGCCCGCCACCTGGGCCAGCTGGTCCGCGAGGCCCAGCAGCTCACCGGGGCGGAGGAGGTCGACGTGGTCGCCTTCTCGTCGGGCGGGCTCGCGCTCGCGTGGGCGCTGCGGCACGACCCGGATCTGGGACCGCGGATCCGACGGATGGTCACCCTCGCCACCCCGTGGCGAGGCACCAAGCTCGCAGGCTTCCGGCGGGGAGTCGCCTATCGGGAGCTGCGCTTCGGCTCACCGGTGCTCGACGGACTCTGGCCTGCCGGGCACGACCTCGTGTGCGTTTGGAGCCCCGATGATCCGGTGGTCGTCCCTGCAGAGAGTGCTACCCCACCCTCGGGCAACGGCTCGGACATCTCGATCGAAGCCGCCGGGCACGTCGAGCTGCTGATCAGCGCCCGGGCCTTCCGCGCCGTGCAGTCGGCCCTGGAGCACGCGTGAAGCTTCTCGATCATCCCCTCGTCGTCGTGCTTGGCAAGGGCGGGGTGGGCCGCACCACCATCACCGCGGCGCTCGGACACGCCGCCGCGGCGCAAGGCAAGCGTGCGTGCGTCGCCGAGCTCGGAGACCTCGCCGCCCTGCCCCGACGGTTCGGGCTGTCGGGTCGCAGCTCCGCGTTTCGCCACGGCGCCGAGGGCGTCGACGTCTGGTCGCTGACGGTGCTGGAGGCGCTCGAGGAGTTCGGCGCGCGCAAGCTGCACCTGCCGGGCTTCGCGACACGGGTCGTGCGGAACCGGTTCGTGCGCACCTTCGTCGATGCCGTGCCCGGCCTGCACGACCTGCTGCTGCTCGGCAAGATCGAGAACATGGTGATGGAGCCACGGCAGGACGATCCTGTCTACGACACCCTGATCATCGATGCACCGGCAACCGGGCACGGCCTCACCCTGCTCGGCTCGCCGCGCACGATGACCGAGATGACGGGCGGAGGCCCATTTCACGAGCTCGCCGGGACCATCGAGCGGTTCCTCGCCGACCCCGACCGCACCGCGTTGGTCCTGACGACCCTACCGGAAGCGCTGCCCTGATCTGCTCCGGCACGGCGGAGCGCCGCCTCGCTGAAGTAGTCACCGCGAAC
>CAYMSU010000140.1:0-13209 GCA_964393165.1 uncultured Enterobacteriaceae bacterium
GGCATTCAGCCCGAGGTGGAGCGCGTCGCCGTGCAGCAGCACGCTGGACGCGAGGCGCCAGTACTCCCCTGCGTGGACCGCGGCGGCGGACTGGCCGCCCACCAGCTCGCGGAACCGGAGCGAGCGGGGCAGGACCAGGGCCTCGACCAGCGGGACGCCCATGGTGGCGGACACCCAGGCGCCGCTGAGCACGTGAACGGCGATGAGCACGGCGATGAGCGACCAGGTCCCGGGCGCGGGCTCCTCGAGACGCAGGCCCGGCTCAGACGGCGACCGCGAACTCACGCAGCACCGCCTCGAGGGACGTCTTGCGGTCGGTGCTCGCCGAGCGCTGCCCGATGATCAGCGCACACAGGACCTCGTAGGTGCCGGCGGGAAACTCCTTGGGCCGGGTGCCGGGGATGACGATCGCCCGCGGAGGGACCCGCCCCTTTACGACCCGCTCCTCCGCGCCGGTCACGTCGATGATCTGCGTGGACGCCGTGAGGACGACCCCCGCTCCGAGCACCGCCTCTCGCCCGACGCGAACGCCCTCGACGACGATGCACCGGGAGCCGAGGAACGCCCCGTCTTCGACGATGACGGGCTGCGCGTGGGCCGGCTCGAGCACTCCGCCGATGCCGACCCCACCGGAGAGGTGGACGCCCTTGCCGATCTGGGCACAGGAGCCGACGGTGGCCCAGGTATCGACCATGGACCCGGCGCCGACGTAGGCGCCGATGTTCACGTACCCCGGCATGACGACGCAGCCGGGCTCGAGGTGGGCGCCGTAGCGAACGGTGCCCGGCGGCACCACGCGCACATTCTGCTCGGCCAGGTTCGTCTTGAGCGGGATCTTGTCGTGGTAGACGTAGTCTCCGTACGCGCCCTCGCGCATCTCCGCGAGCCGGAAGTACAGAAGGATGGCGCGCTTGAGCCAGCCGTTGACCTGCCAGTCCGCACCCTCCTCCGCCGGAGGCGCCGCCACGCGCGCCTCGCCCCGGTCGAGCATCTGCAGCACCTGCTCCACCGCGGCACGGTCTACCTCCGGACCTTCCCAGGACGCCTCGATTCGCGCCTTCAGCTCGTCCATCGGCTCTCCTCGACCCCGCGTCGGGCCGCTACGGGCCCTAAGCTAATGCTCCGCCGAACGACCTGCAGGATCTGCGAGGCCGCCTGCGGCTTGCAGGCGACGGTACGCGACGGGCGAGTGGTCGGCCTCGCGCCGGATCCCAAACACCCCGTCTCACGAGGGTACGCCTGCGCAAAGGGCATCCGCTTCGTGGGCCGGGTCCAGCAGCATCCCCGCCGGCTTCTGGAGCCCCGCTGGCAGGGTCGACCGGTAGGGTGGAGCGACGCCCTGCAGAAGATCGGCGCCCGCCTGCGAGCGGTCCTCGATGCACACGGCCCCGAGGCGGTCGGCATCTACAGTGGCAACGCGGTCGGACACCAGCTCGGGGCCGTGCTCGGGGTCGCCGCGCTCCAGCGCGGCCTTGGGACCACCAAGCACTACAGCTGCCTCACGCTCGACAACAGCGAGATGTTCGTGGTCGCAGAGCGGGTGTTCGGCAGCCCGCTGCACACGTTCGTCGCGGACTACCCGCTCGCAGACGAGATCCTCCTCCTGGGCACGGACCCCCTCGCCAGCCAGGCGTCGCAAGCGCAGTCCCAGCCCCGGGCCTCGGCCGAGCTTCGCGCGCAGGCCCGGCAGGGACGCCTCACCGTGGTCGACCCGCGAGTGTCGGTGACCGCTCGATCGGCCGCCGTGCACCTGCAGCCGCGCGTCGGGTCGGACGTGTACCTGCTCGCGTGGCTCCTGCAGCGTGCTCTCGGGCGGGGTCGCGGCGGCCTCGGGCCCAACGACGCCGCCGCGCTCTCCCTGGCGGTGGCTGGGTTCTCGCTCACGCGAGCGGCCGAGGCCACCGGGTTGCCTCCGCACGCGCTCGAGGACCTCGACCGGCGGCTTGCCGTGGCGTCCCGACCGCTCGTCTGGAGCGGGCTCGGCGTGCTCCTGGGGCCCCAGGGCACGCTCGGGTGGTGGCTCACGCTGTGCCTGCAGGCGACCCTCGGGGGCCTCGGTACGGTCTGGCGATACCAGCCCTCGGAGCTCGACCTGCCCGCCTGGGGCCGGCGCCTCGGCCTGGTCGGTCACGATGCACGCGTCCGCTCGACCGTCGACGGCTGGCCCGCGATCATGGGCACGCTGCCGGCCGCCACCCTGGCGCGCGACGTGCTCGGCGACCACCGTGAGCGCCTCCGGGCGCTGATCGTGGTGGGCGGGGACCCCCTCGGCGCGCTCCCGCAGAGCGCCCGCGCGCGAGAAGCGCTAGACGCACTCGATCTGCTCGTCTGCGTGGACCTGTTCGCGAACGCCACGGGAGCGCTGGCCGATGCGATCCTGCCGGCGGCGACGTGGCTCGAGCGGGATCAGCTCGAGATCCACACCGCGAATCAGCGGCCTTGGTCCCACCTGCACCACGTGTCCGCTGTCGTCCCGCCGTCGGGGCAGGCCCGACCCGACTGGCGAATCCTGGTCGACCTGTGCCGGGCCGCGGGAGCGCGGCCGTTCGCCAGCCGTCTCGCGGATGGTGCGGAGCAGCTGGGGCTGCTCGAGCCCGTGCGGCTGGCCAAGGCGGTCCTCTGGTTGTCCGGAATCCCTTCTCCCCTCACCCGGAGGCCGTTCGGGCGATCGTCCCACGTCCCGTCGCGGATGCCCTCGGGGCGCTTTGCCGTGCCCGAGTGGTGTCGCGCACTCACCACGCTGCCCGAGGCTCCCGAGGCGGGACTGCGGCTCCTCTCCAGCGTGCGATCGCTGGCGTCCATGAACCACTGGCTTCGGTCGGACCGCGAGAACATCGCTCGTATCCATGTCCCGGACTGGCCCGGAACCCACGGTTGGCTCGAGGGGCCCGGAGGCCGACTGCGCGTTCGGCTCGTCCACGATCCGTCGCTCGCCCCCGACACCGTCGTGCTTGGCTTCGGTGACGTTCGCGCCAATCCGAATCACCTCGTGAGCGACGAAGACCTCGAACCCTTCAGCGGACAACCGATCTCCAATGGTACCCGCGTGAGGCTGCTTCCCGGTTAGTGGTCGGCTACCGGAAGGGGCTGCTGACGCCCTTGCATGCGTCGTGGGAAGGGAGGTGTTCGTGGCAAGAGGCGTCTTTGCGGTCGTCGTGCTGTTCCTGCTCGGTTGCGCCGGCCTGGGCGGATCCACCGCAGGCCGAAGCGTCGAGGGAGAGGTGGTCTTCGAGGTTCCGAAGGGAGCATCGGCGCGCAAGGTGGGCCAGCTCCTGGTCGAGGAGGGGTTCTTCAGCAGCGAGATCGCCTGGCGCATCGCCGAGCGCACGTACGACGTGTCGTGCTTCAAGGCCGGAGAGCACACGCTCACCACGGGCATGACGACCGAGCAGATCATGGCCGAGCTGTGCGCCGCACCCATCGCCGATGACGTTCCCTTCACGATCCTCGAAGGGTGGCGGATTCGCGACACCGATGCCGCGCTCGCGGCGGCCGGCTTCATCGAGGCCGGAGCGTACGCCGACATCGCCCTGAACAAGAAGGTCCCGGCACCGTTCGAGGTCCCCAGTCCGACCTATGAGGGCTACTTGTGGCCCGAGACCTACATGATCTCGGAGAGCGGGTTCGACCCTGCGCGTCTCGTGGAGCGCCAGCTCCTGACCTTTCAGGAGAAGTTCCTCGCCGACCACGACGACTTCGGAAAGCGCTCTCTGCACGACATCGTGGTGATGGGGTCGTTGCTCGAGCGCGAGGAGCCGAAGCCGGCGAACCGACCACTCGTCGCCGGCATCCTGTGGAAGCGGATCGACCACGACACCCCGCTCGGTGTCGACGCGACGAGCCGCTACACCATCGAGAAGTGGAACGACCGTCGCGCATTCCTGAAGAAGCTCCGCGATCCGGACGATCCCTACAACACGCGGCAGCGCAGGGGCCTCCCCCCCACTGCGATCGGGGCCCCCACCCTGGCCTCGCTCGAAGCGGCCATGAACCCGAAGGCCTCTCCGTACTGGTACTACCTACACGACGGGGACAAGAACCTCCATCCGGCGCGAAACGCGGCCGACCACGAGGCGAATCGAAAGAAGTACGACGTGTACTGACGTGGTCGGGCTCTCCGCTCTCAACTCTGACGTCCCGCGCCCGATGATCAGAGAGACGGAGGATCCTTGGCGACGCCCTCGCTCCCTGCTCCGCCGCGTGCGCTGGCGGCGATCCTTTCGGCCGCCTCGGATCCGGACGTTCGACTCGAGGACCTGTCTCACCTCGTGTCGACGGATCCGGCGTTTGCGGGGCTGATTCTCCAAGTGGCCAACACGGCCCGCAACGGGGGCGCCAAGGCCGGATCGATCACCGTGCTGAGCCAGGCCACCATGCGCCTCGGCGTGCGCGCGGTCCGCAACTACGCGCTGTGTCACGCGGCAAGGTCGTGCACCTCGTCCCGGAGGCTCGAGGGATTCGACCTCGATCAGTTCTGGGAGGACAGCGTTCGCCGCGCGGTCGCCGCCGAGGTCATCGGCGAGTGGGTCGAGGAGGTCGCCTCGACCGAGGCGTTCACCGTGGGGCTGCTGATGGAGCTGGGCGTCGTGGCCCTCATCATGCAGTCTCCGGAGAAGGCCGAAGCGTGGAACGAGATCCGACACGCTGAGCCCGCGCGGCGGCTCGCACAAGAGCGGGCACTCTTCGGCGCCACCCACACCGAGGTGAACGCTGGGCTCGCCAAGGACTGGCAGCTGCCGACCGAGCTTGCGGTGCCCTTGATGTTCCACCACCGCACCGAAGACGCCCCGGCCAACCTCCGCAAGAGCTGTGAGCTCGCGTGTGCGGCGGAGACCCTGGCGCTCCTGATGTCCGCGGAGGACAAGCGCGGCGCCCTCGAGCGCGCGCAGTCCGAGCTGTCCGCCTTCTTCGGGTTGTCCGAGGAGGACGTCAAGGGGATCGTCGACTCCCTTGGGGAGCGGATGCAGGAAGTGGGCCGCGCCATGGGCATCAAGGTCGGCCCCCAGCCGAAGCTCCAGGACATCCTGGAGGAAGCGAACCGCAGCCTGGTCGAGGCAAACCTCACCTACGAAGAGGTGGTCCGGAAGCTGGAGCGACTCATCGCGGAGAAGGAGGCGCTGGCCGCTGCGCTGGATCAGCGGAACCGTGAGCTCGAGCACCTGAGCGTGACCGACGCGCTGACCCAGCTTCCCAACCGTCGCTGCCTGTTCTCGCGGCTCCACGAAGAGGTCCATCGCGTCGCCCGGCACGGCGGCCGGGTGGCCATGCTCGTCGCCGACATCGACCACTTCAAGTCCGTCAACGACACCTGGGGCCACGTGTTCGGCGATGTCGTGCTCCGCCAGGTGGCGGAGCGTCTGCAGGACAGTGTCCGCACGACGGACATCGTCGCGCGGGCCGGAGGCGAGGAGTTCGCGGCCCTCCTCCCGGAGACCAGCCTCCAGGGCGCCAGTGCCCTGGCTCATCGGATGCTGGCGCAGGTGGCGCGGCTCGTGCTCCGTCCTCCGTCAGGCGACCAGGTCCGCGTCACAGTCTCGATCGGGGTCAGCTGGATCGAGGGGCCTCACCTGGGCCCGTTCGACGCCGACACCGTGGCCACCTCGCTCTACAGCGCCGCCGACGACGCGCTGTACGCGAGCAAGGAGGGGGGCCGGAATCGCGTGACCGTGGTGTCGGCGCCGACCCCCTGGGTGGTCCCCGCACAAGCCAGGTGACACCCGACTTCGCGGTCCATACCGACTGAGCATGGCCCGGGCCCCCGCCCGGACAGTGTCTCGGAGGTCAGGATGTGGTGGATGTTGCTCGGATCCCTGCAGGCTGAGGCTCAGGATCCGCCACGCGCGGAGCAAGCCCTCCCCGCCCTCGAGATTCAGGGCTTCCGCCGGATCATCAACGATCAGATCGATGCATTCCGAGCGGCAGACGCCGAGGCGGCGTGGCGGTACGTCGCCCCGGGTCTGCAGCAGAAGTTCGGCTCCGCGGATCGATTCCTCCGCATGGTGCGAGAGAGCTACGCCCCCGTCTACAACCCGCGCAGCTTCGAGTACGGCAGCATCCAGCGGGTGCCGGGGGGCTGGGGCCAGTGGCTGCACGTGGTGGGCCCCGACGGGGAGCGCGTGCGCGCGCTGTATCTGCTCGAGCAGCAGCGTGACGGGACCTGGCGCACCATGGGCTGCATGCTGTTCCCTGCCGAGGAAGAGCCACCGCGCGCCTGAGCTCCGGCTACTTGCCGATGCAGAACCGCGAGAACACGGCGTCGAGGACGTCCTCGCGCGTGTCCGCCCCGGTGAGCTCGTCGATCGAAGACATGCCCTCGAGCACACACTCCGCAGCGACCGCGACTCCGGCGATGGGGAGCGCGCCCCGGGCGTCCGTCGCGGCCTGCGCCACCTGAAGGAGCAGGTCGCGCTGACGCACGGAGGCGACCAGGGCCTCTCCCGAGGACACTCCGGCACCCTCCACGATCGCATCGATCAACACGGAGAGCCCCTCCCCAGTGACCGCACTCGTCCCCACCGCCTCGCGGGGAGGCGGATCCGCATCGGCGCGGTCGACGCCGTTGTAGGCGATCACCCTGGGCTGGGTGGCCGTTCGCGACAAGATTTCCTGCTCGGTCTCCGAGGGACCTCCGCAGCGAGCACGGAGGACGACGACGAGGAGATCTGCGCCCTCCACGAGCTCTCTCGCCAGCGCGAGCCCGGCCGCCTCGAGGGGATCGTCGGTCGCCCGCTCGCCCGCGGTGTCCCACAGCGTGACCTCGAGAGGGCCCAGCCTGGCCCGTGCCTCGACGACGTCCCGAGTGGTCCCGGCCGCGCTCGACACGAGCGCGCGCGGCTTCCCCACCAGGCGGTTGAACAGGGAGCTCTTGCCGGCGTTGACCTCACCGACCAGCGCGACCCGTACCCCCTCGACCAGTGCACGCCCGGCGCGGTACGACTCCGCGAGGTCCCGACACCTCGCCGCGGTCCCCGCGAGCACCTCGTCCAGGTCGCGGTCCGCCCGCAGCGCGAGCTCGTCGGCCGGGTAGTCCAGGCGCGCCTCGAGCTCGGCCACCACGCCCACCAGGTCGTCACGCACGCGGTCGATGCGCGCGCCCAGGGCGCCGGTCAGCCCTGCACGACCGAGGCGGAGGCCTCCCGGGGTGGTCGCGCGGACGACCTGGTTCACGGCCTCGGCGGCCACCAGATCGAGCTTGCCGTTCAGCACGGCTCTTCGGGTGAACTCCCCCGGCTGCGCAACCCGGGCCCCCGCCTCGACGAAGGCCTCGACGAGCTGCTCGACGATGAGCGGGTTGCCATGCGTGGTCACCTCGAGCAAGTCCTCGCCCGTCGCCGTGCGGGGGCCTCGGCGAAGGACGGCCACGCCGTCATCGACGACCTCTCCGCACGCGACCAGCTCGACGCGACGGGGCCGATCCGGCTCGAGCAATCCTGCCTTCGGACGCACGACACGGTCGATCACCGAACCGATCGAGGTGCCGGAGACCCGGATGACGGCAAGCGCAGCCCGACCCCAGCTCGTCGCCGGAGCCACGATGGGGTCGGTCGTCATCCCGATCGGCTCAGAGCGGAATGATCTGCACGAACTTGACGATTCGCCCGTCCTGCTCGCGCTCCTCCGACTGGCTGTCGACCCCGTCGATCTCCGAGATCTCCAAGTGCACGACCCTGCGATCGTAGGAGTTCAGCGGGAGGTTGATCGTGAAGGTCCGGCCGGCCTCGAGCGCCTTCTCGGCACCTCGCCGTGCCAGCGCCCGCAGCTTCTCCTCCGGGTACTTGCCTTTCGCAGGCCCGCCCTGCCCGTCCCGATCCCGACCCCGTGAGCGCTCCCGCCCGCGGCCCCGGTCCCGATCGCCGCGCTCCCCGCGCTCCCCGCGCTCGCCGTGGTCTCGCTTGGGCTTCTTCTCGCGCGGCCGGTCGTCGCCAACGTCGACGTCGACCGTCAGCTCGCCAAAGCGATGAGAGAGCGCCAGGCCGAGCAGGTGGCGGATCGCACCGAGCGTGGCACCCCGCTTGCCTACGATTCGACCGGCACGCTCCGCATCGATTGCGAGGTGCACCCTGGACTCGTTGCCCGTGCCGGTCACCGTGCCGTCGACGTCCATGTGCTCCAGCAGCTGCTCGAACCATTCCTGGGCGTACCGTGAGGCCTCGGTCTGGCCTTCCTCGGCCCCGCCATGAGGCTCGTCGCGAGGCGGGCGCTTCTCGCCGTCCTCGCGAGACGCGGGCGCCTCGCCGACCCCGTTCTCTGACTCGTCGGACGCTCCCTTGGGTTTGCGGGGGCGACGCTTGCGCTTGGGCTTCTCGCTCTCCTCCCGCGCCTCGACCTCCTCCTCCTCACGGCGGTCCGCGACCTGCTCCGAATCCCCCGACGAGCCAGCGTCGTCGGCCGGCGAGGGACGATCCGAGCCCCACGCGAGGATCTTCACCGTCGTCCGGGCGACCGACACGCCGCCCACACTTCTGAAGTGCGAGAGGTCCAGTTTGTAGTCGACCTGTCCGGGGTGCACTCCGAGCGCCTCGGCCGCGCCGGCGATCGCCATCTTCAAGTCTCGTCCTTCGATCGCGAGCGGCTCTACGCCGTCCGGGACACTCCTCTGTTGCGCGCCCATCGCCTGCTCCGTCAGCCTGCCGACGCCTCCGCCGGCGTTCCCGTGCCTTCACTGTCCAAGCTGCGCTTGATCAGCCATTGTTGGAGAATCGACAACACCATGTTGACGAATACGTACACGGCCAGGCCCGAGGGAAACGCGAAGAACAGGAGCCCGAAGAAGAGCGGCATCAGCCGCATCACCTGTTGTTGGGCCGGGTCCATGCTCGCACTCGGCGTCGTGAACTGCTGCTGAAGGAACATCAGCCCCATGATGGCCAATGGCAGCACGAGGTACGGGTCTGGCTGGGTCAAGTCGTTCAGGTACAAGAACTCTGTGTGGTAGAGGTCCACGCTGGTGAGCAGCACGTTGTAGAGCGCAATCCACACTGGGAACTGCACCAGCATGGGCAGGCACCCGGAGGCCGGATTGACCTGATTCTGCTGCATGACCTCGAACAGCTTGCGCTGCTGCTCCTGGGGATTGTCCTTGTACTCTTCGCGGATGCGGTTCAGCTCAGGCTGGATCTTCTGCATCTTCTGCATCGACCGGAACGAGCCCTGCGTGAGCGGGAAGAAGACCACCTTGATCAGCACAGTGACCATGACGATCGCGAGTCCCCAGTTCCCGAGCGCGGAGTAGAACAGGCGGAGCGCCCAGAGCAGCGGGTAGCCGAAGAACGAGAACCAGCCGAGGTCGACCACACGAGAGAGATCGTCGTTGACCATCTCGAGGGCGGCCATATCGTTCGGGCCCACGTAGGTCGTGAATCGCTCGGTGCGCGTGGAGCCCGCGCCCAGCGACCCCTCGAGCGCGAGATGGGTGCCGTCGAGCGCCTCGTCCTCTTCTCCCAGGCGGGAGAACCACAGCACCCCAGCCTCAGGGTTGGCGGGAACCACGTACATGCCGAAGTATCGGTCGGAGATGCCGAACCACGACACCGGACCCTCGATCTCGAAGGCCCGCTCGTCCTCGTCGTCGCCCAGGCGAGTGCCCGAGGTGATGCACCCCGCGCCGGTGGGGCCACCATAGTTGAGCCCCTCGTCGACGACCGCCGTGGGCTGGCGCATGCTCGAGTAGCGAGCGGTCATGCCGCCACCGCCGTCGGTCGCACGCTCGTGCATGCCTACCCACAGCCCGTCGTCGAACGTGCGGCCGGTCGGGTTCCGCCACTCGACCTCGACCTCGACGACACACTGACCGTCGCGCTCGCCCTCGCGAAGCCGCTGCCGGACCTCGATCCCCTGCTCGGTCATGCCCTCGAGGCGAATCTCGCTGTCCGAAGTCGAGACCACGGCCATCCGAGCGGAGGTTCCTGACGCCGGCCCTGCACCGGTTCCCACCGTCAGGGTGCGGGCCCGATCCGAGAGCACCTCCGCAGGGCCAGGCTCCTCCGCGCCCCAGGGGTGCCAACCACCCGACGCAGAGCCCGTGAGGCTGCCCCAGATCCAGGAGTAGAGAGGCTGCACATCGTAGGGGCCTTCGTGGTCGACGAGCGTGAGTGAGCGCAAGCCCGCCGTGGTCGACAGCGTGCCCTCGGTGCGGCAGAACGAGAAAGGCACCTCCTGCTCCGGCACCGCCTCGTAGGCTTCCGCAGGGGCCGGCCCGGTGATGGGCTCTGCAGCGGGGGCTGATTCGGCGGGCGGCTCCTCGGTGACCTCGGCGACCTCTGTCTCGGGCTCGGGCTCGGGCCCGCGCAGGTACAACCACCCGTAGTAGATCGCCGCGCTGAGGACGATCGCGAGGATCGTGCGCTGGTCCATCTAGCGAACCCCCCGGGGGAGGAACGCGCGCGCGGCGCGAGCGAGCACGAGTGAGGTCACGGGTACTCCTTTCGGACGAGGTCGATGACAGTCGCGACCTCGGCCGCCAGACTAGCGTAGGTGGCACGGGCCGCCGCCGACCGAGCGATAAGCACCAAATCCACGCCGGTCAACGACCGGAGCTGACGACGAGTCGCTTCTCGCAGCCGGCGCTTCACTCGATTCCGGAGCACCGCATTCCCCACCCTACGACTGACGACGAGGCCCAGGCGCGGGTGCCCGAGCTCGTTCGGCTGGTGCAGGGCCACGAGGAGGCGACCGCGCCATCTGCGCTCGCTCCCCTGCACCCGGCGGTAGTCCGCGGAGCGACGAACGCGGAGCTCCCGCGGC
Source organism: uncultured Enterobacteriaceae bacterium (assembly GCA_964393165.1). Taxonomy (GTDB): domain Bacteria; phylum Myxococcota_A; class UBA796; order UBA796; genus DRPG01. The sequence continues at coordinate 10,744 of CAYMSU010000140.1, forward strand.
AGGCCCTCCCCTGGCTCCGTCAGTGCCGCTTGCTCGGCGTGGTGGGAACGAGGCGCTTACGACCCTTGCGCCGACGGCGGGCGAGCACCGCTCGGCCGCCCGGCGTGCTCATTCGGGCGCGGAAGCCGTGGCTGCGACGGCGCTTGATGCGTGACGGCTGGTACGTGCGTTTCACTGGGCGACTCCGTAGGGCCCGCGGGGCCACCGACCGAGTGGCCGATGGGAAGTACGTTCGAGGGGACACCAGCGACTGGAGCCCCGTAAGCTCGCCGAGGCCTATCGTATCCGCGGGGAGCGGGCAAATACTCGAAGTACCACGCATGAACCAGTTTGCCTGTGCTGAATCCTCGATACTTGCCTGGGCGGCATGGGGCGAATCGGGAGCAAGCGCACGCGGCACGCGATCAGGTAGGTTCAACCTAGGTCGGCCAGCGAGCGTGCACGACCGATCGGCTCGCGGAGGATCTCCCTGGATCCCGGCCGAGAGGGCATCGTGAGGCGGACGGGACGGGCAAAGTTGTGCGCGGGTTCGCCGATCGGGTACTTTCCGGAGCCGCCCTCGCGTGGGGCCATCACCCCCTCCCCCCTTGGTTCTCGTTGCGGGGGAGTGCCCTCGCGACGTGGCGGGCCGGAGACCAACCCGATGGACTTGTCCCGTTTGTGGGAATCGACCCTAGGTGAACTCGAAGGGCTCATCGGCCAGACGAATGTTCAGGTATGGCTTAGCAAAGCAGTCCCCGTCGCGCTCGACGACAACGACCTGGCCGTGCAGGTACCCAATCGGTACTACGCGGACTGGATCCGGGACAACTACGAGGGCCCGATCACGAGGGCGCTCTGCGAGGTGCTGAGTCGGCCGACGATGTCGGTCCGCTTCATCTGGGTCTCGGACCATGCCCACCATGGCGTGAGCACCGAGATCCCGGTGGTCGACCGAGCCTTTGGAGTCAACCACAACCAGAGCTTCGACAACTTCGTGGTCGGCGAGTGCAACAAGTTCGCCCACGCCGCTGCGTCCGCCGTGGCCCAGAACCCGGCTCGGCAGTACAACCCGCTGTTCATCTACGGCTCGACCGGTCTCGGGAAGACGCACCTCATGCACGCCGTCGCGAACCGCGTGCTGAGGCAGCGCGGCGACGCACACGTCGTCTACGTGACCGCCGAGAACTTCATGAACGAGATGATCAACTGCATCCGCTACAAGCGCATGGAGGACTTCCGCACCAAGTACCGGGAGCGGTCCACCCTGCTGCTCGTCGACGACATCCAGACCATCGCAGGCCGAGACCGTACCCAGGAGGAGTTCTTCCACACGTTCAACGCGCTCTCCGGCACGGGGAGCCAGGTCGTGATCACCTCTGACGTCACGCCGAGCGAGATCGACAAGCTCGAGCCCCGCCTCCGCACGCGCTTCGACGGAGGGCTCCTGGCCGACATGCAGGCCCCCGACCCGGAGACGCTCATGGCCATCCTCCATCAGAAGGCCGACATCTCCCGCCTCACCATTCCGCAGGACCTCGCGGTCATGATCACCGAGCGCGTAGCCGGGAGCATCCGCAAGCTGGAGGGGATCCTCAATCGGATCCTCGCCCTGCACACGTTCTACGAGGAGCCGGTCACGCTCGAGTGGGCTCGGCGCCGGCTCCCGAAGATCTTCGAGGACCCGCCCGCGCCTACCGTCACGGTCACGCGGATCATCGAGGTGGTAGCTGGGTACCACAGCATCCGGCCCGCCGACATCCTCGGCAAGAAGCGCACGCGCACGCTGACGCGCCCGCGGCACATCGCCATGTACCTGGCGCGAAAGCACACGGCGCTGTCGTATCCGGAGCTCGGCCGTGAGTTCGGCGATCGTGATCACTCGACGATCCAGCACGGCCACAAGAAGGTGGATGAAGCCCTCCCCGACGACCCGGACCTGACCACCAAGGTCGCGATGATCGAGCAGACGCTCGGAGTGTCGAAGCGCTCCCGGTGAGGCGCTCCTGGCGAGTCTCCGGGTGAATCGACCCCCGGTGGGAATCCCCGCCGGGGGTCCGCTGTTTCTCGGGAGGCCGTGATGGCTCGCGCCCCGCGAGGGCTTGTGGGGAACATGCGGAAAACTTGGGGAGACCCAGGGGACGGAGCACGCGATCTTGCGATGCCCCTGGGGAGGGGCCCGAAGATCCCCCCTTGCGTACCCGCTCGTCCCCCGCCGTTCCCTGCGGTGTCCGCTGCTCGTCCACACGCGGGAGCGAGGGCTGCGTCGAGGCGAGCGAGGGTTCTCCACAGAATCCACAGCCCCTGCTGGATCCGACGACCAGATCCAACCTCCTCTAGATCTAGATTAGAGTGCCTGACTGACTAGAGAGCCCGACTGACCGTTGGGGAGTCCATGGACCTGTTCATCGACCGCGATCAGCTTGGCCGCGGGTTGGCCCGCGTCCAGGGGGTCATCGAGCGAAGGAGCACGCACCCGCTCCTCGC
>CAYMSU010000141.1:0-13109 GCA_964393165.1 uncultured Enterobacteriaceae bacterium
GTCAGTCGAAACGGATGAGCATAGGGCGATCGAGGGCCGGGGTGAGCGCCCCGCGCTCGACGAGCCGGGCGAGCATCTCGGACGGCGCCGGGCGCAGGAACTGCTCGGCGACCTCGGGGCGGGAGACCTTGGCGAACACGTAGTTGTCGCACACGGGGCGACCGTCCGGCCCGGGCCGGATCCCGTGGAGCCGGTACCGACACACCGCGGGCGTCAGGCCCATGAACGCGGACGCGCTCACCCGATGGACCCCGTGCTGGAGGTAGAGGTCCACGGTGCCCTCCTCCACCGCCGGCTCATTGGGGTTGTGGAGCAGGTTGAAGCCCCAGGCGCCGCCCGCGGCCTCCGCGGGGATGCGGTCGAGCGCGGCCTTCACGGCCTCGAGAGGCACCCCCCCGGCCCCGAAGAAGCCGAGCAGCCCGGCCTTGGCCATCGCCACCACGAGCTCGGCGCTGGCGATGCCGCCCGCCATGGCGCCGGCGATGTAGGCCCAGCGCACCCCGTGGGTCTCCCGGAAGGCAGCGCTGCCGAGGTCGCCGGGGTCGACGGCGGGAATGCTGCCGAGCAGCGGCTGCTGGCCGTCGCCGGGCCCGTGCACGCCCTCGGCGTACCACCGCACGGCGCCGGCGCCGTCGCGCACGGCGAACAGCGGCCGCCCAGGGTCGAGGAGCGCGGCCGCGTCGACCTCGCTGTGGGCCGCGGGACGAAACCAGGGGCCCGCCCCCTGTGCCGCCACCGGCAGCTGGACGGCCTCGTCGACCACCACCGTGGGGCCCCAGGCCACGGTGAGCTGGGCCCCGGCGCCCTGCCGCACCGCGCGGACCGACAGCTCGCCGTCCTCGAGGTGGACCTCGGCGACCGCCGGATCCGCGAGGACCCCGAGGAGCGGGCGCTGCCCGCGGGCCTCGAGCGCGGCCTGGAGGCCGCCCCCGGTCGAACCGCGCTCCTCGGGCGCCCCCTGCGCAGGGACCACGCGCGCGACCGCCGCCCGGTAGGTCGTGAGCGCGTCGAAGTGCGGGTCGAGCGACATGGGGGCCTCCTCGTGCAGGGAGGCCTGGCTAACCGCGCCGGAGCTACCGGGCCGCTGCCCGAATCGAGATGGCGAGGTCCGCGAAGGGATCTGGGCGGCTCCCCTCGACCCACACCACGAAGTCGCTCGTCTGCGCGAGCTGGTAGGACGTGCGGTCGGTCAGCGTGCCCGACCGAGTGCCGTTCAAGACCGTGCGCACGTCGCAGGCGAGCGGCCGGTCCGCGCCGGTCTGCAGGTCGAGGGCGCGCAGCGGGGTGTCCACGCTGCCGTCGCCGAGGTCGATCACGTAGACCTCGTCGTCGCCGCCGCCGACCGGGACCTGGCGGCGGTCCCCCTCGGGGCCCGCGACCTCCTCCTCGCCGCGGCCGGTGGCGCGGTCGAAGCGCAGCACCGACTCGAAGCCGCAGACGATGTCGCGGTCGGTGACCCACAGCCCGCCGGGCGGGAACCCGCACCCCGCGGCATCGCCGACGTCGCCCACGGGCTCGGCCTCGGCCCGGCGGTCGGAGACCCCGAGGCGGTACAGCGCGGGCTGCGCCCCCACGCCGAACGGCGTGGACCGGAAGAAGACGTCGGCGCCCTGCAGCCGGGGATGGGAGCCGATCGCGCCGCGGTCGACCTGGCCGAGGCGCGCCGCGTCGCCGGTCTTCAGGTCGACGCGGTCGACGGCGGGGCCGTCGTCGTCGTGCAGCACGTACACGGCCTCGGCGTCGGCCCCGAGGATGCGCTCCTGGCCCTCCCACTCCCGCTGGGACAGCCGCGTGGGGGTGTCGTCGAGCCGGTACAGGCGGCTCGGCCCCTTCACGAAGCGACGCTCGAGGTAGACGACGGTCTCCCCGGCGACGGCGACCGACACGACGTCCTCGTCAGGCCGGGAGGTCCGGAGGAGCTCGGGCTCGCCGCCGGTCGCCAGGTCCGAGCGCCAGATCTGGGTGGGCGTGGACGGGGCGCCCTCCCGCTCGATCCATACGACCTGCGGGGCCTCCTGCCCGCCGGCCGCGATGCCCACGACGATGCCGCGGTCGGACGCCAGGGTCTCGGCAAAGACGTCGCAGCTCTCCGGGACCTCCCGCTCGGGGGGCGGATCGTCCGGTGAGCACGCGGCGATCCCGAGGGCGAGGGCGGGGGCGAAGGCGAGACTGCGACGCACGTGGCCTCCAGGCCTACTCGAGGGGGAAGGTGAAGACCACGGGGCGCTCGTCCTCGAGCTCGACGTCGATCGTCTCGACGACGGTGCCGGTCTCGTAGGTGCCCTCGGCCTCGACCGCGACCACGGTGCCGTCGAAGACGTAGTCCATCTCGTGCAGCTGGGTGCCGGGCGAGTAGTTGGTGGCGATGCCCGCCGCGCTGTCGCCGGTGATCTCGAAGCCCCAGCTGCGCAGGTAGGCCCCGCGGTCTCCGGGGTTCTCCACCGTGTTGAAGGCGAAGTCGATGGCCCGCCAGCCGACGATCGCGCCCTCGGTGTCGATGCCGAGCGCGAGGGGGGGAGCCTCCTCCTGCTTGTCGGGGGTGCCCCCGTCGAACGGGTAGGTCATCGCGGAGGCGACCGTCGCCTCGTCGAGGGCTCGGCTCGGGAAGCCGGCGATCACCAGCACGTCGGCCGTGACCGGGATGAGCGCCCGCTCGTACACCTCGTCGATGCACTGGCGGGTGGGATCCTCGGTGGCCCCGGCGTTGAACGCGGCGCTCACGGTCACGCTCGCGACACCGTCCTCGAGGGTGACCTCGTCGATCGACACCGCGATGCGGCGGGGATGCCACCCGTACTCGGGGCGGTAGCAGGCCTCCTCGCCGTCGAGGGGATGGTCGGCGTCGAACACGACCCCGCGGAGCACGGCGGTGGCGCCCCGGCGGGCGCCCTCGGGCAGCGGCACCTCGACGGTGGTGGAGCCGCCCTCGGCGCCGACGACCAGCTCGGCGCGCACGGTCCCGAGCGCGACGTCGCTGGTGGTCACGCGGCTCCAGCCGACCCGGACGTCCGCGTCGTCGACGAAGGGGAACTCGGAGCAGCCGGAGTCACAGCCCTCGTCGAGATCGGCGGGCGTGTTGGTGGTCGACGTGCCGCCGACGATCGAGGCCTCGACCTCGTCGTCGCCTACTCCGAGGTGGATGTAGGACACCCGATGGTTGAAGAGGTCCCAGTTGAAGTAGGCGCCCTGCATCCAGGTCGCCTCCTGCTCGGGGAAGGACGTACAGCCAGCCAGCGACCACAGCAGCGCGAACATATACACCTCGCCGACGCCTTCGCGTCTGGCGCAAACTACCCTACCCGGCGCGCGCGACTACCCGCGGCCGGTCTGGACGAGCAGCTCGGCGTTGAGCAGAGCCGCTCCCGCGGCGCCTCGCAGGGTGTTGTGGGCGAGGGCGTAAAGCTTGAGTCCAAGGACCGGGCACGCCTCGACCCTGCCGAAGGTCACGGCCATGCCTGCCCCGGTGTCGCGATCGAGGCGGGGCTGCGGCCGATCCCGCGGCTCGCGGTGCACGAGCACCGGGTGGGGTGCGGAGGGCAGGTCGAGCCCCGGGTCGAAGCTGGACAGCAGCGCGATCGCCTCGTCGGGCGCGACCGGGCGGGCGGTCCGCACGTGCAGGGCCACGAGGTGCCCGTCCGACACCGGCACCCGCACGCAGCGGGCGGAGACGGCGAAGGGGGCCGCCGCGATCGCGCCGCCCTCGAGCGTGCCCAGGATCCGCTGGGGCTCCTGGGTGAGCTTGTCCTCTTCGTTGCCGGGGTGCGGGTGCACGTTGTCGGCCATGTCCCACGCGGACTCGCCGGGGTAGCCCGCGCCCGAGACCGCCTGGTACGACGCGACGGTGACCGCCTCGAGCCCGGCGGCCCGGTGCAGCGGCGCGAGCGCGAGGGCCACGGGCATGGCGGTGCAGTTCGGGTTGGTCAGCAGCGCGCCGGGCCACGGCTGGGCGTCGAGCAGCGCGAGGTGCTCGGCGTTGATCTCGGGGATCACGAGCGGCACGCGCGGGTCCATCCGGTAGGCGGAGGCGTTGCTCACCACGTGGTAGCCCGCGCTCGCGAAGGCGAGCTCGATGCTCCGCGCGGGGTCGGTGTCGAGCGCGGACAGCGCGATGCACGGCCCGACGCTCGCGAGCGCGGCGGGCTCGCAGGGGAGCACGGGCTGATCCGCGAGGCCCGCCCAGGGCTCCCCAGGCAGCCGCCACGCGCAGGCGTCGGCGTAGCGCTTGCCGGCCGAGCGCTCGGACGCGGCGAGGGCGGCGACCTCGAGCCAGGGATGGTCCGCGAGCAGCGACACGAGGCGCTGCCCCACCATGCCGGTGGCGCCGAGGATCACGACCGGCTTGCGAGACGTCGACATCGACAGCTCCGGGCGACGGGCCTCGGAGGCCTAACCTACGTGGGGGCGTCGGGATCGGACGGGTGGGCCTGGTAGAGCAGGCCGAAGGCCACCTGCATGGGGACGTCCCCGAGCTCCGCGAGCGCTGCCTCGAGCGCCTCGTCGTCGCCGTGCTGCAGCCACTGGGCGAGGCGCTCGCGCAGGGCGTCGGGTAGCGGGGTCGCCTGGAGCCGATCGACCAGCGGGGGCCCGGCGGGCTCGGCGGGGGGCGGGGCCTGGTATGGGCCGGCCTGTCGTGGCGTCGCCGAGTTCCCCTCCTCGGGCCAGTGCTCCACCGTCGCGACCGGGGTGTCGGGGTACAGCTCCACGGGGCCGGCGGGCCGGGCGGGCAGGCCCTCGGGCACCCGCCAGCCGCGGCTGCGGAAGCGGTCGCTGCGGCGGTCTGCGATCACCGACCACGGCTGGGTGTTCAGCACGTCCTTGGGCTCGAGCCAGCCCCGCCGCGCGGTCACGAGGCCGAACTCCTGCCGCGCGAGGTGCCGCGGCGCGTGCGCGTCGGTGTTGAGGCAGAGCACGACGCCCATCTCGCGGGCGCGCTGGCACCCGATGTCGGACAGGTCCATGCGGTAGGGGTTGCCGTTGACCTCGAACGCGACGCCGAGCTTGCGCGCCGCGGAGAGCAGCCGCTCGAGGTCCAGGTCGCTGCCCGAGCGCTGCCCGAGGCGACGCCCCGAGGGGTGCCCGATGCAGTCCACGAGCCCCGTCTCCATCGCCTTGATCAGCCGGTCGGTCATCGCCTCGCCGGTCATGTCGAGGTGGCTGTGCACCGACGCGACCACCCAGTCGAGGCGGCGCAGGACGTCCCCGTCGAGGTCGAGGGTGCCGTCGGGGAGGATGTCGACCTCCGTGCCGCAGCGGACGAGCAGCCGATCCTCGCGCTCCTGGAGCTCCCGGAGGTGCCGGATCTGCGCGAGGAGCCGCCGCTCGTCGAGCCCGTGGGCGACCTCGAGCGCCTTCGTGTGGTCGGTGATCGCGATGTACGCGTGGCCGAGCTGCACCGCCGCGTCCATCATGTCGCGCGCGGTGCCCTTCCCGTCGCTGGCGATCGTGTGCATGTGCAGGTCGCCGCGCAAGTCGTCGGCGGTGATCAGCCGGGGCAGGCGCCCCTGTGCGGCCGCCTCGATCTCGCCGGTGTGCTCGCGCAGCTCGGGCTCGATGAACGGAAGCCGGGCCGCAGTGAAGACGTCCTCCTCGCTCGGCGCGGGGTGCACGAGGATCTCGCTGTCACGCACGAAGATGCCCTTGTCGCTGATCTTGAGCTTCGAGACCTTCAGGCCCCGCGCCCGAACCGCGATGTTGTGGAGCTTCGAGCCGGTGAAGTAGTGCAGACCGGCCCCCCAGTTCTCCGCGGGGAGGACGCGGAGGTCGCACTGCTGGCGGTTGGTCAGCCGCACGCTGGACCGCCCCCCGCCGCCGATGAGGACCTCCTCGACCTCGGGGAGGGTCGAGAACCGGGCCGCGACCCGCGCGCGATCGTCGGCCGCGACCAGCACGTCGAGGTCGCCGATGGTCGCCTTGCCGCGCCGCACGCTGCCCGCGAGGGCGACCTTGAGGACCTCCGGCGCGTCCCGGAGGCCCTCGACGATCCGCATGCCGAGGCGGCGCGACTCGACCCAGGGCACCCTGCCGATGCGCAGGCGGTAGTCCTGGATCCCCTTCATGAGGGACTCCGCCGTGCGCTGCCCCATGCGCGGGACCCGGGCGAGCTGGCCCGTGCGGATCACCCACTCGAGCTCCTCGACAGACGAGACCTTGAGGTGCTGCCAGAGCCGGCGAGCCGTGCTGGCGCCGATCCCCTTGATCTCGAGGAGCTCCCGGAGGCCGGAGGGCAGCCGCGCCCGCAGCGCCTGGAGGTCGTCGCAGGTGCCGGTGCGCAGCATCTGCTTGACCCGCCGCACGCTCCCCTCGCCGATCCCGGCGGCCTTCTCGAAGGTGCCGAAGCGGATCATGGTAGCGACGTCCTCGGGGAGGCTCTCGATGACCCTCGCCGTGCGGCGGAAGGACCGGATCCGGTACGGGTTGCCGCCCAGGATGTGCGTGAAGTCCGCCATCTCGTTGAACAGCGCAGCGATTTCGGCGTTCTCGAGCTTGGGCACGTCGACCGCCCGCGCCTGGGGGCGATCCGAACATAGCGGCCGCAAATGTAAGCGCATTGTTGCTTCGCGAAGCGCCTGCCCGGGTGACGAGGGGGCCGCCCGCCCGTGGAGGCAACGGTGCTCGCCCTGCTGGTGATCGTCCTCGAAGGGGCCGTCGGCCAGACCCCTCCCCCACCGTCCGCGGTCTCCGTCGCCAAGATGCAGGCGGGGGAGGCCATCTACGCGCGGACGTGTCAGCGATGTCATCAGGTGCACGGTCGCGGCCTCGTGGGGGTGTTCCCCCCGCTGGCCGGCTCCGACGTGCTGCTCGAGGACGTTCCAGGCGCGATCCGCGGCGTCCTCGCGGGCCGCTCCGGGCCCCCCGCGATGCCCCCCCAACCCCTCGACGACCGAGAGATCGCGGCCGTGCTCACCTACACCCTGAACAGCTGGGGCAACGAGGGCGGCGACGTCTCGGCGCGGCAGGTGGCGCGCGTTCGGGCCGCGCTGGCGACGGGAGCGGACCGCGCGGCAGAGTGAGCCGCACACGAGCCGGATTCAGGTTACTCACGCAACTCCCTACCCCTGAGGGTAGAATCCCGGCCTGCCTGGGGAGACCTAATGAAGATCGCGACGCCGCTTGTTCTCGCCGTGGCCCTGACGGGGTGCAGCAACGAGACCGGAATCCGTGAGGACATCCCGGTCCTGCCCTCGGGGAACCCGAACCCTATCGACAACTCCGAGCGCCAGACGGACGTCATGCTGCAGACGGTGGTGCCCGCCGTCGACGTGCTGTTCATGGTCGACAACAGCTGCTCGATGGGAGACGACCAGGATCGGCTGGTCGAGAACTTCCCCACGTTCATCCGCTGGTTCCTCGGCTCCGGCCTCGAGTACCACATCGGCGTGGTCTCGTCCGACGTGAACGACCCCGCGCAGTCCGGCAAGCTCCAGAAGGGCTTCAACCGCAAGTGGATCTCGGAAGACGACAACAACCAGGTCCCGATGTTCTCTCAGATGGCGGTGCTCGGCACGAGCGGCTCCGGTGACGAGCGCGGTCGCGACGCGATCTACCTCGGCCTCGAGCTCGAGCGCGACCGGTACAACCAGGGCTTCTACCGCGACGACGCGGCGCTCCACACCATCGCCGTGTCCGACGAGCCCGACAACTCGCGGGACATCAACCTCGGCGAGTTCGTCGAGTGGTACGACGGCCTGAAGCGCACCGCCGAGGACCGCACCTTCTCCGCGATCGAGACCCGCGGGGGCTTCGGTGGCGCATCGAGCAAGTACGGCTCGATCACGAGCCGGATCGGCGGCGTCATCTGGGACATCCGCACCGACAACTGGGCGGGCGCACTCGACGTGCTGGGGCTGCAGGCCACCGGCCGCAAGACCGAGTACTTCCTGTCGAAGCTCCCGGTGAACGACACGATTGAGGTGGCGGTGCGCCAGCCGCTCGACGATGGCAGCTTCACGCCCGACTTCTTCGACCGCGCCTACTTCGACGACGACCAGAACCTGGTCGACGCCGAGGGCAAGCCGGTCGAGCCGACTGCGGCCTACTTCTACTACCGCGAGCAGCGCAACTCGATCAGCTTCGTCAACTACGTCCCCGACGACGCCTGGCAGATCCAGATCGAGTACATCGTGCGCTCGTCGGTCGTCGACTGATCGTCCGCGGGCCTGATCGACGAAGGCGTCGGTCAGGGCAGCTTAGCGAGGATCTGCTCGGTGCGTTGCCACAGCTCGGACGCCAGGGTGCTGTCGCGGCCCTTGGTACCCGAGCGCACCACGTTGCAGTCCCGCCAGTACTCGCCTGACACGCCCCCAGCGTCTGGATGGGCGGCCACGTAGACCTGCGTGGCCGCGCCTTGGGCGACCGACTTCAGGAACAGGGGCTTCGCGACCGCGAAGGCCGGTCCCGTGAAGCTGGGCAGGTGCCGGCCGAGGTTGGTCGAGATCACCCCGGGGTGTACGGCGTTTGCCGTGCGGGCGGTGCCTGCGAACCGCCGGGCGAGCTCGCGCGCGAACAACAGGTTCGCGAGCTTGGACTGCCCGTAGGCAAGCCACGGGCCGTACCTGCGCTCGCCCGAGAGGTTGTCGAACTCGATGCCCCGGCGCGGCGCCTGCAGGTGGGCCTGGCTCGACAGCATCACCACGCGGCCGGTGTCCACCAGCTGGGACTCGAGGCCGGTGACGAGCTGGGCGTGCCCGACATGGTTGGTGAAGAACTGGAGCTCGTAGCCATGCGCCTGCTGCAGCTGGGGGAGCGCCATGATGCCCGCATTGGCGATGATCGCGTCGAGCGGCGCGCCCAGATCCTGCACGCCGCCGATCGCGCGCCGCACCGACTCGGGCTCCGACAGGTCGCACGCGAGCGCGACGTGGTGCTCCCCGTGGAGATCCGCCAGCGCGGCGCGGGCCTTGGTCTCGTTGCGGGCGAGCCCGATCACGCGGCCGCCCCGGAGCGCCAGCACCCGGCAGGTCTCGCGGCCGAGGCCGGAGTTGCAGCCCGTGACCAGGAAGGTCGCGCCCGTGAGGTCGAGGCCCTCGGTGACGTCCCAGGCCGTCGACGTGTAGCCGAAGCCCGTGGGACCGTTGCGGGTGAACCAACTGTACAGCGACATGGCGGAGCCTCCCGTGCCCTCTCCTCGCCCGGAGCAGCGACGGTCGGCCTATCGCTCGGGGCGCCGAGTGCCTTCAGGGGGATGTCACCAGCCGCGGAGTCGGCCTTCCTCACGCCGATACAGCTCGAACGCCTCGACGACCGAGCGCAAGCCGAGCTCGGCACCGTGGATCTCCTCGACCTCGACGGTCTTGTCCTCTAGCGTCTTGTAGTCGAGGAAGAAGCGCCGGATCTCGGCCAGCGTGTGGTCCTGGAGGTCGCTGACGTCGCGAAATCCGGCCACCGCCGGGTCGTTGACGTGCACGGCGATGATCTTGTCGTCGCGCTTGCCCTGGTCCTTCATGTACATGACCCCTACCGCGCGGGCCTGCAGGATCGCCCCGGGGACCACGGGCTCGTTGCCGAGCACGAGGACGTCGAGCGGATCGCCGTCCTCGCAGTACGACCGGGGCAGGAAGCCGTAGTTGCAGGGATAGACGACAGCCGAGTACAGCACGCGATCGACCTTGAGCAGGCCGGTGGGCTTGTCGAGCTCGTACTTCACCTTCGACCCGCGCGGGATCTCGATCACCGCGTGGAAGAAGTCTGCCGCGTGGTCCGGATGATTCGGTAGGTCATGCCAAGGATGTGCCATCTCGCCCCCGCGAGAACCTAACGCCGGCCGCGGCGGCGACGGCGCTTGATCCCCCGACTCCGCTTCTTGTGGGCCTCGAACTCGGCCAGCAGCCAGCGGAACGTCTCCTCCGCGTCGGGATCGCGGAACTGGTACCCGGTCTCGAGCAGCTTGCGGGGCACCGCCCGGATCGACGCGAGGAACAGGGACTCCGCGAGCTCGCCGAGCGCGCCGCGCAGCGCCCACTTGGGCGCGTGGGTGACGACGGGCCGGCTCATGACGCGGCCGAGCGCACGCAGCCACTCCTTGTTCGTGATCGGGTCGGGCACGGTGCCGTTGAACGGGCCCGCGCACCGCTCCTCGTCGACCAGGTGGGTGAGCGCCCCGACACAGTCCCGGATGCTGATCCATGGGCTGTACTGGCGGCCGTTGCCGAGCCAGCCGCCCACGTAGCGGAACGGCTGCACCATGAGCGGGAAGGCGCCCCCGTTCGGAGAGAGGACCACGCTCATCCGAAGCACCGCGACCCTCGCGCCGAGGTGCTCCTCGGCCTGGAAGTGGGCGTTCTCCCAGGCGACGCAGAGCTCGGAGAGGAAGCCCGAGCCCGCTGTGTCCTCGTCGTCGATGAAGCTGTCTCCGCGGTCGCCGAAGATGCCCAGGCTCCCCACTCCGACGTAGACCCGGGGAGGCGCGTCGAGCTCGGCCATCGCGGTCAGCAGCGTCTCCGTGGACTGCAGGCGGCTGTCGATCAGCAGCCGCCGCCGAACCCGCGTCCACGGGCGATCCGCGAGGTGCTCCCCGACCAGGTTGAACACCCCGTCGAGGGCCTCCAGCGGGCGGGGGTTCGGCAGCCCCTTGGCCGGATCCCACTGGATCTCGTACGGCGACTCCGCCGCTCGACGCGTGAGCACCCACACCTCGTCGCCGCGCTCGCGGAGCGCTCTGGCGAGGTTGGTCCCGATCATTCCGGTGCCGCCGGCAATGGCGTACTTCAGGAGGCCCGTCCCGCGTGGTGTTGACCTGCCGATAGCGCCCGATGCAGGGAGGGGCCAATCGGCAGGCGTGGGACGTTACGACCGACCTCCTGGTGAGGACGCCCTCGTGACCGCCACGCCCCGTTCCCCTCTGAGCCGAGCTCCGGACCCGTCGTCGGCTCCCCCCTCGGCCCTCCGTCCCGCGCTCCGCGGCCCCCGCGACCGCAAGCAGGCCTGGGTGGACTGGGTGTTCTCGCGGGTGGCCGAGCGCTACGACCTCGGCAACGACATCATGTCGCTCGGCTATCACCTGCACTGGAAGCGCCGTCTGGTCGAGCTCGCCCAGCTGCGCCCGGGCATGCGGGTGCTCGACCTGGCCGCGGGCACCGGCGACGTGGCGCGGATGGTGGCCCCCCGGGTGGCTCCCGGTCGGGTCGTCGCCTCTGACATCAACGCGAGAATGCTGGAGATCGGTCGGGACAAGGCGTCGGTCGACGAGAACATCGACTGGGTGGGGGCAGACGCCCAGGCCCTGCCCTTCCCCGACGCCACCTTCGACGTCGTCACCTGCGGCTACGCCGGGCGAGGGTTCCCGGACTGGCCGCGCACCGTGGGCGAAGTCCACCGCGTGCTCAAGCCCGGCGGGCGGTTCCTCAACCTCGACTTCGCGCGGCCCCCCTTCCGACCGTGGGACGTCCTGTACCGCGGGTGGATGACGGTCTCGGGGGCGGCGCTCGGGCTGCTCCTGCACGGCAGCGCACAGGCCTACGTCTACATCCCGGAGTCGATGGCGGCCTACCCGGGCCAGCGCTGGCTCGACCGAATCATGGCGAAGTCGGGCTTCCGGACCACCCTCATCGAGACGCCGGGTTGCCTGATGGCCTACAACCTCGGAACCAAGGACCCATGAGGCCCGGTCCCTGGGGCCCGGTGGTCGAGGTGCCCGGGCAGGCCTCCGCCGATCCGGCGACGGGTACCGTCGCCACGACCGGGGCGTCGTCGGTCGCGATCGTGGGGATCGGGTGCAGGCTGCCGGGAGCGTCGGACATCGTCGGCTTCTGGCGGAACCTGGTCGAGGGCGTCGACGCGATCGGCGCGGTCGACCCCGCTCGGTGGGGGCGGGCCCGCTACCTCGATCCCGACGCCACGGGCGCGACGGGCAGCCGGTCCTACACCGATCTGGCCGCGACCGTGGACGACCCGCTGGTGCTGGACCCGAAGGTGTTCCGCCTGCCTCCGGTGGTGCTGCCCACGCTCGACCGCAGCCAGCGGCTGGCCCTGCTCGCGAGCGCCGAGGCGATCACCCGCGCGGGCTGGGCCGAGCCCGGTCGCGTCGATCGGGAGCGGGCGGCGGTGATCCTCGGCAACAGCATGGGCGGGGAGCACGCCAAGCACCTGTCGCTGCGGGTTCGCTTCCGGGAGGTCGTCGAGGCCCTGCGCGAGGACGAGGTCGGCCTGGCCGTCGACGACCTCGCGGCGCTCGAGGCGCGCATCGAGGACCGGCTGGCGGAGCGGCTGCCGCCGATCGCGGTCGACAGCCTCGCTGGCCTGCTCGCGAACGTGGTCGCGGGGCGGGTGGCGTCGTGGCTCGACTGGATGGGCGGCAACCTCACGGTCGACGCCGCCTGCGCCTCGTCGCTGGCCGCGGTCGCGGTGGCCGTCGACTGGCTGCGCCTCGGCCGGTGTGACGTCGCGCTCGCCGGCGGCGTCGATGCGGATCTGGCCCCCGAGACGTTCGTGGGCTTCGCGCGCGCCCAGGCGCTGTCGGCCACCGGGTCCACGCCGTTCTCGACGCAGGCGGACGGGTTCGTCATGGGGGAAGGCGCCGCGGTGTTCGCCCTCAAGCGGCTCGACGACGCCCTGCGGGACGGGGATCCGGTCTGGGGGGTGGTCCGCGGGGTAGGTCAGAGCTCCGACGGGCGGGGGCGCTCGATCACCGCGCCGCGCGCCGAGGGGCAGCGGCTGGCGCTGGCCCGCGCGCTGGCCGAGGCCGAGGTGGCGCCTGCGTCCGTGTCGTTCGTGGAGGCCCACGGCACTGGCACGGTCCTGGGTGACGCGACGGAGCTCGACGCCCTGACCGAGGGGATGCCCGCCGACGCGGGAGCGCGCCGGTGGGTGGGCTCCGTCAAGTCGATGCTCGGCCACCTCAAGGGCGCGGCGGGGGCGGCCGGCCTGGCCAAGGCGGTGCTCGCGGCTCACGCGCGGGTCCTGCCCCCCACCCTGCACGCGGGTCCGCTGCCCGACCACCTGCACGAAGCGTCAGCGCTCGCCCTGCCGCGCTTCCCGGTGGCCCTGACCGCGCAGGGCCCCGTGCGCGCGGGCGTGAGCGCCTTCGGGTTCGGTGGCACGAACCTCCACGTGGTGGTGGAGGGGCCCCCGGAGGGCGCCGCGCGGCCGCCGGAGGGCGCGGAGCTCGAGACCCT
>CAYMSU010000142.1:0-13098 GCA_964393165.1 uncultured Enterobacteriaceae bacterium
CCGCGAGGTGACCGCCGCGTGGTCGAGATGCACATCGCCGACCAGGTCCCAGCGCACGGGCCCCGGCCGCACGTCGATCGAGGCCTGGACCAGGAACGCCCCGCGGCGTCCGAGCGACACGGGCTCGGCCACTGCGTCACGACCTTCTCGGAACTCCCCCACCGCGTCGGCCGACAGGTGGACGGTGGCGCCCGGGAGCCCGCGCAGCCAGACGAGGTTGGCGCGTAGCGCCTCGGCAGGCGCGGCCCGGTCGGAGAGCTGCGCCTCCATGACGTACAGCCCCGCCTGGACCGCCCCGCGGTCGTCGAGCACGTGGCGCTCGGCACGCTTGTACGCATCGACCAGCGTGGACAGGCCCTGCTGGGCGAGCATCGGGACCTCCGCCGGCAGGAGGTTCAGCAGGCCGTCGAGGACGCTCACCGGCGGCGGGGAGGCCCCGGGGAGCGCCGCGAGCCGAGCCCGCCGAGCGAGCCCGAAGCGCGGGCTCGTCGCCCACCGGTAGGCAAACACCAGGCCCAGGTCCGGGGCGGACTCCTCGAACTCGATCCAGTCCCCCGCGGCGGCCTTGCGGAGCACCCGATGGCGGCCCGGAGCCGCTCCACGGGGATCGAGCGGCTGCCACTGCCAGTTCCCCGCGCGGAGGAGGGTGATCGGCCCAGTCCGGTCCCCCGCGTGGTGGAGCCGGTCGTCGGTCTCGTACGGGAACAGGGACCGGTCGGGGCTCCGTCGTCCCGCCGTGAGCCCGCCCGACGTGGACACGAAAAGCCAGTGGTCGCCTGCACTGACCAGGCTCACGAGGAAGGGACGCAGCGCCTCCACGCCCGTGATCTCCCAGGCCTCGTCGCCATCGGCGAGCGTGACGAGCCGACCGCGCGCACCGGCCTCGCTCATGCGCCCCCCTCGGGAAAGTACTCCCGCATGACGAGCTTGGGCTTGCGGTCGACCGTGAACAGGCCCCAGTGCTTCTCGGGCTCGTTCGGATCCGCCGAGCCCTTCCACGGCTCGTCGAACGCCTCGAAGACGTAGACGAGCACCTCACGCTCGCCCGCCCACCGGGCGAGCTCGCCGTAGTAGGCCGCCTGCAGCTCGGGGTTCGCATTCCGTGGCTCGATCCCGCGGCCGTTGCTCCGCGTGGTCCACCCCGCCTCGGTGATCACGACGCGCTTGCCCGGGTAGCGATCGGCGACCCTCTGGTAGTCGGCATCGGTCGTGGCCAGCGCCTCGTCGAGCGAGCGGTACTCCCACACCGGGTACGAATGCACCGACACGAAGTCGATCTCCTCGACCAGCGGGGCCAGCTCCTCGACCCAGGGCACGTGGTTCTCACAGAACGTGAGCGGCTGCGTGATCGCCTGGCGCAGCCGCCGCACGTAGCCGATGATGCGCGGTACCGGCACCAGGTGGTCGGTCCACGAGACCGTGGCCTCGTTGCCCGCCGCCACCGACGTGATGATCTCCGGGTAGGCCTTCGCGAGCGCGATGGCGCGGTCCACCTCGACCTGGTTCGCCCAGGCATTGGCCTGGAGCTGCTCGGGGGCGTGCACGCCTCCCCAGGGGCACTGCGGGTTGTTGGCCTCGGCGTGGAGGTAGGCGCCGAGCATGACCTCGAAGTCCAGCCCATCCTCGCGGATCACCTCCAGCACCCGCTCGGCGTGGATTCCGGCATCGTACAGCCGAAGCGCGCGCCAGCCGCGCGACAGCAACCGGAGATCCTCTCGGATCTGGTCCTTCGTGGGGAAGACCCCCGCGTCCGGGCTCTGGCCCTCGCGGTAGCCCGAGTAGCAGATCCCAAGGTAGTCACTACGCAATCTTCAGCTCCCCGGCTGCGTCCCAGAATCCCCAGAAGGCGCCGCAGTCTCCCTCGGCACCGACCTTCCACGCCTCGTCGTAGGCCGAGAACCAGAACAGCGGAGTCCCCTGCTGCTCCGCCCACGGGATCAGCGCCAGTGCATACCGAGCGGCATTGTCGAGCCCGGGCACCGCATCGCCCTCGGGCGGACCCGCGGTGGGCCAGCCGGTCTCGGCGATGATCACCGGCTTGCCGCCGGCCACCGCCTGGACCTGCGCCACCATCTCCCGGACGTAGCCGAGAGAGTGCGCGAGCGGGCACTTCTCCCAGAACGGGTAGCAGTTGATGGGGAGGAAGTCGCAGGCCTCGACCAGCGAGGGTCGCTGAGAGAACAGGAAGTAGGCGTCGACGTAGCCGACCGGGACGTCGGGGACGGCCTCTCGCACGCGACGGATCATCGCGACCAGCTGCTCTTCGGGGAGCTCGTCGCGGAGCAGCACCTCGTTGCCCACGGCGAGCAGATCTGCGTGGCCCTGCCTGCCGACCTCGATGATCGCCTCGAGCTCTTCCTCGTTGCGCGCCGGGTCGTCGCCCACCCACGCCCCCACCAGGGTCTTCAGCCCGAGGTCGTGCGCGATCCGGGCCGCGTGCTGGTTGCCCTCCGTACAGGAGAACGTCCGGATCCAGCCCGTGTGCGGCGCGATCCGGTCGAGCCGCTCCCGCACCTGCTCCTCGGAGAGCACCGAGCGGGCCGCAGGGCTCTGATCCGCCACGTACGCGCTGAAGCACATGCCGTGGATGCCCCGCGCGAGCAGGGCCCGCAGCCTGGCGAGCAGCTCGGGGCCCGCGAGATCCAGGGTGGCGAGCAGGTCCTGGGGATCCAGCCCGAGGTCCATGATCTTGCCGGGAGCATGCGGCTGCGGCCCTGACATCAAGCCTCCTCGAGGTCACCGAGGGTGACCAGGCTACGCGACGGACATCGTACGCGATGCCCCTTCGCTCCGAAGTGGACGTCGGCCACGTGGTCGCGGGTGGTCTCGTTGAAGAGGTGAACGACGGCGCTGCCGTCCGGATTCCGCAGGCCGGTCGCCCAGACGCCGGCGGCGTCGACCTCGGTCGCGAACACCCGGGCCCCCGGTCGTGTTGCCCTGCTCACCTGCTTCAGGATGTGGAACAACGGCGTGTAGTAGACGTCGTGGGTCGCCGGGTCGACGAGGATCGGGGCGAGGCAGAAGTTCCCGACGTGATTGGGCCCTCCCCGCTTGTCGAGCACGACGTTCCAGTCGATCCACCCGGCAATCCAGTGCGCGAAGCCGCCCACGAGGTCCCGGGCGTAGCGGAAGGCCGGGGCGTACTTCGGGTGGTCCACCTCGGGGTTCTCGGCCCAGTCCCACCCCCAGTCCGTGGCCTCCTTGCGCCAGTACCAGCCGTCGTCCTTCCACCAGGGGAGCGGCGCGTCGGGGCCGCGATCCGCGCCCTTTCCGAACACGTTGTCGATGCAGCCCTCGGTCTGCAGGATCGGGCAGTCCGGGAACGCCGCGTGGAGGCGCTCGAGCTCCTTCTCGTAGACCCGGAACGTGCTGTCGTACCAGTGGACGGCGGCGCCCGCGACGTGCGGCCGGGCGGCCGGATCACGGAGGATCGGGGCCACGAAGTCGAAGGCCTCGCGGCGGTTCTGGTCGTAGACCAGGATCTCGACGTCGAGCCCACGCGCCGCGAAGCATCGCCCGAGCGCCTTGACGACGTCGGCCTGCTGGGACGGGTCCATCTCCATGGACTCCCAGGTCCCCGCGTTGCCGTGGGGCTCGTTCACGACGGTGATCGCCCAGATGGGCACTCCCTTGGCGCGATAGGCCTCGATGTAGCGGGCCATGTAGAGCGCAAAGGTGTCGTGGTGCGCCTCGAGCAGGCGCCCCCCGCGACGCGCCTCGGGCTCGTAGTAGGCGCCGTTGTCCTTCATCCACGGGGGTGCGGTCCACGGCGAGGCCATCACCCGGAAGTCGGCCCCCGGGACCGCCCTCGCATCGCGGAGCAGGTCGAGGTGGCCGTTCTCCTCGTCTACCTCTACCGAGAACGACGCGAGCGTGGGATGCGGCTCGGCCGCATACGTGTAGCGACCGTCGCTGAAGTCGCAGCTGGCCACATGGGTGCGGACGAGCGAGTAGCGGGCCCCGTCCGGCCCGAACAGCGCGCCGAGGACCTCGGCCCGACGCTCGGCGGGGAGCGCCGACAGTGCTCGCGCCGAGGCCTGGGTGAGCGCGCCGCCCACGCCGAGCAGGGTCTGTCGAGGCCTGTGCACGTCGACGAGCACGCGCATCGTCGACGGCTCCGCCGCCCCGACCATGCCTGCGCTCGCCGCGCCCTCTGCGCGGGGCGCGGCGGTGACCGCCACCTGCATGTGTGGCTCCCGGGTCTACAGCGCGCCGGTGTCGATCAGCGGGTCCGTGCCTACCGGGTCTGCCCGCTTGTACATGCGCACCCAGTTGATCAGCACGTCGTTGTTGTTCGGAGTGTCTGCTGTGGGCGGCGGAACCGCGCCCCCCACCGCCACGTTGAGGAGGAGGTAGAAGGGGTGGTCGAAGACCCAAGGGGTGTTGGCAGGCGTGTCGTCCCTCGACGCCGTGCCGACCAGCTCGCCATCGATGGTCCAGGCGATGTGGTCCGGATCCCAGATCACGCTGTAGACGTGGAACTCGTCCTCGAAGCCCTCCTCGGCGCCCCCAAAGGTCCGAAAGACCGGGTTGCCGCCCGAGTAGCCGGGCCCGTGCAGGGCCACGCCGATCCGGTCGTCGCCGAAGATCTCCATGATGTCGATCTCGCCACAGACCGGCCAGCCCACCTCGTCGATGTCGTTGCCGAGCATCCAGAACGCGGGCCAGATTCCCCGCTCGATCGGGGCCTTGATCCGAGCCTCGATCCGCCCGTACTCGATCTCTACGAGATCCTTGGACTTGATGCGCGCGCTCGTCCACCCGAAGCCCTCGAGCTGCTCGCGCTTGGCCGTGATTCGGAGGAACCCGTCACCCGTCAGGCCGATGTTGTCGGCCCGGTCGGTGTAGTACTGGATCTCCCCGTTCCCCCAGCCGGGCAGGCCCTCCGGGCCATTGCCGATGTCGAAAGTCCAGTTCTCGGCGCTCGGGCGGGCGTCGACTCGCCCATCGAACTCGTCCTCGAACACGAGCTCCCACACCTCTTCCTCCTCGGGCTCCTGGGGTAGCGAGAAGGTGCAGGCCGCCATCGACAGCAGGGTCCACCACATCGCTCAGTCCTCCTTGGAGTAGTAGAAGTCGTCGACCAACAGCACCGATCCGCCGGCTCCGCCCGCGTCGAGACCCAGCTCGAGGGGAATCGTGGTCTGCGCGAAGTTCACCCCCGTGAACTCGTTCAGCGGAATGCTGAGCCCGTGCCAGAGCCCGTCGGTCTCGAATCCCCAGTCCGCCGCGTTCACGAACGCCCTCGTGCCGCCTCCCTCCACCCGGATCTGCAGGGTGTCGAAGGCTGGGTCGGTGGACTTCAGCGCGATGCGCAGCGTGGTCCACTCCGACACGTCGTTGCTCTCGAGCCAGTTGATGCCGCCCCCCATCCACTCGGGCGGCTGGTTCAGCGTGATCTCGGCGGCAACCGAGCCCTCCACGCGGTCGGCCACGTCGGCCTGCGTGTAGGTGGGGTTGAAGGGAGCGTACTCCTGCGAGTACACGTTGTAGAACCGGGTCTCGTCGTTGACCTCGAGGGACTCGGTGGCCGGCCCCTCGTAGAACGTGCCGAGGGACAACCGCTCGTCCCCCTCCTCGAAAGGGTCGATCCCGTCGAGGAAGTTGGGGTCGTCCTCGGCGGAGAATGGCTCCCTCTCCGGGTAGTTGGGGTCTCCCAGCTCAGGCCGGCATCCGGCCGCGATCATCAACAGCATCGTCGTCATGTCTACTCCCCGGACTGCACGGCGACAGCAACCCCATCGGGGCCCGTAATGAGCGTCCAGCCGTTCTGCGGCGTGCCGCCGAGCTCGATGATTCGCTGGACCGAGGGCGCCAGCAGATCGAACTGGAAGCGACCGGATGGATCGAAGGTGAACGCAGTGTCCGGGAAGTCATCGAGCACAGCCTGGAACCCGCGGATCGCCAGGCTGCGGACCAGCGCGAGATCCTCTGGTGCGGCGAGCTCCTGCTCGTAGATCAGCTGCAGCTGGAGCGCGGAGTAGTACTGGTTCTCGCCGAAGGGAATCGCGGTGAGGGCAGTCGCGAAGGCATAGAATCCGTAGATTGGACCTGCCTCGAGCGCGTCGAAGCGCGCTGCGTCCTCGCCGGAGATCCCCCGCCTGAATGGATTGTCGGGGTCGATGAGCACGCTGTCGTCGGGATGCACACCGACGTCGGGTCCGATCGGATCGAACTGACCGAGGCCGAACAGGTCGGTGCCGTATTCGTAGCTGGGGTCGGGCTGGTCGGCGCACGCACCGAGCCCCGCGAGCAGCAGGAGGACCACGGGTAGATGTCTCACAGGCTCAACCTCACGTAGGTGCCGATAGCGAACTCGCTCACCCAGGGATCGTCGGGATCGAGCGCTTCGGGGATGGTGTTCGGGTCGGGCGTGCCCGCGCTCGCGGGCTGCGGCGAGAACTCGTTCAGGTACCGGAACTTGAGGAACCCACCGATGCGCGTGTTCATGTTGCTCGTGATGCTCGGCCGGGCGAGCCCGCCGGAGATGTCGAGGTAGGTCTGCACCGGGAAGGTCAGGTTGAAGTCCCGGTGGAAGTCGTAGGGCCCGTAGTCGTCGAGCTTGACGAAGCCGTCGATCACCATGCTGCGCCAGTATGCCCGGACGTTCGCGCCCTTGCGGAACACGATGCGGTCGTCGAGGCCGCGCGCCTGGGCGGTGCCTGCGTAGGCGGTCACGTGGAGCTGGACGTCCCCGGGATTCGCCACGATCCGCGTGCTCACGTCCCACAGGTCGGCCGGCGGGGGGGACCCGCCGAACGAGAACAAGGTGCCGTCGGCGAGGAACCCGAAGTTCGAGTCCCGGATGGTCGGCATGTGCCGGTAGGTGAAGGCGAGATCGAAGGCCAGCCCAGCGTCTTCTCGGAGCTCGTTGTCCCATTGGTAGAAGTAGGAGATGGGTGTGGGATCCCACTTGAAGATGATCTCACCGGCCAGCATCTCGCGGTTGTCGAGCACCGCGAACGGGTCGGCGATGAAGTTCCGGGAGGCCACCCCGGGGAAGAAGGTGCGCGTCTCGCTGTCGACCTGCGACGCGATCGAGGGGTTGGGCCCGATCAGCGGCCGCTGGTAGATGCCGGAGCTCTTGATCATGATCTTGCCGGCATTCCACTCGAAGCCACCCCAGGCGCTCGCCTGGTTCCCGCGGCCCGACTCCCCCAGGCGCGTGCCGAAGTTCCAGTTCTCGTAGCCGCCGTCGGCCACGAGCCCCTTGTAGGCGCCCTGGACGAAGCCGCTCACCCCGCCGATGGTCCCCGTCAGCCGGGCCTTGCCACCGAAGGTGTCGATCATCCGGATCTCGTCGTTGATGACGTCGAAGCCGGTATCGAGGTAGGACTCGTCGCCTGCGGCATCCTGCACGTACTGGAATCGCTGGCCGATCTTGGGCGTGCCCGCCCAGATCCCGCCCAGCCGCAGCGTCCACTTGTCGCCCCAGTTGCCGTAACCCACGTGCAGCGCGGTCTTTCGCGTCAGCTGCTCGGGGACCGCCTGGGACTGGGCCACCGCGGCCGCGGGCACGGGAGCGACGTCTTCCTGGTGGATGATGTCATAGGACCACCGGCCGGGGAGGTTGCCGCTGTACTTGGCGAAGACCGCGGGGTTGGCGCCCCAGAACACCTGCGGACCGGCCACGATGGTCAGCCCCTTCAGCGCCTTCTTGCCGATGAACTCGACCTTGATCGGCGCCTGACCGTTGTACAGGTCCAGGGCCGGCCCGTAGTTGGTCTCGGGGTAGAGGCCGAAGAAGTCCCCCTCGTAGGCCCAGTGGTAGCTCCCGGTCCGGTAGTACCCCTTGAGATCGAAGTTCTTGGTCTTCCAGTCGAACGACGCGCGGTAGAGGGCGAGCCGGTTCAGGCCCGCCAGGTCCAGGCCCTCGACGCCGTCCTCGGCCGCCGCGGTCGCCGCAGCCCGGCCCCGGGTCTCGTAGCGAATGGGGTCGATGTAGTTCTCGGGGACGTTCCCGAGCACGTTGACCACCCCCTCGAAGCGCAGGTCGTCGACCGGCCGGGCCTCCGCCCCGAGGTACAGTGACTCCAGGTGGTCACTCGTGGTGTTGGCCACCCCCCGCCCACGGGCCTCGGAGCCCCCCGCGGTGAGCGTCTCGAGATCCAGCCGGAAGGTCGACACCCGCAGCTTCTGAGCCACGCCCCCCTGAGCCACCTTCGCCACCTGCGCCTGGGAGCGGTAGAGGCTCGGCTCGTGCGCCGCGAACTCCGTGAGGATGCTCTCCCGCGTGACCTCGGGCCCGTAGACGTCGTCGTAGTGGGTGAACATGTCCTTGAGCATGAAGTAGGACTCGCGCGGGCGAACCTCGTACAGCCCGTCGTTGCCCGGCGGCGACTTCGCCATGATGCCGAACCACTCCTCGTTCATGTTGTTCTCACCCTCGACCCAGTCCTCGAGGAACGCCTTGTTCGACCAGCTCGCCGTCGTGTCTTGCACGTCGAGGTTGATCTCCTGGTTGTACTTCCACCACCCGTCGGACCACTGGAAGACGTAGCCGCCGACGGCCACCCCGGTGCTTCCTTTTCCGTAGGACTCGAGGAGGATCTCGACCCAGAGATCGTGCAGGTAGCGCGCCTGCATCAGGCCGTCCTCGCGACCCTCCTTGGCGTTGTACGCATCCGACCCGAACTCGGAGTAGAAGAAGGGAATCCCGAGCTCGTTCTTCACGCGCTCGAAGAGGTCGCCGGACGACTTGCCGCGGTAGACGTTGCTGCCGAGGAGGTCCTGGTTCGGCACGAGGTCGGCGATGAGGTCCAGGTATCCGAGGTCACCATTGCAGATCGAGACGAGGCGATTGTCGTCGCGGGCCTTGATCATGTCCACGAGCTCACCGTACAGCGAGTACAGGTGCTTCGCCTTGGCGCGCTCGCGGTCGCCCTTGGGCAGGTTCTGGATCTCGAAGCTCGTCCACTCGAGGCCGTAGTTCGCCTCGTTGCCGAGCATGAACATGATGACCCCGCGGGTGCCGTCGTACTTGCGGACCTCCGCCATCGTCTGCTCGATGAGCAGCTTGCGCACGCTGGGGTCGCCGTAGGGGGTCTGGGGCACGAACTTGCCGTTGATGTTCACGCCATAGCGCCCGACCAACGGGTTGATCATCGTGTAGATGCCGAAGTTGTCGTGGATCCACTCCACCCACCGCGGCGGGATCGTGGGGTACTGGCGAATGGTGTTCACGCCCATCGCCTTGAGGAGCCCCATCTCCTCGCGCAGCGCCTCCTCGATCCGGTCCTCCGGAAGGCTCCAGAAGTCGTAGCGATAGTTCTCGCCAATCGGCATGTACCCCCAGTTCATGCCGAACAGCATGGTCTCCTCCCCGTCGATCAGGACCTTGAAGCCCGCCTCGTCGGAGTACACCTCGGTCTTGGTGGGCTCCGCGGCCGCGGAGGTCGCGAGCAAGAGCCAGCCCAGGAGGGCGTACAGGATGCTGGTCAAGGAGCGCATGGCAGGCCTCAGATCGTGTCGGCGAGGGTCACCGCAGGGACGGTTGGGGGTCGAGGAGTCTGGTCGAAGCGCGGGAGTCGGAGGACGCCGAGCCGGTGAGCACCCGCGCGTCGTCGAGCGCCCACTGGAGCACGAGGGTGGCCGCGCCGCGAGCGATCGGCCCGGGCGCGAGCTGACTGATGCGGACCTCGGCCCCTTCGACGTTCGAGGCCAGCGCCCGCTCCGCCATGGCCCGCCGCAGCGGCCGCACCAGCAGGTCGCCGGCTTGGGTCACGCGCCCCCCCAGGATCACCCGCGCGGGGTTCATCAGGTTCACGAGGTTGGCCAGCGCGATCCCCAGCAGGTGCCCCGCCTCCGCGATGATCTCGGTGGCGACGGGGTCGCCCCCCCGGGCGACCTCCACCAGCCCTTCGAGGGTCAGCGGGTCGATCCGCGCCAGCGGAGAGGCCGCGCCGTTATCCAGGAGCTCCGCTGCCTTCTCGAGGAGGGCGACGGAGCCGACCTCGGCCTCGAGGCAGCCGGTGAGCCCGCAGCGGCACGCCCGACCGGTCGGCAGCACCATCGAGTGCCCGATCTCCCCGGCGATTCCTGACGCCCCGCGGAACGTCTCGCCCTCGATCATGTGGCCCGCCCCGACCCCCGTTGCGACCTTCACGAATGTGAAGTGGTCGACTCCTCGACCGTCGCCCCACCACGACTCCGCGAGCGCCCCGAGGTTGGCATCGTTGTCGACCAGCACGGGCAGCCGGAAGCGCTCGTAGAGCCACTGGGCCGGATCCACCCCTGCCCAGCGCGGCAGGATACGCGACGACAGCCGCCCGGGGTGGTGCCGGTCGAGCGGACAGGGAACCGCGAGCCCGAGGCCCACCGGCACGCGATGGTCCCAGAGGTCGCCCAGCGCCTGCTGCACGACGCGCCCCACCAGCTCGAGCGTGCCCTCGGGGTCTTGCTGGACCGGCCACGGCTCGGAGACGTGCGACTCGAGACGGCCCCGCATGTCCGTGCGCACGCACGACACGTGGGCGCTGCCGATCTCCACGCCCACCAGCGCGAACCGCCGGTCGGTGAAGCAGAGCAGGATCGGGGGTCGTCCGCCCTTCGAGCGGGCCCGTCGATGCTCGACGACCAAATCCTTGTCGATCAGGTCGGCGGTGATGGCGGAGACCGTGGACCGGGACAATCCAGTGCGCCGCGCGAGATCGGCGCGGCTCACGCCCTGCTCGGCCTCCCACACCAGGCGAAGGAGGATCGCCTCGTTGTGCTCGCGCAGGCGCTGGCCCGTGGCGCCCAGGCGCGGCAGTGGACCGAGTTTGTTCGGCGCATGGATGAACATCGGCGCCGAGCCTAGACGAGGGGATGAGCCCCGTCAAGAGTGAGGCGGATCATCGACCCCCGGGCCGGTTTGTTGTATGTTCGGACGCCAAACAAAACGGGCGCGGAGCGCAGATGACGACGACCCACCAGGAGACGGCCCCCGAGGATCGAATTCCGTTCCCCCAGAAGGTGGCGTACGGCTCGGGTGCCTTCGTGAACAACCTGCTCGCCGCCGCGATCGGCAACATGATGATTGTGTTGAATCTCGGCCTCGGCATGAACCCCGCGCTCGTCGGGCTGCTGGGCGGGCTGCCGCGAATCACCGACGCCCTCACCGATCCTCTGATGGGCTACATCAGCGACAACACGAAGTCGACCTACGGGCGGCGCAGGCCCTACATCTTCTTCGGAGCCATCGCCGCGGGCGTGCTGTTCATGCTGCTGTGGCAGCTGCCGCGCGGGTACAGCGACACCTTCTACTTCGTGTACTTCCTGATCGGGTCGATCCTCTTCTTCGGCGCGTACACGGTGTTCGCCACCCCGTGGGTCGCGCTCGGCTTCGAGCTCACCCCCGACTACCACGAGCGCACGCGGCTCATGGGCGTGCAGTTCATGATCGGCCAGATCCCCTACGTACTGGCTCCCTGGTTCCTGTGGATCATGACCTACGAGGGCTTCTTCAAGGACCAGATTCAGGGTGCCTCGGGGCTCG
This sequence comes from uncultured Enterobacteriaceae bacterium, assembly GCA_964393165.1. GTDB lineage: Bacteria > Myxococcota_A > UBA796 > UBA796 > DRPG01. The sequence continues at coordinate 11,477 of CAYMSU010000142.1, forward strand.
CCGTGATGATCGGCATCCTGGCCATCGGCCTGGGGATTCTTCCCGCGATCTTCCTGCGAGAGCCCCCGGTCCCCACGCAGGAGCCGCAGCCCTCAGGAGAGTCGGCTCCCCGACTCACGCTGCTCCAGAACGTGGGGCGGTTCTTCGGCGGGTTCTTCCAGACGCTCCGGTCCGGCCCCTTCCTGATGCTCGGCGCCGCCACCTTCCTCGTCTTCAACGGCTTCCAGCTGATCGCCTCGTTCCAGAGCTACGTCATCATCTACTACGTGCTCGAGGGGGACCAGGAGCTCGGGGCCCAGTACTTCGGCTACGCCGGTACCCTGCAGACCGCCGCGACGTTCGCCGTCATCCCGCTCGTGACCTGGATGTCGACCCGGATCGGCAAGCGCCGCGCCTTCTTCGTGTCGATGGCGCTGTCGTGCGTGGGCTTCGGGCTGAAGTGGTTCTCGTACACGCCCGAGAACCCCTGGCTCGTGCTGATCCCCGCCCCGCTGATGGCCTTCTCGCTCGGCAGCCTGTTCACGCTGATGCCGTCGATGATCGCCGACGTGGTCGACTACGACGAGATCGAGACGCACGAGCGGCGCGAGGGCATGTTCGGCTCCATCTTCTGGTGGATGGTCAAGGTCGGCATGGCCGTGGCCCTGGCCGCAGGCGGGTTTCTGCTGAACTGGACCGGCTTCGACGTGGAGCTCGGGACCGCCCAGACCGCCGACGCCATCTTCTGGATGCGCCTGTGCGACGCCACCGTGCCGATCCTGACGACGCTCGTGGCGATGGCGGCGATCTACGCCTACCCGCTCACCGAGCAGCGAGCGCTCGAGATCCGGGCCACGCTCGAGGCGCGGCGCGGGCCCGCGCAGGCCGCAGGGTGAGGGAGCGCCGTCCAGCAGACGTGACGCTCGCGGTGGTCGGCGCGACCGGCGGCATCGGCTCGCAGGTGGTCGCGCAGGCCAGCGCGGCAGGCCACCCCGTCCGCGCACTGGCCCGGCGGCCCCACGCCGCTCGGCAGGCGCCAGGCGTCACGATCCACCAGGCCGACGTCCTCGAGCCGGCCACCCTCGCGCCCGCCCTCCAGGGCGTCGACCTGGTGCTGTGCTGTGTCGGCTCCCCCGCGTGGTCGTGGCGCTTCGTGATGGCGGAGGGCGCGCGCCACCTCGCGGCGGCGTGCGCGTCGGCGGAGGTGCCGCGCCTCGCGATGATCTCCTCGATCGGCGTCGGCGACAGCGCCGAAGGCCTCCGCCGGTCGGCAGGTGGGTTCGCGAGTGGACTCACCCAGCTCGCGCTGTCGCGCGCGTTCCGGGATCTCGAGCAAGCCGAGGCCACGTTCCGGGCAAGCCCGCGGAGCGTCGTCATCGTGAGACCCACGCTGCTCGTCGACGGCCCCGCGACCGGGCGATGGCACGTCGCCGCTCCCCACGAGGCGGTCGCGAGCCCGATCGCCCGCCCCGACGTCGCGGCGTTCCTGGTCTCGCTCGCCCTCGACCACCGCTACGATGGCCGCGCCGTCACGCTCGGCCGCGCGACCCCGGAGAACGGAGCGGCCGCAAGCGTGTAGCATCAGGGCATGCTCTCGCTCGCACCCGTCGATGTCCGCGCCGATCACCGGGGCGGTCACCTCT
>CAYMSU010000143.1:0-13022 GCA_964393165.1 uncultured Enterobacteriaceae bacterium
CGCCCATCCCCGGCTCGGGGGTGGTCGACTCCGTGTTCAGCTGGAAGGTCCCCTGGTGGCTCAGCGCGTTCGCCGACAGCCAGGCGGTGGCCCGGAAGAAGGTGTTCCCGCAGGTGTTCGCACCGTCGTTCGAGAACACGTTCTCGCTCTCGAGGCAGAAGCCCTTGAGCTCCCCCTCGTCGACCGCGCACCGCTGGCCGTTCACCACGATCTCGCCGGTGAGCCCCGCGGGGTCTGTCACGAGAGGCACGCCGGTGTCGTCGAACAGGCGATCGAAGTCGTCCCACTCGAAGGTTCGCTCGGGCTCGTCGCAGGCCACGAGGAGGGCAGCTCCGGCGAGAGGTAGCAGGCGCATTGGATCTCCGGTCGCGCGGCGTCACCGGTCCTCTACCAGGAATCCCCGCGCCGGGCACCGCGTCAGGGGATCCAGGCCGGGAGGCGCGCCGGCAGGTAGTCCTCCGCGACGCAGTCCTGCACCGAGCCGTCGAGGTCGTCGGTGCGGTACGGCAGCGTGGCCGACGCCTCCGTGCCCTCGGCGGTTACGTCGATGGTGACCGATGGCTGGCCGAGCACCACCGGCGTGCAGATCCCGAAGCTGTAGATGGAGCGCTGGAGCCAGCCGAGGCGCTCGTCGACGTTGGTGAACGTGCTCGCCAGCGTGGGGAGGTCTTCTGCGCCGAGGCACTGGCGGGTGTTGTCGGCGAGCTCGCACAGCCGGGTGACCGACCGGGCGTTGCTCCGCACCATCACCACGTAGACGTCGACCTCGTCGATGTACTCCCGGCGGAGGGCGAGGGCCTGGTCGCGCAGCGCCGCGGCGTTCCCCGCCTCGTGCGTGCCGTCGGAGATGATCACCACGTGGCGGCGTGCGTCGCGCACGTCTGGAGACTGGCTCGCGGCGTAGGTGACCACATCCCGGTGGGCCTGGTACAGGTCCGTCGACCCGAGGTTCGCGGCCTGGATCCGGCGCAGGTCGAGCTCGTCGCGCACGTCCTCGGGGTTCCGGAGGGGCTCCGTCGGGGGCCCGCTCACCGACGGCGCGCCGAAAGTGTAGAGCGCGATCTCGTGCTGAACGTCGCGCCCGTCGGTCGGCAGCAGGGGATCGACCACCGCGCTGGCCGCGTCGAAGACGGCGTCAACCGCTCCCGCATCCCAGATCGACTGCGACAGATCGAGCGCGATGACCGTGAACGCGGGGATCTCCAGCGGTGGCCCCTGGCCGAAGGCGACAGCACCTTCGTCGCGGGTGTCGAACGGCAGGGCCGTCTGGTCATTGACGACGCGGAAAGCCGCAGCGGGCAGCGGCGGGATTCCGTCGCCGGCGTCGCACTCCACGACCTGCAGGCTGACGGACAGCGCGTGGGGTGGCTGCTCGACCAGCTGCAGCCGCCGCAGGGTCACGCAGGGCTCCGGAAGCGGAGGCAGGGCCTCGTCGTCACGTGCGCCCACCTCCGCGGACTCGGGATCGGCGGTGTCGGCGGGGTCGACGCCCCAGAGCGGCGCGTAGCAGCCAGCCAGGAGCAGCACCAGAAAATGAGTCATCGGGTGAATCCTTCTCAAGTGGGGCCGGGGACGGCCGAAGGGACGCGGGATGGCATGGCGGCGGGCGCACGGTCGGGAGTCGAGCCGGTGATTGGGCAGGACAGGATCACACTGTGCATGATCGTACGGGACGAGGCCAGGTTTCTACCCGGTTGCCTCGAGTCCGTACAGGATGTCGTCGACGACATGGTCATCGTCGACACCGGCAGCACGGATGAAACCGTCAGCATTGCCCAGGCGGCAGGTGCGCGGGTCGTCCGGGCCTCCTGGCAGGACGACTTCGCGGCGGCCCGCAACGCCGCGCTGCCCTACGTCGACGGCGGCTTCCTGCTGGTCCTCGACGCCGACGAGCGGCTCGCACCCGGGGTGGGCGTCCGGATCCGGGGTGCGGTGCGCAACCGCCAGGTGGACTGCTGGATGCTCCCCCTGCACAACGCCTCGACCGTGCACGCCACGCCCGACGACGTGCTCGCGGGGCGCGACCGGATGGGCGGCGTCACCTACCTGCCGCGGCTGCTCCGGCGTACGCCGGACCTCCACTGGGAGGGGGTCGTCCACGAGAACCCCCGGAGCTGGCTGGCCGCCCCTGATCGCGGGATCAAGACGCTGGACGCCCCGATCGTGCACTACGGCTACGCCAGCTCGGTCGTCGAGGAGCGCGACAAGATCGCCCGGAACCACGCCCTCCTCGAGGCGCGCTGCGCCGCCGAGCCGGGCCTCCCGGATCCGCGGATCTACCTCGCGAAGGGACTGATGGGCGAGAAGCGGTTCGCCGAGGCCTTCGTGCACCTGCAGGCGGCCTGGGATCTCGCACGGGGCCTCCCCGACGCGGAGATCCGACGCCCGATCATCGAGATGATGGCGTCCTCGACGCTGCGGATCCTCGCGCGCCGCCCCGCGGAGGAGGCGCGACCGTATGTGGCGGACGTCCTCGCCTGGGGGCTGGACCACCCGAACGTGGCCTACCACGCGGGAATCGCCCGGGAGCGAATGGCGTCGAGGCCAGCATCCCCGGCGGCGATCCGGAGGGACGACCTCGAGCACGCAGCCTCGCTCTACGAGCGAGGCCTCTCCTGGGCCAAGGTGCCGCTGCTGGGTCTGATCCCTCGAGTGCAGAGCACGCTGCTGCCGCTGCGGCTCGGGATCGTGCGCTGCAAGCTCGGCGACGCGCTCGGGGCGCTCCGCGTGCTGCAGCCCGCGGTGCGGGCCCACCCCGACGACGCGGCCCTCACCGTGGCCCTCGCGGAGGCGCAGGTCGAACGGGGCGCCCCCGCCCAAGCGCTGAAGACGCTCGAGCCGGTCCTCGCCGGCGGTCCCGCCGATGCCTGGTGCGTCGGGGCGCGGGCCGCGGCCGGGCTCGGCGAGCGGGATCTGGCCGATGACTTCGTCCGCCGCGCCCACGAGCGCGGCACGCCTCGCGAGCACCACCGCCGCCGGTGGGTCGCGACCCCGTCCACTACCCCCGTGGGAGCTCCCTGATGGGCGACAAGATGATCACGTTGTGTATGATTGCGAAGGATGAGGCCGAGCTCCTGCCCGGGTGCCTCGCGTCGGTCGCCGACCTCGTCGACGAGATCGTGTTGGTCGACACCGGAAGCACCGACGCCACGCGCGAGATCGCGCAGGGGGCGGGCGCCCGCGTGGTCGGCTTCGAGTGGTGCGACGACTTCTCGGCGGCGCGCAACGCCGCCCTGCCCTACGCGACCGGCCGGTACGTGCTCATCCTCGACGCCGACGAGCGGCTCACTCCGGACGGGTGCGCCCGCATCCGCGAGGCTTGCGAGAGCGACCAGGCGGACTGCTGGATGCTCCCGCTGCACAACGCCGACGGGCTCGACGCGGAGCTCGGGGACGTCGTGTCGGGGGCCCGCCGCCGGGAGGGCGTGACCTACCTGCCGAGGCTGCTCCGGCGAACCCCCGATCTGGCGTGGGAGGGGGTCATCCACGAGAACCCCACCGGCTGGCTCAACCGACCGGGCCGGCGCACCCGGGCGATCGAGGCGCCGATCGTGCACTACGGCTACGCCTCGGAGATGGTCGCCTCGCGCGACAAGCTCGCCCGCAACGAGCGGCTGCTGAGGGCCCGCTGCAAGGCAGATCCGGCGAGCGCGGATCCCTGGATCTACCTGGCGAAGACGCTACAGGCGGCGGGTGACGACAAGGGGGCCTGGGAGGCCTTCGACGAGGCGTGGCTCCGTGTGCGCGCGGCTCCGCCCGCCGAGCGACGGCGGGCCACCGTCTCGATGATGGCCGCGGACGTGCTCCAGCGCCTGGTGCGGAACCCGGCCCAGCTCGGGCTCCCCTACGCGGAGGAGGCCCTGTCGTGGGGCCTGGATCACCCGAACGTGCAGTTCTTCGCGGGCGTCGCGCTCGAGCGGGCGGCGAGCGGACCCCAGGAGGAGCCCCGGCTGCGGCGCGCCGAGCGGGTGTACCGGCAGGCGCTGGCGTGGTCGAAGCCGCCCATGCTGGCAGTGATCCCGGGCCTGCAGAGCTGGCTGCTGCCCTGCCGCCTCGGGGTGGTCCAGTGTCGCCTGCAGCTGGTCACCGGGGAGCCGTCGCCGGACGCCGTGGACGTGCTGCAGGGCGCGATGGCGCGCGCCCCCGACGACCGCGCGGTGCGGGTGGCGCTCGGCGAGGCGCTCACCGGCGCGGGCCGAGCGGCCGAGGCCCTGCGTGTCCTCGAGCCGGTGATGGATCACGACAGCCCTGACGCCTGGTGGGTCGCCGCGTGGGCGGTGGCCGCCCTCGGTGACATGGAAGGGGCTGCGCAGGTCCTGGCCCGCGCCCAGAGCCTCGGCACGCCTCGGGAGCAGCACCGGGAGCGGCGCGGGGCCACTCTGGCGGCGCTGATCGAGCAGGAGGCGGTCTCGTAGCCGCCGTCGCCCCTTCGGGAATGCTACGAACACGGGCGTGAGCGCTCCCTCCATCGACGATCTCCTTCGCGCCCTGCCCGGTCGCGTCGTCGCCCTCGTGGGCGCCGGCTGCTCGACCGAGTCGGGCATCCCCGACTACCGGGGCGAGGGCACGGCCCGCCGGGCCCGCAACCCACTCGAGCACCGGCAGTTCGTGACCGACGCCGCCGCGCGGCAGCGGTACTGGGCGCGCTCGTTCTCGGGCTGGCCCCGGATCCGGGAGGCTCGACCCAACCCCGCCCACACCGCGCTCGCCCACCTCGAGGCGGCAGGCGCGCTGGTCGGCACCATCACCCAGAACGTCGACGGCCTGCACCACGCCGCCGGGAGCCAGCGCGTGATCGAGCTCCACGGGGCGCTGCGGCGCGTGCGGTGCCTCACCTGCGAGGGCAGGACCGAGCGCGAGGCCGTCCAGATTCGCCTCGCCCGGGCGAACCCGGGGTGGGAGGTCGCGCCCGCGCTCCTCGCCGACGGAGATGCCGACCTCGAGTCGGTGGCGAGCTTCCGCGTGGTCGACTGCGACGCGTGCCGCGGCGCGCTCATGCCCGACGTGGTGTTCTTCGGCGGGACCGTGCCCCGCGATCGGGTGGAGGAAGCCTACGCCTGGATCGACGACGCCGACGCGCTGCTCGTCGTCGGCTCGTCGCTCACCGTGTTCTCCGGGTACCGCTTCGTCAAGCGGGCGGTGGCCCGCGGGCTGCCGATCGGCATCGTGAACCGCGGGCCGACCCGCGCCGACCCGGTCGCCACCCTCAAGATCGAGCGCTCCTGCGGAGAGGTCCTGCCGGCCCTCGTCGAACGGTGGCGCCGGTCGCGGATCGGGGTGGTACCTTCCGAAGGGGGCGCGAGTCCCGGGGGAGGGGCACATGAGGGCGCACGGGGGGCTGGCGCTCGCGCAGGCGCTGATGCTGACCAGTCCTGCCTGCCGGGGCCCCATCGAGCTGGGGCCTGAGCCCGGGCCACCGCCCGTGCAGATGGCGCTCGGGGGGCCCGTCGAGGTGCGGGACATCGCGCTCGAGGCCGGCTTCCAGGACTTCGAGGGGGGCATCCTCAAGCGCGGGCGCAGCTGCTTCGCCGCCGACTTCGACAACGACGGCCGGACCGACGTGTTCATCGGCAACCCCGGGGATCCGTCGCATCTGCTGCTCAACCGGTCCCCCGAGCCAGGCACCGTCCGGTTCCGCCAGGGTCCGCTGCTCTCGCAGTCGGGGCTGTACTGGGGCGGCGCGGTGGGCGACCTCGACAACGACGGCGACGTCGACCTGTTCCTGAGCGGCGGGGGCAACGAGGGGCCCTTCTTCGACGAGATCCTGGCCAACCAGCTCGTCGAGCGCGGGGAGCTGTTCTTCCTCAGTGCAGGCGCGCTCGCTGGGGTGCGCGGCCCCGAGCTCGACGGCCGGGTGGTCCCCCACGCGAGCGCGAACGCCCGGATGCTCGACGTCGACGCCGATGGCTGGCTGGACATCTTCGTGAACAGCTACCTGCGGAGCTTCCGGAACGGGCCGTGGAAGGGCCGCAACCTGCTCTGGCGCAACCGGCAGGGCCGAGGCTTCGACGAGGTGAGCGTGCAGACCGGGCTCACCACCGAGTGGAGCACGATGAACTCGGTCTGGTTCGACCCGGACGACGACGGCGACTTCGAGCTGTTCGAGAGCAACTTCCGCGGTCCGAACGCGCTGTGGCGCAACTTCCTGGTCGACGAGGGGGCGCTGCGGTTCACCAACATCACCTCGGATCCCTCGCTCGCCGGCGGGCGTATGCGCGAGCCGGTGCGCGCGTTCGCGAGCGCCACCGCGGACTTCAACCGCGACGGGTTCGATGACCTCCTCGTCTTCGTGCGGCCGGTGGAGCCAGAGGGCAGCGCGTTTCTCGACGGGCACGCGCTGTTCCTGAACCTGGGCGGCCAGGGATTCGCCGAGGTGGCACGGTTCACGGGGCTCAACCAGCCGTTCGTGAACTGGCGCCGCGACCATGCGGTGGACGGGGTGATGGGCGGGCAGGTGGGCGATCTCAACGTCGACGGCATTCCCGACGTGTGGATCGGCCAGGGCCGCCCCGCCGACGGCACGAGGAACCTCCTGTTCCTGTCGACGGGCGAGCTGCAGCGGATCACCACGGAGGACGGCCTGCCGCTGGTGGTCCCGAAGTTCGAGAACGCCTCCGACCTCATCGACGTTCCCGCCCCGGAAGACCCCGACAACGGGATCACCTACCCTCCGTACCCCTACCGCACCCACGGGACCTGCATCGTCGACTTCGACCAGGACGGGGTGCCCGAGCTCGCGGTCACGAACGGGGGCCCGGCCGCCTGGCCGGATCAGGTCCGGGAGCCGAACCGCCTGTTCTCGTTCACCTACCCGCAGCCCCGCCGCTGGGTGCGCATCGAGCTCGAGGGCGACGGGGTGCGGGTGAACCGCTCCGCGATCGGGGCCCGCGTCACGCTCACGGTGGAGCGCTCACGCGACGGGGCGGAGTGGCTTCATCGCCAGTGGCTGCACGGGGGCAACGGGTTCAGCGCCACCAGCGATCTCGCGCTGTTCTTCGGGCTCGGCGACGCGACCACGGTGTCGTCGGCGAAGGTCCGGTGGCCCGACGGCACGGTCGAGGAGTGGGGGCCGCTCGCGATGGACCGGCGCCATCGCTTCGTCTACGCGGAGGCGAGCGACGGCGTGGAGGTCGACTGAGCGGCTCAGAAGAGGCCGGGGATCAGCCGGGCCCGCTTCGCGAAGGCCTCCCGCCAAGCGTCGATCCGGGTGAGTGCGGCCTCCTCCGTGCGAATGCGCACCGCGAGCACGGCGGCGTTGAGCAGGGACAGCCCGATCGCCGACAGCCACGCGGTGTGGAGCAGGGGCAGCGCAGCGATCTCCAGGATCACGCAGAGGTAGTTCGGGTGGCGGATGTACCGGTAGGGCCCGCTGGTGACCACCGTGCCGGGCTCCGGGCGCACGACCCGGACATTCCACGCGCGCCCGATCGTGCGCAGGGTCCAGACGCGCAGCGCGGTGGCGGCTAGGAGCACCCCGAGCGCGGGGCCCGCCACCGCCCAGGAGAACGCGGGGTCGAGCACCAGGACCTCGACCAGCGGCAGGGCGACCAGCCCGACGTGCAGGCCAGCCATCGCGGGGAACAGCCGCGGCTCGGCCACGAGGTCGTCGGGCCGCGCGCGAATCCGACGGACCGACACGACGAGCTCGACGAGCCGCATGAGCCCGGTGGTGGCGAGGACCAGCGCGAAGACGACGAGAGGCGCGGACATGGCGGAGCGTGTAACGTGAGCGGGTCGCCCGACGGAGCCCGCGATGTCCCCACCCCGCTTCTGGATCGAGCTGCCCGACGACGAGGCCACGCCCGAGCTGGCTCGGCTCACCGCCCCGTACCGCAAGCAGGGCCGCGACACTCCCGGGATCATCGCGGCGATGAAGCCGTCGCTGGACACGCTGCGGGCGGTCAAGCGCATGAACTCGGCGGTCACGTTCGGCGGCAGTGTGCTCGGGCGGCGGCGGGAGGAGCTGATCGCCGCCGCGGTCTCGGCGCTGAACGACTGCTTCTATTGAACGGTGTCCCACGCAGGGTTCCTGCGTGACCAGCACCCCGGCCCCGAGCACGACGTCATCACCCTGATCCGCGGCCTCGCGGAGACGGGCGAAGAGGCGGCCGCGCGGCCGCTTGCGCAGGCCGTCGCGCACGTGCAGCAGGCGATTCCCGGGCTGCTCGAGCGCGCCCCCTCCTTCGCGGAGGATCGACCGCTGCTCACCGTCGTGGCCCAGCTGACCCTCGCTCCGCGGGGCATGCGCGCGTCCGCCCTCGCCCCGCTGCGCGAGGCAGGGCTGTCGGACCGGGAGATCCACGACGTGGTGAACGTGGTCTGCTGCTTCTCGTACATGAACCGCCTCGCCGACGGGCTCGGGGTCACGGCGGACTACGCACCGGACCGCCCGCCGGACCATCCGGAGGGGCCAGGGAGCTGGGCCGAGCGGCTCCTCGGGGCTGCCCGGCTCGCGGCCCACCGGGGCTGGGCGGCCGGCGAGGACTGACCGCGCCTTTGCTCTCGCGCGCCGAACGTGCGACGCTGGCGCCCTTCGAAGGCTGGGAGGTCGATCGATGACGACGTCGGTGCTCTGGATCGCGCTGGTGGGCTGTGATGGCGGTCAGAACGAGGCGGCTGTGGCCGCCAGGGAGTTCGTCGAGCAGTCCTTCGCCGAGACCGTGAAGCCCGGCCCGGTCGGGATCGAGGCCATCGGCAAGGGCGTGTGGTGGCGGGTGCCGGCGCTCGACGGGGACTGTCTGCGCGACAAGCAGCTCGCCTTCCGCAACGCGGCTCCGGGAGCCGGCGCCACGGTGTCCCCCACCTACGAGGCCCAGCGCGTCTTCCAGGCCGCGACCGACACCGGCTTCTGCATCTGGCTCGGCGAGGATCTGGCGCTGACCACGAAGGAGGAGGTCGAGCAGATCGACGGGGTCTGGGTGGTCGACGCCACGTTCGCGATGGGCAAGCCCACGAAGTGGTGGGAGTGCGTGGATCCGCTCCACAAGGAGCGCCCCGTGCGCGTACTGGCCGACGCCGAGGGCACGCTCGCCTTCGAGTCCCCGCCGGAGCTGTTCGGGGGCGACTGCCCCCACCCGCTCCCGCTGGTGAATCCCGAGCGCAAGCCCGCCGGAGCACGGCCGAAGGCGGCGCCCTCGGGCTCGCCCTCCAGCGACGACGTGAAGGCGGCGGCGAAGCGGCTGGACGACGCGCTGTGGGCCGGGGATCTCGCCGCCGCCCTGGAGGCGACCGCCTGCTACAACCTCTACGAGGAGCATCCCTTCGGGGCGTGCTCGGCTGCCGAGCTCGTGAACGTGGGGCCGATCACCCGGGACGAGCTGCGCCGGCGCGACGGTCCGCCGTGGACCATGAACGTGTTCGACTCTCTCGGCGGCCTCGGGCGGATCAGCCGGGATCGCGACGATCCCACCCTGTTTCACGTGGTGGTCGAGCGCGGCAACCTCAGGAACCCCAAGCGCACGATCTCGGTGCAGTGGGTCGACGGCTCCTGGCGGGTCGTGGGGCTCGTGCAGCGCAAGGCCGAGGGGCTGACCACCGTGGAGTACGTGACGGACCTCGGCCGCAACGACAAGCGCAGGATCTTCGAGCGACGGCTGGCCGGCGAGGACATCGACCACCGCGGCCTGCCTCCGCTCAAGGACGAAGACGTCTACTGAGGAGGCCGGACCCGGCGGCCGCGCACCCAGGTGCTGGCGATGCCGGAGCGGTCATGGTCGAAGAACAGCGCACCCAGGAGGGCGTCGGGGGTGGATGGGACCTCCGACCGGGGCACGAACAGGCAGGCGTCGGCCCAGTCGCCCGGCGCCACGCGGCCGGTGTCGGGGCGGCCCAGCGCCTCCGCGCCCCCGCGGGTGCCCCACCACAGCAGCTGGGCGAGCGCGAGCGGGACCCCCTGCCGGAGGCCGTTGTCGTAGGCGGCCGACAGGGTGCGAGGAACCAGGAAGCTACGGCCCGCGCCCACGTCGGTGCCCACGCCGAGAGGCAGGGCCCGCGCGAGGGGGGCGCCCACCGGCATGCCGCCCGAGCCGAGGAACGCGTTGCTGTCGGGGCAGTGGGCAACCCGCGCCCCGGCCCGCGCGAGGCGATCCCAGGCCGCGTCGTCGAGGTGGATGCAGTGGGCGAACAGGGGCCCGGGCTGGGTGGCGAGCAGGCCCACCTCCTCGTACACGGTGAGGTAGTCCGGCACGCCGAAGCGCTCGGCGACGGCCTGTGCCTCCGCGGGGTGCTCCGACAGGTGGGTGCTCACCAGCAGCCCGTGGCGCGTCGCGTAGTCTGCGGCGCGGCGCATCGAGGAGCGGCTGCACGACAGCGCGAACCGCGGGAGCACGGCGACCTCGAGCCGCCCTTCGTCGTGGCCGTGCCACCGCTCCCTGAGGGCGTCGAGGGCGTCGATGGTAGCGCTTGCCTCGCGGCGCAGCGGGGCGGGGCAGTCCTCGTCCATCCACACCGGCCCGACCACGCCCTGCAGGCCGGCTTGGGCCATCTCCTCGAGGAGGACGTCGGCGGCCCGGCCGTGCACCGAGCCCCAGAGCACGGCCAGCGTGGTGCCGGAGGCGGCGAGCCGGCGGCAGCAGGCGCGGGCGACCCGCCGGGCGTAGGCCTCGTCGGCGAGCCGGGCCTCCTCGGGGAACACCGACTCGGCGAGCCACTGCAGCAGCGGCCCCGAGGCCGAGCCCACGATGTGGGTCTGCGCGAAGTGCACGTGGGTGTCGACGAACCCGGGCAGCAGGACGCCGTCGCGCAGGTCTTCGTGGACGGGCTCCCCCCGGTAGGCCGCGACCCTGGCGAACCGACCGCCCTCTACCTCGACCAGCGCGTCCGGCTGCCAGTGCACCGCCGACGGCGACAGGGGGGTGAGCACGCGTGCGCGCCACCTGATCACGAGGCCTCCTCTAGCGGCAGGCGCAGTCGCCACAGGCCGGTGCGGCTCGCCCCGAGGATCTGCAGCGGGTGGCCCGGCCGCGCGCGGACCACCGCTTGCACGAGAGGAGCCTCCTGATCGCGCCACTCGCCACGCTCGATCGCTCGCTGGGCGGTGCACGCCTCGTCGACCTGCCAGGCCTGCACCCCCCACTCGCGCACGACAACCAGCTCGTGGGCGTCCGCGAAGCCCATCGCCAGGGCCTCGCCCAGCGCGGCGGGGGCTGGCAGCGGCTCCCCGCCGAGGCTGGCCTGCCCCCGGTCGAGCCCCGTGCGGCAGGCGCGATCCGGCGTGGCCCCCCACGCCTGGACTGCGCGGGTGCCCGCTGGGCGCTCCTCGCTGCGCCAGGTCTCGCCGTCGTAGACCCAGCGATCCCGCAGCGCATCGATCCCCACCCAGTGCACCCAGAGCGCGTCGTCGGGGCCACGGCCCGCGGCCTCGAGGGACGGATGCCGGGCGCGCCGGCGGAGCATGTCGAGCTGATGCTCCCGCGCGCTCGCGTGCTCGAGGTAGGGCGGCACGTTCAGCGTGGTCAGCCTTGCCGGTGGCGGGCTCACGTCTCGGACCTCGCCGTGCTCGACCACCGCGAGTGAGAACCCCTCGCCGCGCACCAGCCACGCCCCCGCGGCCAGGGGCCGGGCTTCGTCCACGCCCTCGGCGGGCTGGCGGCTCCAGCTCCCACCGAAGTCCGTCGACGTCCACAGCGTGCCGGATGCCTCGATCACTGCCACGTGGTCGGGCCGCTCCGGGTCCTGCTGTAGATCCCCGATCAGCGGGTAGAGCCCGCCCGTGCGAGGCTCCCAGCGCGCGGTGCCGGGCGGCCGGAAGGCGGGCACCCCCTCGCGAAGCGCCCAATCGGCGGGCAGCTCCTGGCGGGCGCGGCCCGGCCCGTCCGGCGGGCGCGGGCTCGTGGGCTGCGCGACGAGCTCGGGCTCCCCCAGGTCGTCGACCGCGACCGCCCACCACGCGGATCCCCCGGGGAGGTGCCGGTGCAGCCACAGACCCTCGCCCACGCGCCGGAGCTCGGCAGGGCCGAGCTCCGTGGGGTGCCGGCGGAAGGTGAGGCCCCCGTCGCTGGAGACGTGCAGCGCGCCCGCGGTGGCCGCGACGAGGTGCCCGCTAGGCAGCCACCCCGCCACGGGGTCGGGCAGGGGGAGCGGCCGACCCGGGCGCGGGTCCTGCACGTAGACGGGCTGCCAGCTCCGCCCTCGGCTCCGGCTCACGTAGGCGACCCGGTGGGGACCGAGGGCCAGCAGCCAGCGTGGTCGCTCGGGGTGTGCGCGCAGCGCGGTGATCGCGGCCTGCATGCCGGGCACGCCGCCGGGCGCCAGCTCGAGAGGCGGGCGCTCGGCGTGGGGCGCCGTGGCCGGCTGGCACCCGGCGAGCGCGAGGGCGGCGAGCACGGTCAAGACTCCGCCCCGAGCTCCCGCACCCGGTCGAGCAGCTCCTGGGCGATCTGGCGCGGCGCCTGGTCGCGATCGAAGGAGCCCGCCTCGCGCGGGGGGCCGAAGACCAGCCGGATCGGCGGACCGCGATGACCCGGCGGCCGGAAGTTCCGGCGCACCTCGGCGACAAGGTCGTTGGTGAGCCCGCTCATGAAGAAGGGAAGGATCAGGGTCCGGGGGTGGCAGGCGAGCACCAGGCGCCCCGCGCCGCCCTTCGCGGGAAGAAGGTCGAGCGGATCGGAGGCCCGGTTGCGGGTGCCCTCGGGATGGATTCCGGCGAGCGAGTCCGGCGCATCCAGGCACCGGGCGAGCTCCCGCAGCGAGGTCAGGTCGCGGCGCGCCCGGTCGAAGCCAGACGACATCGGAGGCCACATCGCGCCGCCGCTCACCAGCAGGTTCAGGCCCACACCCAGGGGGTGGGTGTAGAAGAAGCGCCGCCGGACGGGGAAGTACAGGTCGCGCACGCGGGGGCTGTGGGCGGTGACCACCGAGGTGCCGACGTACATGTCCCAGAAGGTGCGGTGGTTGGCCACCAGGAGCAGCCCGCGGGGGGGCTGCAGCGCGCGCAGCACCTCTGCTCCGCGGACCTCGAGGCGCCGGCGGATCGCCAGCTGGATCCACCGCCGCGCCAGCTCTTTTTCACTCAGTGACGCGTT
>CAYMSU010000144.1:0-13021 GCA_964393165.1 uncultured Enterobacteriaceae bacterium
CACCGCCATGGCGACGGCGACGTCACCCTGGGCGAGCATGCCGCGGAACAGGTCGCCGCGCAGCGGGGTGCCCACGGTCGCGAGGAACATCGCGAGCACCTTCCCGAGGAGGCGCACGCCGACCAGCCCCACGGTCAGGATCACCGCGGGCAGCGGCTCCACGGGCACCCACAGGGCGCCCGCGAACAGCAGCAGCACGAGCGAGGCCGGCCCCTCGGTGCGCATCAGCTGCTTGCGGATCCGGCCGCCGATCTCCGTGTACTGGGCGAGGATCCACCCGAGCACGAGGTTGACGGTCAGCGCCGAGATCTCGAGGAAGAAGGCGGCGCCCGACGCGAACAGGAGGATCCCGACCATCGCGAGGAACACGTTGTTCTCGCTCTCGTCGTTGCCGAGGAAGAAGAAGAAGAGCAGGCCGAGGGCCACGCCGAGCACCACCGTCCACAGGATCCAGGTGGCGGCGTCGCTGCCGCCCATGCCCGGGGCCTGGCGGTGGAACACCGCGAGGAGCACGCCGAACACGGAGATCGCGAAGGCGCCGCCGAGCTTCGCGGTGCGGCGGAGCATGGGCAGCAGGTGGGTCTCGGCCTCGGCGTAGCGCTGGGCGAGCAGGTCGACGGCGGAGCTCGAGCCGGCGGCCGCGGCACACCCGAGCACGCCCGCGCACAGCCAGGCGTCTTCGAGCGGGGGGGGCGCCAGCAGCACGCCCGAGCGCAGCAGGAAGAACGCCCCCGTGGCGACGAGGCCGCCGGTGACCACCGCGTCGGACAGCGCCACGCGCAGGGCCCGCTCGACGGTGTCGAACTCGTCGCGCCGGAGCTCGAGGCCGTACAGCAGGCCCACCCAGCCCGCGGCGAAGGCGAACACGGGGCCGAGCGCGGTGAGGTCGCTGAACGGGTGGATGTCCGCGACCACCGTGGGACCCAGCACCACGCCCAGCAGGACGTACTCGAGCCCCGAGCGGAACAGGAACCGCCGCTGGGCGCGCTCCACCACGAAGTGGGTGAGCAGGTAGGCGCCGCCCACGATCGTGAGCAGGAAGAGCACCGTGGTGAGCGAGCCGTCGCCGCCGCTCTCGGCCTCCGCGGGGTTCGCGGCCCGCGCGAGCGGCCCGAGCAGGAGCGGGAGCATCACTCCTGGTCTCGCCGCTGGCGCATCTCGGCGAACCGCAGGACGATCGGGGGCATGTCTTGCGCGGCGGTCAGGCAGGCCAGGTCGTCTTCGGTGAAGCGCATGGCGCGGTCGCGGATGTTGTCGAGGATGGTGTAGTGGGGCACGTTCCGCTGCGCCCAGCCGGCGATCAGCGTGCACCGCTTGGTGCTCGGGATCGGCGGCTCGTCGCCCTCGACGACGACGAGCTCGGCCGCGCCCGCGGGCTCGTCGGGCGCCGGCGCTCCGTCGGGCGGCGCGGCGGCGACCCGTCCGGCGGTCGGGGCGCTGATCGGGGCGGGCGCAGGGGTGCCGGCCACCTCGGTGTCGGCTCGTGGGAAGAGCCCCCACACGGCGAGGCACGCCAAGGCGAGTAGGCCTACGATTCCGATGACGCGGGCGTGCTGGGAATCTCTCATGCCGGCCAGCGTATCGCCGATAGCTCTGAGGGGCAGCTGGAGGCACCATCCCGCCGACGGAATCACCAGACGCGCCCAACCTCCACCGGTGGCTGCGCTCGCGGATTGCGGAGTCGTTGCGGGAGGGGGGCGCCGAGCACAGCGACGAGGGCGGCCCTGGCCGGCCGGGGAACACCGATCCGCGCGGCTTGCGCGGCCTGCGGCCGCGAACGCGGCGGGGTGACCCTTCGCTCGACGCCTCGATGGACCCGGCGCCCACCCGCCGCCGGCAGCTCCCCGAGGAAGACGACGAGGACGACATCGAGACCGTCTTCGAGTCCAAGTGGGGGGAGCGCGCGCCGCTCGAGGACATGCAGACGGAGGAGCAGGCCTGGGTGGCCGCGGTGGAGCCGGAGGACGCGCAGACCGAGCGTCGCGAGCGGATGCCGGTCGGGTTCATCAGCGACGCGGTGATGGACGAGCAGACGGTCGAGGATCCGGCGAGCGCGGCGGTGCGGTGGCGGGACGACGCGGCGTTCAACTACACCCCGACGATGCCCCGGGCGGGCACGCCGGTGCCTCCGGCGCCCGCGGCCCCCCCGCGGCCGGCCGCGGTCGCGGCGTCTGCGGAGGTCCCGCCCCCGCCGCCGGCGGGGCTGCGCACGGTCACCCCGGCGGGGCAGGCGGAGGGCGTGCGCTCGGACGTAGCCCTCGACCGGAGCATGTCCCCGGTGCTGCGCCGGCGCCGTTCGAGCCTGTCCGGGAGCCGGCCGGCGGAGGTGTACCTGCGCGCGGCGCGGTCGCGGCGCGAGCGGTGGCTGCTGACGGGGCTCGCGGTGGTCTCCGCGGCGGTGGTGCTGGCGGCGGGCTGGGTGGTCGTCGCGCTGCTCTGGTGAGATAGGCTGGGGTCGGCCCCGGACTTCCTCCCCCTCCGCCCCCCGACTGCATCGCCCGTCGCATGTCTTCGCCCTCCGAGCCCCGTCCGCAGCGACTGCCCGTCGACCGTCGGCTAGTCGTGCCCGAGCGCGGCTTCGAGGTCGTCGCTGGCGAGGTGGTCGAGGTGTGCCCGTCCGACGAGCCGCATGGTCGCGGCCAGTCCAAGCTGTCGTCGCTCCTCGAGGCCCATGTGGTCGAGGGGTGGACGGTGGCGGCCGACATGCTCACCCGCACGTCCCGCCGGGACGACCTCGCGCCGGACGCGAGCGTGTACCCGGTGGCCCGCGATCCGGACACCGGGGGGCGCCAGCTCGAGGTGCTCGCGTTCGGGGTCGTCGACCGCCAGGCGCTGGGCGCTGCCGGAGACAAGGCGGCGAGGCTCTGTGGGCGCGGCGTTCAGCGCGTGTTCGCGGTGGATGTGCGCCGGGATCAGGCCGCGAGCGCTCCCCGCGGCGACCCTTCGGCGGCCGATGTCGGAAGATCAGGCCGCGAGCGCTCCCCGCGGCGACCCTTCGGCCGCCGATGTCGGAAGATCGGTCCGCGAGCGCTCCCCGCGGCGACCCTTCAGCCGCCGATGGCCGAAGATCCGCGGGGCGAGGGTCGGCCCCGAGGGCGCCGGGCGCTCCGCCCCCCCTCGGACCGTCGCGGAGCGCGGGCCGAGCGCCGAGCGCAGTGCCAATCCTGTCTCCTGTCGGATCGATACAGGGGGCCCGCGGAGGGAGCCATGGCCCGAGTCAGCTGGAACGGCGTCGTCGTCGCGGAGTCCGAGCGCACCGAGAGGGTGGAGGGGAACCACTACTTCCCGCGCGAGTCGATCCGCGCGGAGCTGTTCGTCCCGAGCACGAAGACGACGGTGTGCCCCTGGAAGGGCACGGCGACCTACTTCACCCTCGAGGTGAACGGCGAGCGCAACGAAGACGCGGCGTGGACCTACGAGGCCCCGAAGGACGCGGCGGCCCGGATCCGGGGCCACGTCGCGTTCTGGAAGGGCGTCGAGATCACGGACTGAGGGGCCGTCGATCTCGCTGGGAGGCCCCTCGGAGGCCAATCGCCGGCGAGGCCACGCGGTGGAGATCGCCGGTCTGGGCCCCCCCAGATCCTGGTCCACGCGTGGACGACCTGAGGGGGAGGCCTCCCCACCTCCTGGTCCACTCGTGGACCACCGAGCACCATGGGTGCTCAGGTCACCAGTCCACCTGTGGACTGGCGCACCCTACGGTCGCTGGATCCACGGGTCCACGTGTGGACCACCTCCTACCGCGACCACCCTGGTGACTCGTCCACCTGTGGACCACCGTGTGGTGCGGTCGCAGGATCCACCGGTCCACGTGTGGACCACCGTGGGGTGCGGTCGCAGGATCCACCAGTCCACGAGTGGACCACCGTGGGGTGCGGTCGTGGGATCCACCGGTCCACGTGTGGACCACCGTGTGGTGCGGTCGTGGGATCCACCGGTCCACGTGTGGACCACCGTGTGGTGAGGTCGCTGGATCCACGGGTCCACGTGTGGACCACCGGGGCCCCCGATCGCAGGATCGACAGGTCCACGTGTGGACGACCGAGGTCAGTGACCTCTGAGCTCACCCCTCCACGCGTGGACTCCCTCGTGGGGTGACCTCCCCAACAGGATCTCCACGTGTGGACCAGTGGGGGGTACGCCCTTGGATCGAGGAGGTCCACGTGTGGACCAGTGCCCGGAGACGCCCGCCACGGTCGGACGCCCGTCATGGCGCGCCGATGTGGCGCGGCGAGGGGTGCGGGCCTTCGAGCCAGTGAGGCGGGAACGTCGCCTCGTAGCCAGGGATCGCCTCGATCTTCGCCGCCCAGCGGCCGATCGCGGGCCAGCGGTCGGCGATCGGCCAGACCTCGACCTCGGGCGCGGCCGGGGTGGGGCGCGTGACGCCCCGCACCAGCATCTGCACGCCGCAGAACCAGGCGATGTCTGCCGCCGACAGCTGCTCGCCCACCACGAACCCGCTCTCGACCCAGCTCTCGAGCACGTCGAGCTCGTGCAGCGCGGCGGGCAGCCGCTCGCGCACCTCCTCCGCGTCTGGTGCGGCGGCGAACAGCGGGCGGGCGACCCCCGAGAACGCAGGATCTCCGTGGCTCTGGAACTCGAGCACGCGCCGCCAGATCTGGGCCGACTGCTCGGGCTCGACGCCGAAGAGCGGCGGCTCGGGGGCCCGGTCGTCGAGCCACTTCAGGATGGCGAGCGACTCCGTGACCACGATGCCCCCGTCGCGCACGGTCGGCACCTTGTGGCGCGGATTGATGGCCTTGAACCACTCGGAGCGCGTGTCGCCGGCGGAGAAGGACAGCTGCTTGCTCTCGTAGGGCACGCCCTTGATGGCGAAGCCGAGCAGCACGCGCCACGCGGGGGTGCTCCCGCTGCCCCAGAACACCTCGATCGCCACGTCACCCTCCGGCCGGTGCGACTCGGTATCGTCGCGCAATCCCTTCCGGCGGCCACGAAGACAGGAGACAGGAGTGGCGCTGCTCCTGGCGCTCGGCC
Source organism: uncultured Enterobacteriaceae bacterium (assembly GCA_964393165.1). Lineage (GTDB taxonomy): Bacteria > Myxococcota_A > UBA796 > UBA796 > DRPG01. The sequence continues at coordinate 4,996 of CAYMSU010000144.1, forward strand.
CGCGCTCCGCGACGGACCGAGGGGGGCCGGGGGGCGCTGCGCCCTCGTGTTCAGGCCCTCTGGCGACGCCTCGACCCGGCGATCGCGACCCCCCGGCGCCGTGTGGGCTGAGCTAAGGTCGTGCGGTGAGCGACGAACGCGGACACCACCACGGGGTGGACTACATCGAGCTGAGCGTCGTCGACCTCGCGCGAGCGAAGGCGTTCTACGGGGCCGTGTTCGGCTGGCGCTTTCACGACTACGGCCCCGGCTACGCCGGATTCGTCGACGGGGCGCGCGGCGCGCGCGAGGCCGGGGGCCTCTGCGTGGTCGACGTCGTGCGTCCGGGCGGCCCCCTCGTGATCGTCTACTCCCACGACCTCGCGGCGACCCAGGCGGCGGTGGAGGAGGCAGGGGGCAAGGTGGTCGGCCGGTTCGAGCTCGAGGACCCCGATGGCAACCGCCTCGGGGTCTGGGGGCAGTGAGCCCCGGGGGTGGCGTCGTGCGACTGGTCTGTCTCTCCGATCTGCACTCCAAGCAGGACCAGGTGGTCGTGCCCGATGGCGACGTGCTGATCGTCACCGGCGACCTCACGCTGCGCGGGGAGCGCCACGAGATCGCCGCGTTCGACGACTGGCTGGGCCGCCAGCGGCACCCGCATCGCATCGTGATCGCGGGCAACCACGACTTCGGCTTCGAGCGGGCGCCCGACGCCCGGACGTGGATCACGGCCGCGACCTACCTGCAGGACGAGCTGGCCACGGTCGGGGGGCTGCGGATCTGGGGCAGCCCCTGGCAGCCGTGGTTTCACGACTGGGCGTTCAACCTGCCTCGCGGGGAGGCCCTGCGGGCGAAGTGGGATCTGATTCCGGATGGCGTGGACGTGCTCCTCACCCACGGGCCCCCTCACGGGATCCTGGATCGGTGCTTCGATGGGCGCGAGGTGGGCTGCGAGGCGCTTCGCGAGGCGGTGTTCCGGGTGCGCCCGAGGGTCCACGTGTTCGGCCACATCCACGAGGCCTACGGCGAGGAGGTGATCGAGGGCATCCGGTTCGTCAACGCGAGCACGTGCACGCTGGCGTACCAGCCCACGAACCCGCCGATCGTCGTCGACCTGGCCTGAGCGGGGGGGAGCCATGGCCCTGCCTTTTCCGTTCACGTTCGTGAGCCGCCAGCCCGGGGCCCCTCTCCGGCGCTGCGTCGAGCGCATCTGGTACGCCCGTGGCACCGTGCCCTACGCGAGGGAGCGGATCGCGCCCACGGGCTCGGCCGTCGCCGTGGTCGTGCTCGGCGATCCGATCGTTCAGATCGCCGACAACGGAGCCGGCGAGGAGCTCGTCGCCGAGCGAGGGTTCCTGGTGGGGCCCCACGATCGGCCGACGATCAACGCCCCCACGGGCGAGACCCATGCGGTGGGCATCGTGACCACCGCGGTCGGCTGCGAGGCGGTCTTCGGGATTCGTCCCGCCATCCTGCGCGGCCGCACGGTGGATCTCAAGGGCGCGTGGCCCTCGGCGAGCACGCTTCGCGCTGCGCTCCTGGCTACGTCGGGCCCCGAGGCCGCGTTGGACGCGGTCGAGCGTCACCTCCAGGCCCGTACGGGGCCGGTTCGGTCTCGGACTGACCCTGCTCGAGGGCCGGACGGCGGCGGGGGCCGGGCGGAGCGAGTTCATCGGCTCGGCGCTCGCGGCCTACGTGTACGTGCCCCTGGTGATGCGGATGGCAGACAGTGGAGGATCCAGGTCGGTGCGGTACTACAGTCCGGTCGTGTGGCTCACCGCCGGCGGCAATGCCTGGTTCGTGACCGACGGGGGGCCCTACCTCAACGTCGACCTGACGGCCCGGATCACCCAGGTGGATCGCAAAGGCCCAATCTTCGCCGCCCTGCGCCTGGGCCTGTTCCGAACTGGACGTCCGCCGGGTAGCTGCCCTCGAGCGGAACGCCGTCGAGCGCGATGTCGAGCGCTGGGAAGGTGACCGGGCACAGGTCGTCGGTGCGCGCTGCGTTGCCCTTCCCGCGACCGCAGCGGGGGGTGATCACCCTCAGGCCAGCCCGGGATCGTCCAGGATTGCGCCTTCGCGTCCCGCCAGCGCCATGCCCTGGATGCGCGCGCCCACCTCATGGTGGGACGTCTGCAGCTGCAGGAACGCGTTGCGCTGCAGGTACGCCACCTCACACGCCTCACGTGCTGCACGACGTCTCGGCCGCCAACCTCGAGCTGCGCTGACGCTGCGGCGGCCCGCGTAACGGGGCCTCACGGTGGCCTCCCGCCTGCCGACCTACGCTTCAGGTACAGGGAGTCGCCACCGTGCCCCGCCGCCCGAATCCGTTCACCATCATCCTCCTGCTCGGCCTCGTCTTCGGCGTAGGCGCGCCCCTGTTCTTCCGCCTGAGCCTGTGGGGGGTGGAGCGTCTCGAGGAGGAGGTGGTCGAGAAGCCTCGGAGGTCCCGGAAGGTTCGCTGCCCGGACGACTACCGGCTGGCCACGCGTGACGGCAGGAACGTGTACGTCGACGAACGTGGCCGGGAGTGCGAGTTCTGAGGGTCGGCGCCGCCGCCAGCGTCGGGCGATGCCTCGGCGCCGAGGGCGCGCCTACCGGCGCCGCGTCCAGCGGCGCAGCCCGAGCGGATCTCGCCGCTGGGCCAGGGCTTCGTCTACGGCGCAGCCGAACACGGGCTTCCCCCGAGGGGGCCGACCCGCCCTCGAGGCCTCGATGACCTCGCGGTCGCGCGGGTGAACCGCCGCTGGCGAGTCGTAGTAGCCCCCGAGGTAGTCCACCCGGTCGCCCGCGAGGACCGCGAGGACGGGGGCGGCGTCGAGCGCGAACTGCCGGCGGAGCGCCTCGCGGCCGAGCACGTGCGCGCGGAACCCCGCGGCGCGGGCTGCCTCTACGCGAGGGCCCTCGTCGCCTACGTAGAGGATGATCTCGGTGAGGTCGGGACGGGGGCCCCGCTCGAGGAGGTGGGCCCAGAGCCGGCGGGTACAGCTGCAGGGCTCGTAGATCACGTGCACCACGCGGTGCTCGTCGTCCTCTCCTCGCTGGCGGAGGCCTGCTCGCAGCGTGTCGACATCGCCGGGAGGCGGCATCGGGGCGAGATGCTCGACCATCAGCAGCCCGATGACCACGACCAGCGCGGGCGCCCAGAGGATCAGGACGGCCAGCCCCAGCCGCCGCCGGATCACCGGTCTCGGAGCTCGGTTCGCATGAGCGCGGCGCGGCCGTCCTGCAGCGTCCACTCCACCACGGCGGGAGCCTCGGGACCGCGGCCCATGAGGTGATAGCCCCCCGGCGCGAGCTCGAGGGGCGCTTCGCGGCCGATCTGCACTCGATCGTGGTGCACCATCGAGGCGATCCCGTCGCGCTCGACGGTCTCGTGCAGCATGAGCCCCTCGCCGCCCGCACCGTGAACGGCGGTGACCCACACCGGATCCGCCGACGCGGTACGAACGGTGCCGTACACAACGGACGCGGTCGTGGCCTGCCTCGGCGTCCACAAGCGCCCATCGAGGACCGGCTGGTGGGCGTTCTGCAGGGCCCGTAGGCTCGACGTGAGGCGGTCGGGGTCGGACGGGCGGAGCAGATAGCCCGCCACGTTGGCGACCGGGTCGACGACGAACAGGCTCGTGCTGTGGTCGATCAGCCCCGGGTCCGAGGCGCTGGGCGCGAAGGACGCGCCGAGGCTCGCCGCGGCGTGCGCGATGGCTGCGGCGTCGCCCGTGAGCCCCACGATCGCCGGGTCGAAGGCGCCCACGTAGGCGGCCAGTCCGGGCGCGTCGCGCTCCGGGTCGACCGACAGGAACAGGACCTCCACGTCGGGCAGCGTGGACCGGGCTGCGGCTAGCGCGTGCAGCGTGGTCGGGCACACGTCGGGGCAGCTCGTGTAGCCGACGAACACGACGGACCAGTGGCCGACCAGGTCCTCGGTGCGAAAGGGCGCGCCGTCGGCGCGCGCGAGGGACCAGCCGCGGACCGGCGTGGGGTCCTCGGCGAGGGTCCAGGTGGCGTCGAGCGCGGTCGGCCGAGGGGATGCCGATCGGGGGGCCAGGCCCACGCGGAGCACGGCCGCGGCGAGCGCGGCTCCCAGCACGACTCCGGCGGCGATCCAGGCGAGCGGCTTCACGGGCGTTCCTCCGCGAGACCATCGACGCGCACGAGTGCGGCTTGAGCGGTGGCGCACTCGCGTCTTCAACCGCTGCGGTCGACGTGCCGACGATGCTCCCGACCCGGAGTACCCATGACCGACCTGCTCAGCTGGCTCTCCCTTCCCAGCAAAATCACGGCGTTCGAGCGAGCGTACCTCGCGCGGATGAACCGCATCGCGCTCGGCTTCTTCTGGCTCAACCTCCCCTTGTTCGTCGCGGTTGCGTTCTTCAACGACACGAACCCAGGTCTGGCGGTCGGCCTCACCCTGGCCACGCTGCTCGGTCCCACGGTGGCGCTGTACGCGCTCGACAACCCCCGCCACGTGTCCATGGCCCACGGGTTCACGGCCATGTGCATGGGAGGCCTGCTCGTGCACTTCGGGCAGGGCCCGGTGCAGATCGAGATGCACTTCTACTTCTTCTCGCTGCTCGCCGTCCTGGCGATGTTCGCCAACCCCATGGTCGTCCTCGTCGCAGCCGTGACCGTCACCCTGCACCACACCGTGGTGTGGGCGATCATCCCCTCCAGTGTGTTCAACTACGACGCCAGCATCTGGGTGGTGGCGATCCACGCGGCCTTCGTGGTGGTGGAGTCGGCCGCGGCCTGCTTCATCGCGCGGAGCTTCTTCGACAACGTGATCGGCCTCGAGCGCATCGTCGCCCAGAGAACGGCGGCGCTCGCCGAGCGAAACGACCAGATGCACCTGGTGCTCGACAACGTGGCCCAGGGCTTGCTGACTGTGGACCGACAGCTGCGGGTCAGCGCCGAGCGCTCCGCCGTGGTCGACCGATGGCTGCCTCCCGGGGACACGCTCGACGTGCGAATGGAGGCGATCGACGCGCACTTCGCGGCGTGGCTGAGGCTCGGCTGGGAGGCGGTGACGGACGGCCTCATGCCCCTCGAGCTGTGCCTCGACCAGCTGCCCGCGCGCCTCGTGAACGGCGAGCAGATCCTGCGCGTCGCGTACCGTCCCATCCAGGTCGACCAGGACGGTCAGGTCCAGTCCATGCTCGTCGTGCTGACCGACATCACGGAAGAGGAGGCGGCTCGCGAGGCCGAGGCTCAGCAGCAGGAGCTGATGGAGATCTTCTCGAGGTTTCTCGCCGACAAGACGGGCTTCCTGGAGTTCTTCACGGAGGCGGACCAGATCGTCGCGGATATCGTGGGGGAGGCCTACGGCGGCGACGTGACCCTTGCCAAGCGGTGGCTGCACACCCTCAAGGGCAACGCGATGATCTTCGGGCTGCAGCGGCTCGGCACGTACGTGCACGAAGTGGAGTCCGAGGTCGTGGACACGGGGGCGCCCCCGGGTCCGGAGCCGCGCAGGGAGCTCGAGCGCCGCTGGGCAGCCCTGCGCGGGCAGCTCGATCGGCTGGTGGGAACGCGATCCGACGGCATCCAGCTCACCGACGACGAGTACACCCACCTGATGGGGGCCGTGCACACCGCCTCGCGGGAGGCTCTGGCGCGCCGCATCCGGGCCTGGAAGCTCGAGCCCACGCGCGTCCGGCTCGACAGGATCCGCGCGCAGGCCCAGGGCATCGCGGGGCGGGTGAACAAACCCGACGTTCGAATCGAGATCCGCACCGACGACATCCGGCTGGCCGCGCCGCGGTTCCAGCAGTTCTGGTGTTCGTTCGTCCACATCATCCGCAACGCGCTCGATCACGGGATCGAGCCTCTCGCGGAGCGGCAGGCGGCGGGCAAGGAAGGGCCCGGGACGCTCACGGTGTCGGCCTACCTGGAACGTGACGACTTCGTGGTCGAGGTCGCCGACGACGGTCGGGGGCTGGACTGGGACAAGGTCCGCCGGAAGGCCGAGGGGCTGGGCGTGGCCGCCGATACCGAGGAAGATCTCGCGCGCGCGATCTTCGTGGACGGCTTGAGCACGCGTGACGCGGCCACCCAGATGTCGGGCCGCGGCGTAGGTCTGGCCGCCGTTCGCCAAGCGACCGAGCAGCTCGGGGGCACGATCGAGGTGTCGTCGAGCCGAGGGGAGGGGACCACGTTCCGGTTCCGCTTCCCCCAGGCGGAGCTCGCGGACGACGTGCTCCTGATGGCCGACCTGGCGGACTCGGCGCTCGCCCACGCGTGAGGGCGCCGTACGACGCGGCGTTGCGGATCACGCGGATGCGTCGAACCCGTTTCTCAAACCAGCTGTCTCGATCTTGTTGACATGTTCCGCGGCCCGGCCGTCGCCGGTCAGGTCCGCGAGCCGGACGTCGGGATCGGCGAAGTCGACGTTGGGGGTGTCGCGAAAGGGACGGAAGGGGCTCCAGCCGCCCTCGGGCGTCCGGCTCCAGGTACCGGCGACCGACCCCGACCGGACCAAGACCTCCATCCGGCCGTCGCCGTCGACGTCCGAGAACCCCGCGCTGCCCGCGGTACCGACCGACGGCGCGCCCCGGAGCGCGGACATCGCGCCGAACCAGGTCCCCGATGAAGCAGGAATAGTCCGCCCAGCCGACGTGGACTTGGCTCCCGAGAAGGGAGGTGCGGGCACGAGTGTCGACACGCTTTAGTGGTAGACCGGGCCGCCCACCGGCCAATCCACTGGATGGCTCGGCACGTAGCCCAGCACGTCGCGGGCCCGGCTCCCGTCGAGCACCAGCCCGAAGTGCATGCTGTGCCGGTTCAGCCCGTAGCTGAACTCCGAGCCCGTGAGCCGGTGGCGCAGCCGGTAGAGCATCGACACCCCCGGGCCAGGCGCCGGCAGCATGGCCGTACCCCACTTGCGGGCCGCCGCCGACAGCGGAAGCGTGTCGTAGCCAGGCACGTTGAACACCCCCTCGCCGCTGCCGTGCGTGGCCGCCTCGAGCGAGGCCACCATGTCCGCCACCGTGGCCACGTTCACCATGGGGTCGAACCCCGCCGGCCGAAACGCGACCGCCGCGTCGAGGTAGTCGAACAGCTGCGAGCCCGTGCCCGGGCTCAGCGCCTCGGCGCACCGCAGGACCACGATCTCGGCGTTGATCAGGCCCATCCGCGCACACGCCGTGAGATCGGCCTCCACCCGGTCCCGAACGTACTGCGGGGCGCGCGGGCTCAGGTTGAGCGGATGCTCCTCGGTGACGAGCACCGGCAGGTGCATCGCCACCCGGTAGACCACCGCGAAGCTCCGCACCACGACCCGCCGGATCGTGGGGTGCCGGTCGGCGAGGTCGAGGATCGAGCGCAGCGACTCCACGTTCGCGCGGTGCACCCGGCTGCCCGAGGCATGGGCCCCGCGGTGCTGGGCCAGGTGCACGACGACCTGACAGGCCAGATCACGGGCGGCCCCGAACACGAGGTGACGGACCTCGCGCGACCGCGTGAGATCGACCGGCAGGTAGGTGAGGCGGTTGCCGTGGCTGAACGGCAGCGCGGCCTCGGCGGGCTCCCGGCCCACCGCGAGCACGTGCTTGACCCGGGTGTCGGCCACGAGGCTGCGGACCAGGCGCTCCCCGACGGGGGTGGTCGCCCCGGTGACGAGCACCGAGATCATCGAAAGACGCCCTGGCGGGTGGCCAGCCCACGATCGAGAAGCTCACGGACCTTCGCCTTGACGCGATTGGCGGCCTCCCGGACGGTGTCGGGATCGTCGGCGTCTTCCGGGACGTACTCTTCGTCGAAGCGCATCGGCTCGCCGTAGAGGATGTGGTACCGCACGGGCATGGGGAACGGCGTGGCGGGCACCGGCAGGTAGGGGAAGGGCACCGCGCGCGGCATGGGGATGCGGGCGAGCTGCGGCATCTGTTCCTCGGGGCCCACGATGCCGAAGGGCACGATCGGAGCCCGGTACCGGATCGCGAGCTCGCAGTGGCCCACGCGCCAGTCCTGAAGCTGGTAGCGGTCGCGGAATGGCTTGCCGATCCCCGGAGTGCCCTCGGGGAAGATGATCAGCAGCTCCCCGGCCTGGAGC
>CAYMSU010000145.1:0-12922 GCA_964393165.1 uncultured Enterobacteriaceae bacterium
GGGTGGGGTTCGTTTTGTCGAGCGCTTGGGGGTCCATTTCGTAGAGCGTTGAGGGCCCCAGGGGGCGTGTCCGCTTGCACGGCTGCGACCGGCCTCTCTTCGAGCACGTAGAGCAAGCGACTCCGTGGTCCTCTGCAACCCGGGCGCTGCGCGATCCACGCTCTCGTGCCTCCTGCTGCCGACGCTGCCTCGACGCAATCACATACGTCCCATGAGCCAGCGTCCTCCCTGCGCAACCCCACGAGCGCGATCCCGCGCTTCCGCGCTTGCCTATAGTCCCACTCGAGCAGACGCGCTTCCAGCGGAAGGGCACCGGGAGTGCAGGCCAGGGGTTCGTCGAGGCAGCATTCGTCAACGTCAGCGCTCCTTCAGCGGCAAGATCCACCCCTCGGCGTCCAGTTGGCGAACGGGCTGGGTGAGGTCGAGATCCGAGCGAATGTACCGCTGGGACGACCGGCCATTCATGCTGGCGAACGCATCCACATAGACAGCAACATCGCGTCCTTCCTGTCGCTTCACCTGCTCCAGGTGCAGCGCGTAGTCGCGGATCATGTCCGGCTGGGTGCGCATCTGCTTGTGCTGCAGCTCGGTGAGCTCGTCCGACGGCATGACCCGCCAGGTCTCGCCGGACTCCCGGTCCACCACGCGGTAGTCCACCAGGCCGGTCTTCTCGTTGAGCAACACCCGCCAAGCCAGGCGGTAGCCGCGCTCCGTCCAGTTCACGTCCGTTCCCCACACCAGGAACCGTGCGGGAAACAGCGCGAGGATAGCGAAGACCAGCACCCAGGCCGCCGTTCCAGCCCAGGGGAAAGCGGTCGTCTCGCTCGAGCCGGCCCATGGGCGCGTCAGCAATAGCCTCGGCCAGTCGGCTTCGAGGAACATCAGCGCGCCCAACACCATCAACCACGGGAAGATCCCGATGGGGAACAGCACGCCCACGGCGACGTGGAACACAAGCAGCCAGGCCAGCCCTAACCGCCGCGTGCGGGGTAGCAGGAGCAGGAATGGGATGAGCAAGTCGTAGACCATCCCGCCCCAGCTCATCGCGTACGCCATGGGATCCCACGCGAGCACCGAGCCGATCAACGGGAAGTCCGCTCGGGCCTGCAGCCAGGTGGTCAGTGGCTCCGCGCGGAGCAGCCAGTCACCGTTGATCTTTGCCAGACCTGCCCAGAACCACACCAGGCCAAACTCCGCCCGCAGCAACCAGAGCACCCACCCGGGACACGCATCGTCCCGGTCGAATCCCAGGCGATGAACGGGAGTGACCAGCAGGGTCGCGCCCACCAGGGTGAACAGCACGTAGTGGTTGAGGTACAGCGCCTTGTCGATCAGCTCGACATAGCCGAACGAAGCCAGCCAGACGGTCAGCCACAGCCTCGGCAGCCATCGAAGGGCGATGGCGAAGCCGGCGACCGCCTGTGCGGCGAACAGTCCGTAGAGCACAGCAGCCGGTGGCTCGACTACCCATCCGAACCACGCGAAGTGGAAGATGGGGCGGACCAGCAGCACCTCCACCCAGCCATAGGCGACGTACCTGATGGCCGCGGCTGCCGCGAGCAGCCCGAAGCCCACCCGGAACACCACGAAGTTCGCGGGGTCGTGCTCGGCTCCCAGCAGCTCGCGAAGGCCCCCCCTAGTCTCCATCGTTGTCGTTGAAGGTGATGGTGACGCCCAGCGCCTGGGCGAGGTCGACCTGGATCACGACCTGCAACGCCTGCAACGCCTCCTGGGCATAGGCCACGATCTCGGGCTCGATGACGATGGTCTGCTCGAGCGGGTCGGGCACGCGTTCCAGTCGCTCGATAGCCACGTCGAAGAGCTGGTCGACGCGGGCCGCCAGCTCAGCGTCGTCCAGCAGGTCCCGCACTCCCAGGTGGTCGCCACCCACGTCACCAGTCCAGACGTCCTGCACCCCAGCCAGGGTGTCGCGGGCGTCCTGCAGCGAGCGAGCGCTGGTCCGCGACTCCAGCGTGTCGGGCAGGGGTGTGCCACCACTGTCGTCTCCAGCGGGCTTGCCCAGCTTCTCGGCCCGGATGTTCTCCACCGTGAACGCCATCCGGTTGACCCACTCGTCCACCACCGCCTGAGGAGTGTCATAGGCGTCCTCGTCGGGCACCGGGTCGCTCAGGGCGGGCATCCAGGTCGACTCCCACACCTGGGTGAGCAGGGCGGCGTTGGTGTGCACATCGGCTGCGGCACCGGACAACACCGCGCACCGTCGTGCGTCCGAAGCGAGGCTGGTCTCGGCCTCCGTCCACAGGAGGTACTCCACCACCGGAAGGCCGCGGGTCGCGCTGCCGAGCTGCGCGAAGTCCAGCGCATCGGTGGAGGCGACCAGCTCCTCCACGGCCGCGGCATTCACAGGCCAGCTGTCCAACTTGGGCCCCAGGCGCTCCGGATACTCGACCACCGGGCCGAACTGGATGACCTCGGCGCGCTTCCAGGGTTCGCGCGCATCCCACCAGGCGGCCTGGGTAGCGGCCAGCTGGGTGGCGTCCACCGCTGCGCACACGGCGGTGGCCTTGGCCTCGAGGGTTGCCGCTTGCTGCTCGAAGGCGTGGTAGTGACCCAGCGCCACGTGCTCCGCCAGGGAGGCCAGCACATCCAGCCGCGGATCCGGGCCTTCGTCACCTGGAGCCGTGCATCCCACCAGCAGCGGCAGCCAGATCACAGGTCCTCCAGGAAGCGGATCAACACCGCGCGCTCTTCGACGTCGAGGGCGACGAACCCGTCGCGGGCCGCTTCGCCCTCACCGCCGTGCCAGAGGATGGCCTCCTCCAGGCTCCGGGCGCGGCCGTCGTGGAGGTAGCGAGTGTGCCCACTCACGTCCTGGATGAGACCCAGGCTCCATAGAGGTGGTGTCTTCCACTCGCGACCGTTCGCTTCGGCCAGCGGCCGGTCGTCCGCCAGGTCGGGCCCCATGTCGTGGAGCAGCAGGTCGGTGTAGGGCCAGATGAGCTGCCCCTCCAGCTCTGGCAGGGCGGCCGTACCGGTGGTGTGGGAGGGGGTGTGGCACGAGGCGCAGCCCAGGTCGTGGAACACCTTCTTGCCGCGGAGCACCTCCTCGTGGTCGGCCTCTCGGCGGACCGGGACGGCGATTGTGCGCGAGTAGAGCACCACCAGGTCCAGGATGTGATCCTCCACTTCGGGGTCGCCCCCTTCGGGTTCTTCCAGGCACGCGACCTGCGCTTCGGTGCAGTCGTCGTCGGCGAGGCGACTGGTCAGCCCCATGTCCCCCGCGAAGGCTCCGGCGACCTGGGCCTCCACCGTCGGCGCGTCGCCCTTCCATCCGAACCGTCCGACGACGCCACCGTCCAGCCGCTGAACCCGCCCGGAGATCCCGTCATCATCGTCATCTCCGGGGTCGGCCAGCTCACGCAGCCGGGACTCGGGGATCGCCTCGAGCAAGCCCAGGCCGACCATGTGTGGCGCTACCCGAGGGGAGACCATCAGATCCGCAGGCAGGGGGCCGTGGGCGGGCTCGCTAAGGGTGTAGGTGGGTTCCAGCAGCGTGTACTGGCCCCCATCCTCGTACCGCCCCGACGTCTCGGTCCAGGTGATGGCCGGAACCGCCTCGACGGGTACGCCGGGATTCGCCTGGTCCTGGAGCTGGCCGCCATAGACAGGGTCCGGGACGGGGCCGTCGTCGCCCGGGATCGACAGGCGCAGCAGCAGCCCGACGAACGGCGCCTCACCATTCTCGGGTGGAGCGCCCTTTCCATCTCGGAAGTGGCAACCGGAGCAGGAGCGGGCGTTGAACAGCGGACCGAGTCCATCGCGCGCCTCGGTGCTCGCGGGTGCCTCGACCCACGCCTGATTGAAGAAGCTGTTGCCGCTGTAGAAGTCCTGCTCGTGCTCGGGGCTCAGGTTCTGAGCCGGGAGCAGGAACGCGTTGGAGCCCAGCAGGACGGTGTTCGTGGTGTCCCCACCGGGGAACCACTCGCCCTCCTCGACTCGATTCCCACAGGCGGCCAGCGGGAGCAGCAGTGCCAGGCGTAGGCTCAAGAGACCTCTACTCGGGGATGGTGACCGAGAGCTCGAGGGCGTCGAACCCGTCGAACAGGAGCTCTTCCTGGTCGCGGAGGCTCTGGACGAGCGCCTGCACACGAGCGTTCCCCTCGGTGTTGCCAGGGGCGATCTCCTGGTCGTAGGGGGCCTGCAGAGCCTGGGCCAGGGTGAGGCTCTCGGCAATCCGTGCATCGAGCTGGTCCGCAAGGTCCGCGTCCACCTCCGCCAGCACGTCCTTCACGCCCGTGCCATCCACGGAGCCGTAGGAGCCCTCCCACACATTCACGATGCCCTGTACATCCTGCACCATGTCGCGGTGGGTGTTGTCCGAGAAGCAGGAGTGCTCGTCTTCCTGGTCACCGCTGTCGAGGGAGGCCTGGAGTCGCTCACCGCCCGTCTCGAACCCGGACAGCACGATCATGCCCGTGAGGATCTTCTCGAAGGAGCCCTCGGGGTCTGCCTCGAAGTTCGTCCGGTAGGTGGCGCCCTCGGCCCAGGCGTCGTGGACCTGGCCGAGGTGGCCGACAAGCAGGTCACCGGTGGTGGTGAGGTACAGCCCGCGACGGTCCTGATTCTCCGCCGTGCCCGTGCCGTCCGTGAGGTAGTCGGTGTAGGGCCGCTCGCCCGGACCGGTGTCGCTGCGGTCCTGTCCCCAGAGCAGGAACTCGATGGCGTGGTAGCCGGTGGCGATGTTCTTCTCGCCGCCTGCCTCGTTGAGGGACTCGAGGGTGGCGGCGTCGATGGTGTCGGTGCCGTTGATGATGCCGGCGGTCAGGTCGCCGTCGACGTAGTCGATGTAGTGCTCGTCCAGCGGCCACGCATTGAGCAGTCCCTCTGGGCCATCGGTGGGGTTGTCGATGGGGCCGTCGTAGAAGCGGTACACCTCGGTCTGCAGGTACGGCTCACGACTAGCCAGCCAGGCACTCCGGGCGTCGTCCATCGCCGCCTGGGAGGGCGTCGCGACCAAGCCAGCGACCGCCGTGTTCAGCGCTTGGGCTTCCGTGAGTGAGTCGGCGTAGCTGGCCTCGACGATGCGTGCGTACGTCGCGACGGCTTCAGGTGTCGAGTCGGGCCAGATGTCCGGCTCGGACCCCGAGCATGCGACGAGTACGAGGGGTGTGATGAGGAGGAACAAGGAGGGCTTGATCATGGGATGCTCCGGATATTTAAAAATGAACGTCATTTTCAATAGGGTGGCCCTCTCTACCGTCGCCCCTGACGGGCGTCAAGACAACGTCCGCACATCCGCGGATACCGGAGGAAGAAACATGGTCAGCGCATACGTCGCGGTGAGGTGGATCCACGTGATGGCGGCGACAGCCTGGTTCGGCGAGGTCGTTACGATCAACTTCGTGCTGGTCCCCGTGCTCTCGCGCATGCCCCGCGAGGAGGGCGCGAAGTTCCTCGCAGCGGTGTTCCCGACCATCTTCAGGCTGGCCTCCGTCCTGTCGGCGACGGCAGTGCTCTCCGGCGGGTACCTCGCTTGGACACGCTTCTCGGCCAGCCCGGAGGCGCTGTGGACCACCTGGTCGGGGCGGTCCTTCCTGGCGGGGGCAACCATCGGCCTCGCCTTGACGGTCTTTCACTTCATCCTGGAGCCCAGGCTGGACGGCCTCGGCCCAACGCTTCTTCCGGCGAGCGCGCTCGCGGCCGAGATGAGGCCCGGGCAGGGGCTGGTGGCGAGGAGTTTCGAGGGCGCGCAGCCGGGGCGCACCGTCACGCTCCAGTGGCGGGCGACTTCGCCCAACGGCGCATGGTTCCAGGAGATCGGCGAGGTGTTGCGGGGCCACTACGTCGAGCTCAACGAGGCCGTTCCGGTGGTGTTCGGGCCCAGACCTTGGATACGGCTTGTCCCATGACGCTAGCCCTGTGGGTTGTGTATAGGTCGTTTGTGAGTTGCGTTTAGGTCGTTTGTGGATAGACTAAGGACGTGAGGTGAGGTCATGGCCCAGCCAGCCGTTCAGTTCGAGGAGTCCGTTCGACGGATGACCCCGGTCGCCGCTCCGGAGGACCAGCGCGCAGGTGTCGTCGAGCTCCTCCGGCTCGTTCGAGACATCGGGCGCACCGAGGAGCCCGCGGTCTACAAGCTCGTCAGTCCGGACGGCACGGTCACTGCGCTTCCCGAGTCGGTGTTCCTGCTCCTGGAGCGGGTGATCGAGGTCCTGGCACGAGGCGATGCGATCACCGTCGTGCCAGTGGGGAAGGAGCTGACGACCCAGCAGGCGGCGGACATCCTCAACGTCTCCCGGCAGTACCTGGTACGCCTCCTGGACGACGGGAAGATCCCGTTCCACAAGACCGGGACCCACCATCGTGTCCGGATGGAAGACCTGCTCGCCTACAAGCGGGTGCGGGATCAGGAGCGAATGGACGCACTCGACGAGCTCACGCGGATCAGCCAGGAGCTGGGCGGATACGATGAGGTCCCCAAGGGAGACTGATGGTTCCCGCCCCGTTTCGTGTCGTCCTCGACGCCAACGTCCTGTACCCGTTCACCCTGCGCGACACGCTCCTGCGTGCTGCGGCGCTCGGGATGTTCCAGGTGTACTGGTCGCGGGAGATCCTCGACGAGACGACTCGGAACCTCGTCGCCGACGGGCGCATGAACCAGGCGCGGCGGAGCGCCTCACGACGGCCATGGCCCACGCCTTTCCCGAGGCGCTGGTCGAGGACTACGAGCTGCTCGTGCCGGCGATGCCCAACCACGAGAAGGACCGGCACGTGGCTGCCGCGGCGCTGAAGGCCGGCGCACAGGTGATCGTGACGCACAACCTGAGGGACTTCGGGAGCCTCCCCGATGGCATCGAGGCGCAGGCTCCGGACGACTTCCTGGTGGACCTGTTCGACTCGGACCGGATGAGATGGTGGCATTGCTTCGGCGTCAGGCCGCGGCGCTCGGCCGGCCGCCGTTGACCTTCGAGCAGCTGCTCGGTGGCCTCGAGACCACGGTGCCTGGGTTCGTCGCAATGGCACGCGCACACATCGTCTCGTAGGCGACGGCGTTCAACGTGTGACCGTGGTTCCCCGCTGGTTCCTCGAACGTGTGACCGGCGCTGACGAGTGGCTTTGAATCCAGAATATGGGTCGCGCTACAGGGCAAACCGGAAGTGCATCACGTCGCCGTCCCGCACCACGTACTCCTTGCCCTCCAGCCGCAGCTTCCCCGCCGACTTCATCGCCGACTCCCCGCCGTACTCCAATAGATCCGGGATCGTGTAGACCTCCGCGCGGATGAACCCCCGCTCGAAGTCCGTGTGGATGACGCCGGCGGCCTGGGGCGCGGTGGCGCCGATCGGCACGGGCCAGGCGCGGATCTCCTTCTCGCCCGCCGTGAAGTACGTCTGCAAGCCCAGCAGGTCGTACGTCGCCCGCGCCAGCACCGCCAGGCCCGGCTCCGCCAGCCCCAGATCCGACAGAAACGCCTGCCGGTCCTCCTCCGTGTCCAACTCCGAGATCTCCGCCTCGACCTTCGCGCAGAGCACCACCACCCCGCTGCCCTCCTCCGCCGCGTGCGCCCGGACCGCCTGCACGTGCGCGTTGTCCTCCTGCAGCCCGCCCTCGTCGACGTTGCACACGTAGAGCACCGGCTTCGCCGTGATCATCTGAGCCCGACGGAGCAGCCCCTGCTCCTCCTCCGTCCACTCGCTCGCCCGCGCCGGTCGACCCTCCTCCAGCACCGCCGCCAGCTTGATCGCGAAGTCCCGCTCGGCGGCCGCCTCCTTGTCGCCCCCCTTCGCCGCCTTCTTCCACTTCTCCGCTCGCCGCTCCGCCGCCTCCAGGTCCGCGAAGATCAGCTCCAGGTTGATGGTCTCGATGTCCCGCAGCGGATCCACGCCGCCGTCCACGTGCGTGACGTCGGGGTCGTCGAAGCAGCGCACCACGTGCAGGATCGCGTCGACCGCGCGGATGTTGCCCAGGAACTGGTTGCCCAGCCCCTCCCCCTTGCTCGCCCCCCGCACCAGCCCCGCGATGTCGACAATCTCGACCGACGCGGGGATGATCTGCTTGGTCGGAATCTTCGACGCGATCTGCGAGAGCCGGGGGTCGGGTACCGCCACCACGCCCACGTTCGGCTCGATCGTGCAGAAGGGGTAGTTCGCAGACTCTGCCCCCGCGGCGGTGAGCGCGTTGAACAGCGTGCTCTTCCCCACGTTGGGCAGCCCCACGATGCCGGCCTGCAGGGCCATGGATGCCTCCAAAGAAGCACGGCATATTCACCTGGAAACTCCGGCGCCGCCGCGCTCGGTCGGCCGAGATTCCAGCCCAGCAAAGCTGGGCTTTGAATCGGCCTCGGTCGCGCTCCGTCGGCGGATTCAGCGGGCCGGATCGGTGCAGGTGCGCTGCGGACCCGCCCGCCAGAACTCCCCCCGGAACGGCCCCCGGCGCCCCCGCTGCTCGGGCCAGGGCCACGCCGGGGTCGGGCTGTCGACCACCGCCCGCCCCGCGACCCCGCGGCCCGCCGGCTCGAGCCAGCGCGCCAGGCGGTCGAGCTCCTGCTCCAGCGCCGCCCGAAGCAGCCGGCCCAGCTCGTGCACCACCACCCCCCGCCGCGCCGCCAGCGCTGCGACGAGCTCGTCCCGCCCGGCCAGCGCCACCTGTACGAGCTCGTCGTCGATGCGCAGCAGCCGCGCGGCCCGCGGTCGAACCGCCGGCCGCCGCAGGAAGGCGGTGTACCACGCGCGCGGGAGCTGGCCCTCGGCCGCCTCACCGAAGTGGCTCCGCCACGTCTCGCCCGGTGGCGTCTCGATCGCCAGGTGGTAGAGCAGCTCCTCGTAGGTCGGGCGCAGCGCCGCGCGCGCCGCCACGCGGATCTCCTCGGCGCGCCCCGGACGGCAGCGGGCCTCCCACGCCCGCGCCCTCAGGAACTCGAGCTCGGGCATCCACCGGGCCGCCCGCTGCGCGGGATCGGCCACCGACAGGAGCACCGACATCGCCGGCCCCTCGTCGCCGACCGCGAGCAGGCTCCGCGCGAGCGGGAGCCGGCTGTCGGCCCACGCCTCGCTGTCCGCCGGGATCATCGACAAGTACGTCACGGCATCCGCCGGACGGCCGACCTGCGCGTAGACCTCCCCGATGCGCAGCAACCCCGCACCGACCTCGCCATGGTGCACGGCCTCCCGCCAGTGGTGCACCGCCGACAGGAAGCGCTCCTCCATGCGGTCGAGATCTCCCCAGAGCAGCCGCGACGCCGCGTAGACGTCCGCGTCCGGGAACACGAGGTCGAGGTGGACCTTGGCCGACTCCCGCCGGCCGGCGGCGACGTCGGCCCGCGCCAGGATCAGGTGCGCCCGGTCGCGGGTGGACCACGGGAGGCGGCGGGCCACCTACTCGGTGAGCACGGCCTGCAGCGCGGGCTCGTCGTCGAGCTCGGCGGCGAGCTCGAACCGGAGCGGGGCCGCCTGCGGATGGCCCGCCAGGTGCGGGTCGAGCACCGCCACCGCGGCCTCGGACCACCCCCGCGCACGGTACGCGCGCGCGACGTTCACCACCGCCGCAGGCTCGGAAGCGAGCGCGGCTCCGACGACCCAGCACCACATCCGGGCCAGTTTACACGCCGTTGACAGCGAGCCGCGATCGCCCGCTGGGCGCTACGCGAACCGGACCGGCTGATCCCGGCCGACGAGCGTGCCCAGGTCTTCGCCGAGGCAGATCCGGCGGCCGGCCCCCTCGAGCCCGAAGTCGAACACGTGCACGGGCATGCCGTGGTCGCGCGTCAGCAGCAGCGCCGACTGATCCATCGCCCGGAGGTCGTTCCGGAGCGCCTCGTCACTCGGCATCGTCATGTACCGGCGCGCGTGCGGATTGTGGCGCGGGTCCGAGTCGTACACCCCGTCGATCCCGTGCTTCGCGGCGAGCACGGCCTGGCACCGGGTCTCGATCGCGCGCTGGGCGGCCGGGTAGTCCGTGGTGACGTAGGGCTGCCCAATGCCTCCGGCGAGAATGACCACCCGGCCCTTCTCGAGATGCCGCACCGCCCGAAGCCGGATGTAGGGCTCCGCCATCGACGGGATTGGCATCGCGGTCATCAGGCGGGTCTCGAGGGCCGTGGCGTCGAGCGCGGCGCGGAGCAGCACGCCGTTGATCACCGTGCCGAGCATGCCCATGTTGTCGGCCTCGGCCTGCTCGATGTTCCAGTCCTGGGCCAGGTTGCCCCGGAAGATGTTGCCCCCGCCGACCACGGTGACCACGTCGACCCCGAGCTCGCGGAGCATGACGATCTCGCGCACGATGTGGTCGATCGCGGCACGGTCGAACGTGGTGTTGCGGTCGCCGCCCGCCATCGCGGCACCGGAAAGCTTGAGGAGCACGCGGTTGTATCGCAAGGCGCCGACCTCCGGGTGGGCGTGGGCATATCCGGTCTACTTGGCAGCCGCTTCCCCCGCGGGAGGCGCCTGGTGCACCACGATCTGATCGAACGGAATCTCGATCCCTTCAGCGCTCAGCGCCTCGTAGGTCACCGTTCGGATCGCCGCGAGCACGCCGAGGAAGTCGGGGGTGCTGCAGAACGCCATGATCTTGAAGTCGAGCGCGCTCGCCCCCATGGCGGCGAACACCACGCTCACCGGCGGGTCGTCGTGGACCTCGGGGATGCGCTCGACCGCCTCGCGGAGCACGGTGCGCACCTTCTCCGGGTCGGCGCCGTAGGCCACGTTGACCACCAC
This sequence comes from uncultured Enterobacteriaceae bacterium, assembly GCA_964393165.1. Classification (GTDB taxonomy): domain Bacteria; phylum Myxococcota_A; class UBA796; order UBA796; genus DRPG01. The sequence continues at coordinate 10,674 of CAYMSU010000145.1, forward strand.
GTCGGCACGCCGTCGGCCGATCGTGGTGGAGTTGACGATGACCGCGCCCGTGATGGTGCTGTTCGGCACCGTGACCTTCTGCAGGTCGGGAGTGATCAGCGTGGTCGCGAACAGGCCGATCTCGTCGACCGTGCCCGAGGTGCCGGCCACCGTCACGTAGTCGCCGATCGTGAAGGGCCGGAACACGAGCAGGAGCACCCCGCTCGCGAAGTGGGACAGGCTGCCCTGCAGCGCGAGCCCGATGGCCACGCCCGCCGAGGCGAGCACCGCGAGCAGGCTGGTGGCCTCGACGCCGAAGGCCTGCAGGGCCGACACCGCGGTGGCCGCGAGGACCGTCCACTGCAGCACCGCCGCGAGGAACCGCCCCAGCGCCCGGTCGAGGTTGCGCCGCTCCACCGCGTGGAGCGTGAGCTTGTAGGCCTGGTTCGACAGCCACCAGCCCACACCGAAGATGAGCAGCGCCTGCAGCAGCTGCACCGCGAGATGCAGCCCATCGGCCGCGAGCTGCTCGTAGCCGGCCGGCACGTTCAGCAGCTCGACCAGTCCTTCCCCCGTCATGTGCCCCTCCTCCGCTCTACGGGTCGACGTACCCGAGCGCGCGGAGCTGCTGCTCCACCTCGGGATGGAACCCCGGGACCGCCGTGCCCCGGGGCTCGGGGACCCACGCGAGGTCGACGATCGCCGAGAAGCGCGCGTCGCCGACTCGCAGGAGGATGTCCCGCTCGGCCGGCGAGGGCGTGACCGGCGCAGGGTCGCCCCGCCGCTGGCCCCCCGTGAGCCCTGGGCCGAAGTAACTGATCGCGAGGCCACCCGGCTTCAGGGGGTCCCCGCTCGGCTTCAGGTACAGCACGTCGACCGCGCTGTCGTGGTGCGGCACCACCAGGGAGACCCGCCCCTCGGTGAGCTCGGGGTGGGGCCGGGAGAGCGACCCGCGCGGATCGTACGCGAGCCAGGCGGCCTCGATCCCCTCGGGGTGCGACAGGTGCAGGGTGACGTCGGCGGTGTGCCGGTTTCGCAGGTCGACGCGCCACACCCGGTGCACCGGCGAGCCGTAGGCCTCCTCGAGGATCGCCGGGAAGTCCTCGGGGCCGGTCCACCCGTCGATCACGTTGACCTGCTCACCGGGGTCCGACGGGAGATCGTAGAGCGTCTGCACGCCGTCGCGGTCGAACCACTTGCGGTCGCCGACGTGGACCACGCCCCAGCCATCGCTGCCGTACAGGGGGCGCCCGAACACGAGCTGCCGGTCGACGAAGATCTGCTTGTAGCCACGGTCGTACCAGGCCACCGGCACGAGCGAGCGCCCGGCGCCCGCCTCGTGGGGCAGGCCCACCAGCTCGAGCAGGGTGGGGGTGAGGTCGAGCAGCGACGCCGGTGCCAGGTGCTCGCCCCACGGCATGTACGGCGAGCGGATCGCGAAGACCACCTTGAGCAGCTCGTCGTGGAAGTCGTGGCCGTGCTCGAACACGCCGTGCTCCCAGAATGCCTCGCCGTGGTCGCTGAACAGCGCGACCGTGGCGTCGTGGCCGACCTCGCGCAGCAGCGGGGGGAGCGCCTCGTCGACCGCGCGGATGTTCTGGTCGTACCGATCGATCAGGTACTGCCGGACCTCCGCGAAGCCATCGCGCGAGGGCGACCACTCCTCGTTGATCGCGCCGCGAGCGAGGGGCTCGCGCAGACCCGCGGGCTTCGGCCCCGCCCACAGTTCCTGCAGCGCCTCGGGCTCGTCGTAGGGGAGGTGGGGCTCCATGAGGTGCACGAGGAGCAGCAGGTCGCGGTCCGAGGCGGCCCGCACCGCGCGCTGCGCCCGCTTCACCACCGTCGGGGCGTCCTGCAGGTAGTTGTACCGGTACCGCGCGAAGCCCCTGTGCACGTCGAACGGGTGCGACAGGAAGGCGTTCGTGACGAACGCATCCGTTCGCCAGCCCTCCTTCGCCAGCCGCTCCGCGAGCGACGCCGACGTCGGCCAGTCCTCGGGGTGCTCGCCCGACAGGGCCGACAGCGCCGACGGCAGCGTCCACGGCGCGACCGTGCGCGCGTTCGGGAACTTCGTGGCGCCCTTCGCCCACTTGTCGAGGTTCGGCGTGGTGTCGCGCTCGTAGCCCATGAAGCCGAGGTGATCCGGGCGCAGGGTGTCGACGCACACCAGCAGCATGCGGAGCGGATCGTCCTTCGGGGTGTAGACCACGGGGTCTTCGAGCAGCACGTAGTCGAACGTGGCGTTGTCGCCCGGCTCGGTGCTGAGCACG
>CAYMSU010000146.1:0-12881 GCA_964393165.1 uncultured Enterobacteriaceae bacterium
GGGGTCGTACATCGCGGCGGCGGTGCAGCACGGCGACAACCAGCGGGCGCGTCGTCGCCTGGGCATCACCGCGGAGGCGCTGCCCGCGGAGCGCGAGCGCGGGCTGCAGGTGGGGGTGGCTCCGATGGCGGGGGGCCGCGCGGGCCTCTCGCTGGTGGTCGTGGAGCGGTAGCGGCTGGCGTGCAGGGGGGCCCGAGCTGGTCCGCGGGACCGTTGGGAGCCCGATCTCCGGACATCGGCGGTCGAAGGTTCGTCCGCGGGTCCGACGTCAGGCGCCGAGCCTCACCACGTCCACGCGTACCATCCGCTCCTCGCGGCGCAGCCGCTCGGGGGACGGGCCGTCGTAGATCACCAGGTAGGCGCCAGGGCCGCCCTCCGGCCACCGGCACAGGCCCTCCGGCTGGTCCTCGCCCGCCCGGTAGGGCAGGGCGCCCTCGATCGTGAGCCGCTCGGCCGGCACCACCCCGGGCTCGTCGTGCGTCGTCGCGCCGTGCCAGCGGACCACCAGGGCCTCGCCGTCCGTCGACAGCGTGGGGCCCATCAGCAGGCACAGGTCGTCGCCGTCGAGCGCGAGGTCGCGCACCCCGAGCCCGCCCGCCGGGAGCAGGTGCAGGCGGAAGCGCCGCTCGCCGTGCAGCTGTCGAGCCTTGAGGTGCCCCTGGCCGGTGACCTTCATGTCCAGCTCGATCACGACCGCGTGGCCGCGGAGCACGGGACCCCGCAGCCCGAGCCACACCCGCGTGCCTCGGACGGCCAGTCCCTCGATGTCGAAGCCGTTCTCCTTCGACGGGATCGACAGGAACGGCCGCAGCCGCGGGTCGCGGTCGAGCCACTGCTTCAGGCGGCTGCGATCCTCGTGGAGCTTGATCGACTGGGCAAAGCGCGTGCCCGAGCGGATCGCGGGCCGGAGGTGGCCGGGCGCGGCCTCGTCGTCGACGAGCGGGACCCGGCCGAGGAAGGCGCGGTTGGGGTCGCGCTGGATCCGCGCCAGGCGGTCGAGGGCGGTCTGCGGGTCGTCTCCGGGCTCCGGCTTGTCGCGCTTGAGCGCGTGGGAGCCCACGATCCACAGCCACCCGTCGTCGACGGCGAGGCCCTCGATGTCCATCTCCCCGGCGGGGCCCGCGGGCAGCTCGAACATCTCGCCGAGCGCGTAGTGGGCGTGGTGGCCCCAGCGGTCGGGGCCCTCGGGGGTGAGCCGGTCGACGCCGGCGGTCTCGTCGCAGGCGGTGAACAGGGCGTCGCCGACGCGCGCGGCGGTGGACAGGTCGCGGTGGATGTCGTCGTCGACGTGGGCGAACGCGCGGGCGTCGCGGAACGCGAGCCACACGTGGTCGACGACGGGCAGCGTGGCCATGGGGCCTCCTCCCTGTAGGCATAGCGCCGGGAGGCGGGTCGCTGACGGCAGGCGAGCCGTCGTGGCGGCTCGCCCTGCACGCGCGGCGCCGGGCCACGGTAGGACGGGACGTGGGAGGCGAACATCCGACAGCTTCCACTCGTGCTGCTGGCCATGGCGTGCACACCGCCCGCCGAGCCCGGGCCCCCCGATGCAGGGCCGCAGGACACTGGCGCCGCGGCCCCGCTGCCCGCCGACGACGCGCGCGTCCTCGTTCACGTCGACCCTGGCACCGCCCACGTCGTCGTCTCCGCGCCCGACGGGCGGTTCGTGCGCACCGTGCAGCCCGGCGACCGACCCGACGTCTCCCTCCGGATGCCCGACGGCGGCGTCGTGTCCACCGTGGCCGAGGCGGCCGGCACGCTGCAGATCCACAGCATCGCCGGGGTGCGCGACGGCGACGAGCTCTGGCTCCGGGATCCGCTGCCCGTCACCGACCCCCTGGGCATGTACACCCTCGACGTCGGCGAGCCGTCGCTGCCCTACGAGGACGTGCGCGTCACCACCGGGCCCTGCGGCGGGTGGAACGGGGCCCCGCTCCCGCTCGAGGCGTCCAGCGCGCTGTGGGCCGACTGCTTCGACGACACCGGTGCGCTCAACGCCATCGCCACCGTCCGGCGCGAGAGCGGAGACTTCGCCGTGGCCACCCACCCGAACGTCGACCTCGAGGGGGCCGCGCCGCTGCGCACCGCCGCGATCGTGCTCGACGACTGGCAGCTCGCCCCCGCGGTGCTCCGCGTGCAGGCGCCTCTCGACGCCCGCGACGGCGACGAGGTCGTCGCCGAGGGCTTCCGGGCCGGGGTGCAGTACCTCGCGGACCGCGACCCCGCGCTCGCCGAGGTGCCCACCCCGCAGGACTTCTTCACCCTCGTCCGGGCCCGCTTCACGTCGTGGCGGCCGGCGGCAGGGGGCGAGGGCTTCGTGCAGCGCTGGGTCGTGCCCGAGGCGCTGCCCGAGGGGCGCGGCGTGCGCGAGGTCGCGTTCGACGACCGCGGCGTGCTCCCCGACGTGCAGGTCGATCGGGTCTCGGGCCGGGTGGCGCTGGCGCCGGCCACCCAGGCGTGCGCGGGCGAGCCCTACGCCGTGGTCGACGTGCAGCACCGGGTGCTCTCCCGGCAGCGGCTGCTCACGTGGCAGTGGACGGGCCCCTGGGCGGAGTCGATCGCGCTGCCCGAGCTCGATCCAGCGCTCGGCGTGGTCTTCTCGGAGGTCACCCCCGGCGAGCTGCGGGAGTCCTCGGTCGTGGTCCAGACCGCGGCGGGCGTCGGCTGGGACGGGGTGCGCAACGCCCGCGACTTGCGGCGGGCCCCGGAGCTGTCCCGCGCGCTGTTGGTGCCCGGCACCGCGGGCTGCGACAGCCAGCGATGGCTCGAGGCGAAGGAGATCGCGGGCCCGTAGCGCGGTGTTGTCTACTGCTCGCCGTCGGAGCCGGCCTCCTTCACGTCGTCGGCGGCCTCCTTCACGTCGTCGGCGGCTTCCTCGACGTCGTCGCCGATCGCCTCGCCGACCTGGCCGACCTCCCGGCCGACCTCCTCGAGCGACTCGCCGTCGCCGACGGCCTCGACGGCTTCCTCGGCCTCCTCGCCGGGGCTCTCGGTGATGTCACAGGCGGCGAGTATGGCGAAAGCAGAGAGAACAAGCGTACGCATCGTGAGCTCCTTGAGTGTCGTCGGAGGCGTAGGGACGCGAGGCGGGGGGTGAAGTCGGAACGGTGGGGTGCAGGCGCCAGGGGCCTGCGGTCCTCACGCGCCCGGCATGGGCGGGCCCCCCGTTAGTGCCGGCTCCCCGCCCCCCCTCGGACCGTCGCTCTGCGCGGGCCGAGCGCGAGGAGCAGCGCCACTCCTGTCTCATCAGGTCAGAGGGCCCCCCCTGTGGAGGACCGGGCTTCCCTGCGCCTGGCGCGGGGCCTGCGCATGCGGGCAGGGACGGGCCCTTCGCGATCGCGCGGGGCAGCGGCGCCGACCTTGCGGGACGGCGACAGGCCCCGGGCGCGGGGAGTACGGGCGCCCCGCGGCTGCGGCCCGCTCCGCCCGCTCCGCTGGGAAAGGTCTCGTGACGCTCGGCGTGCGCGGCGGTCGGTGACTCCCTCCGGCAGCCCTCCGGATCCCGCTTCAAAGAGGCCTCGCGCATCCCTCTACGAGAGGTGGGTCGGGAACCCTGGAGGACTGGAAATCATGCTCGTGCCCCTGATGCTTGGTGCCGTGTCGGCCTACGGAGGCGCGCCCTCCGACGAAGCGCTCGCCAGCGCCATCGAGGCTGAGCTCTTCGTGTTCGACGATGCGACCTGGTGGCCCATCGGCCTCGAGGTCCACCGCGGCGTGGTCACCCTCCGAGGAGAGGTCGACACGCTGCTCGCGCCAGAGCAGGTGCCGCCGCGGGTGCTCGCCGTCGACGGCGTGCGCGCAGTGGTCGACCTGCTCGAGGTGGTGCCCCCCGCGCGCAGCGACGAGGCCCTCCGCGACGAGATCGGCCTCCGGCTGCAGGCCCACCCCGTCACCGCCGACGAGGCCCTGGCCGTCGCCGTGCACGATGGCCGGGTGCAGCTCGCCGGTCACGTGGACTCGGCGCGGGAGTCGATCGTCGCGAGCCGCGTGGTCCGGGGCACGCCCGGCGTGCGCGCGCTCGACCACCAGGTGGGCTGGTCCGTCGACGGGCCGCGCGACGACGCAGACATCGTGCGGATCTCGGGCACGATCGGCAGTCAGCCCGAGGGTGCCCTCGCGGAGCGGCTCGCCCGCGTGGCGGGAGTGCGCAAGGTCACGGCAGACGTCGTCGTCGACCCCACGATCCGCGCGGACCACCTCCGCGACGCGGCCCCCGACGTGCCCGACGCCGAGATCGCGGCCGCGGTCCAGGACGCCTGGGTCGAAGACCCGCGGCTCCGGGCGTGGCAGCCCGAGCTCGTGGTCGACGACGGCGTGGTGATGCTGGGCGGGCTCGTGGAGTCGTTCGAGGCTCGCCGTGCGGCCGAGGAGGACGCCCGCAACACGTACGGGGTCCGCCAGGTGATCGACCGCCTGCGGGTGACCGGGGAAGAACCCACCTACGGCCGCGCGGGCCGGTAGCCCGTGCCCGAGCCGCTAGAGGCCGCGCGCGAGCAGCGCGTCCGCGATCTGCTCGTAGATCGCGGGGGTGTCGACCTGCCCGCTCCACCCGATCTGCGCCCAGTGGTCGGCGTCGACGATGCGCAGCAGCTCGCCCCACTCCTGGGAGGCCACCGGCACGAGGCCGTCGTTGTCGCCCGCCTGCGCCGACAGGTAGGTGAACCCCGCCGCGAGCAGCGGCTGCACCAGGGCGAGGGGGGTGCCCGGCGGGATCCGGCCGGCGACCGAGGCGTAGAAGACGCCGGGCACGTCGACGACCGAGGCGTTGAAGCGGGCCATCTTGTCGGTGGACAGGTCGGCGAGCATCTGGGCGGGGCCCTTGAGCAGGCCGGCGAGGCCCACGGAGCGCGCCACCGCGTGGCCCACGTCGGCCAGCGGGGTGCCGTGGTGGGGGCAGCCGATGGTCACGAGGGAGGCCACACGGTCCTTGAGCCCCAGGTGGGTGATCGCGAAGCGCGCGTCGAGGCCGCCCATCGAGTGCGCGACGAGGTTGACCCTGCCGGGCGGGAGCGCCCGGATCCGCTCGGCGAGCTCGGCCGCGCGGCGGGCGATCCCGGCGACCGGCGCGACGGTGGGCCGGTGCACGAGCACGCCGCGGGCCTCGAGCCGCTCCGTGACGCCGCGGAAGTAGGCGTGGCGCCCCTCCGCGAGCACGATCTCGTCGAACCCGAAGGCGCCATGCAGCAACACGAGGGGGTGCCGCGGCGCCGTGCGAGGAGGGGGCGGAAGCCCCTCGACCGCGACCGGCGGGCGCGCCCGCCGGGCCCAGACCACCGCTGCCGCCACGATCCCCACGAGGACGAGCCCCGCGACCCACCAACCGAACCCGTCCATCGTCCGCCCGGCCTCCCCGCTAACCGCATCCCCTCTTCGGGCCGGTTACCAATTCTGAAGAGGCGTCCCGCTTTGGCGTCCCTGCGGTGTCGAGTCCGTCAGCAAGTGGACTCGCTTGTGTTCTCCGGGAGGCTGTCATGCTCGCTGCCCTGATGCTCGCGAACACCGCCGTTGCGGGGCCTATGGTCTCGGGCGAGGCCGTGGCCTCGCTCACGCCCCTCGGCGAGTCCGCCGTCGACCTGGGCACGGGCTACGGGCTGCGCTTCGGGCTGCCGATCGACATCGCGGTGGTAGAGCTGCAGCCCGAGGTCGGGGTCACGATCTGGCGGGGCGAAGCCACGATGGCCACGCCCCGGGTCGGCGGCCGGTTCAGCTTCGGCAAGATCCTGGAGCCCGGCGCCTATGCGCACTTCGTGTACCTGATGGGCCAGGAGTCCCGGCGCGGCTGGGATGCGGGCGTCACGCTGGACTTCACCGCGATCCCCAAGGTGGATCTCGGCGTGCAGGCAGGGCTGCTCTCGCTTCAGGCCGCGCCCACCCTGACCGCGGGCGCCCAGATCGGCATCAAGCTGTAGCGGATCGCCGCAGGATATGGTCTGCTGGCCGCGGCACGGCGTCCAGGAGCCCTCATGCGGCCTTCATCCACCTTCTTCGCCCTGGTGCTGGTCACCGGGTGTTCTGCCGAGGCGGGCCTCGCCAGTCCGCGCCCCCCCGCGGGAGGTGCCGCTCCGCCGTCCGACGAGACGGCGGACGGCGATGTGGGAGAGCCTGAGCAGGAGGCGTCGTTCCTGCTGCGGCCCCCCGCGCAGACCGATGTCTACGTGTTCGTCGCCAACCCCGAGCGCGACACGCTCACGCGGGTGCGGGTGGCCGATCTGCGGGTCGACACCACGCCCGTGGGCCGGCGGCCGGAGATCGTCGTCACCACGCCCGACTACACGACCGCGGTGGTGTTCAACGCCGGCGACGACACGGTCACGCTGGTAGATGCGGACACCCTGGACCAGCGCACGGTGCCCGTCCGCAACCGGCTGAACGACCTGGCGCTGTCGCCCGACGGCGGCCACGCGGTGCTCTGGCACAACACCGCCAAGGACGACGGCGCCGAGGCGCCGGGGCTGCAGAGCTTCAACGAGGCGAGCTTCGTCGACGTGGCGACGGGCGAGCACTACCCGATGGCGGTGGGCTTCAACCCCCGGATGGTGCGGTTCACCCCCGACAGCGCGCTGGCCGTGGTGGTGGCCGACGCCTACCTCGCCACCGTCGACCTCACCGCCGACGCGCTGGCGCCCCGGCTGATCGAGCTCGAGCCCGATCGGCTCGACGTTCCCCCGGCGGAGGAGGTGCTCGTGGCCGACGACGGCTCGTTCGCCTGGGTCCGCCAGTTCGGCGCCTCCGAGCTGCTGGTCGTCGATCTCGTCACGGGAGCGGTAGACCGGGTGCCCACGGGCGACAACCCGACCGACCTCGACCTGTCCCACGACGGCCAGCAAGCCATCGCGGTGGCCCGCAACGCGCGCCGGCTCGTGGTGTACGACGCGGCGGATCCGTTCGCGCCGCCGACCGAGGTGGAGCTGCCGGCCTCGGGCGCGCCCTACGGCTCGTTGCTCGTCGATCCCAAGGGCGAGCTCGGCATCCTCTACACCACCGCGGCGCTCGAGAGCCGGTTCGCGGTCTGGGATCGCGCCACGAACGAGATCCGCGAGCGGTCCCTCGTCAAGCCTGTCCGCAGCATGGCGATCGACCCCACGGGGCAGTCCCTGCTCGTGTTCCACACCCGCGAGGACGGGGTCGACAGCGAGGAGCGGTTCCTCGGCGCCCATGCGCTCACCATGATCCGCCTGTCCGACCTCGGCGCGAACCCGCTACTGCTGCCGGGCGAGATCACGGGCTACGCGAACGGCACCGACGGCACCTGGGGCTTCTTCGTGATGGGGGACGAGCCGTTCCTCGAGGTGCTCGACTACGGGCGCCTGCTCCACCAGGAGTACGCGCTGCGCTCGGTCCCCACGTTCCTGGGGGTGCTCCCCGACCTCACGCCGGGAGACGGCGACAGCCCGCCGGCCTGGGTGAGCCAGGAGCACCCGCTCGGGCGGCTCAGCTTCTACGATCCCGACGATGCGTCGCTCGAGACGCTCACCGGGTTCGAGCTCAACTCAGAGATCGAGGAGGAGTGAGGCGCCCCGCGCGGCGGGGATGACACCGGTGTCGCAGTTCGTCGGCCGGGCTCGCGCGCACCGCGCCGGGAGGCCGCCGCCGCGGGGGGGATCCACACGGCATGTAAGCTGCAGACGGCCAAGCGCGGAGCGGAGGCATGATGCGAGCAGGGCTCACGTGGTTCATCCTGGCCAGTCTGGCCGGCTGTGACGAGGCAGGTTTTCGCGCCGACGAGCAGGCCGACGGCGGGTTCTACGGCGACACCGGCGACGGCTACTATGGGCCGACGGACGACGGGGCGGCGACCGACACGACGGCGCCCCCCGAGGAGCCGGAGGACGCCTTCGCCCTGCGGCCGCCGGCCCAGACCGACATCTACGTGTTCGTCGCGAACCCGGAGCGGAACACGGTCACCCGGGTCAACGTGCGCACCCTCGCGGTCGACACCACGTCGGTGGGCTTCGACCCGCAGATCGTGCTCACCACGCCGGATCGCCGCAAGGCGGTGGTCTTCAACCGCGGCGACGCCTCGGTCACGATCCTCGACGCGTCCACGCTCGACAAGCAGTTCGTGGACGTGCGGGCGAACATGAACGACATGGTGGTGAGCCCCGATGGGAGCTACGCCGTGCTCTTTCACAACAAGGCGCGGGAGCAGGAGGACGACCCGTCGCCGGACGGGCTGCAGAGCTTCAACGAGGCGAGCTTCGTGAACCTCGACACGGGCGAGCACTTCCCGATGGCCGTGGGCTTCAACCCGCGGTCGGTGCGGTTCACGCCCGACGGGCTGCTCGCCGTGGTCGTCGCCGACGCCTACCTCGCGACCGTGGACCTCACGGTGTCGTCGCCGTCGCCCACGCTGATCGAGCTCGAGCCCGACACGCTGTCCACGCGTGAGGCGGAGGAGGTCATCGTCGCGCCCGACGGGTCGTTCGCGTGGGTGCGGCAGCTCGGCGCCACCACCCTGCTCGTCGTCGACCTCGACACCGGAGCCGTGCGGCGGGTACCGGCGGGCAACAACCCGACGGACCTCGACCTGTCGTTCGACGGCACCCAGGCGATCGCGGTGGCCCGCGGCTCGAAGGAGCTGCACATCTTCGACGCGGGCAACCCCGACCTCACCGCGACCGTGATCCCGCTTCCGGGGGAGGCCGACTACGGGTCGCTGGTCGTCGACCCCTCGGGCGATCAGGGGATCCTCTTCACGACGGCGCTGGCGAGCGAGCGCTACGGGGTGTGGGACATCGCCACCGAGCAGGTGCGGGAGCGCGATCTGGTCAAGCCGGTGGCGGGGGTGGCGGTCAACCCCACGGGCGAGGCGCTGCTGATCTTCCACCCCGAGGAGGACGGGCCCGACACCCAGGAGCTGTTCAAGGGGTCGTACGCGCTCACCCTCGTCGATCTCGAGGATCTGCGCACGAACCCCCTGCGCCTGCCCGCCGAGCCCACCCGGTACGCCAACGGCACCGACGGCACCTGGGGCTTCTTCATCATGGAGGACGAGCCCTTCCTCGAGGTGCTCGACTACCGCACGCTGCTGCACACCGAGTACGCGCTGCGGTCGGTGCCCGAGTTCCTGGGCGTGCTGCCGGATCTGGCGCCCGACGACGGCGACGCCCCGCCCGCCTGGGTGAGCCAGCAGCATCCGCTCGGGCGCATCTCCTTCTACGACCCTGACGACGAAACCGTCGAGACTCTCACGGGCTTCGAGCTCAATTCGGAGATCGAGTGAGACACCGATTCCCCCTGACGATGGCGCCCGTCGTGGCGCTCCTCGCGGTGAGCTGCGGGTGGAACTCGCTTCCGTCCGCCGGCTCCGAGACGCTGGACGAGCCCCTGTGGGATCCGGCGGGCGCGGTCGCGACGACCGATGCGCTGTACGTGCGGCTTCCTGCGGCGGGCGCGCTGGTGCGGATCACCCCAGCGAGCGACGAGGCGGTCCCGATCGACCTCGGTGACGGCCGCGTGCGGCGGATCGCCGCAGCGCCCGGCGGCGAGACCGTGGTGGCGTTCCTCGAGCGGTTCTTCTGCTTCCCCGAGGAGCAGCGCGAGGCGCGCCGCGTGGAGACGGTCGACGACTGCGACCGCGCCGACCTCGAGGTCGAGACCGAGATCCGGCTCGTGCAGGGCACCGAGCCCACGGGCAAGTCGCTCGCCGTCGCCGGCACCTACAACGCCATCGAGTTCTCCGAGGACGGTCGCTACGCGATTGCCTACGTCGACTTCACCCAGGAGGTGGAGATCGAGGGCGTGGTGAACCTGACGGGCATCGTGGTCATCGACCTCGACGACAGCTCGCCGGAGCTCGTGACCGTCGGCTTCGCCCCCGACCGCGTGCTGTTCACCTACGACGACGGTGGCAACGCGGTGGCTGCGGTCGTGTTGTCGCGCAACCAGGTCGCCAAGGTCGACCTGCTCGAGGAGCCTGCGGCGGTCACCCGGTTCCCGCTCACCCTCGACCCCGACGTGCGGCGCGATCCCACCGGGGTCGCGCTCACCCCCGACGGCCGGTACGCGCTGATCAGCACCGCCAGCAGCGCCGACCTCTACGCGATCGACCTGCAGAACGAGAGCATCAACCTCGTGGACCTGTCCGGGGTCCCTGCGACCATCGGCGTCGACGCCGTGGCCGACCGCACGGTGCTGGTCTACGGCAACCGCCGGGTAGTGGAGGTGATGGAGCACGACTTCTTCGAGGTCGACACCATTCCGGTCGACGAGGGGATGAACGAGATCACGTCGATCGGGGGCACCGCGCTGCTGTGGAGCACGGGCAACCGGCACGACCTCTACCGGCTGGGCCTCGAGAACAACGAGCTGGTCGAGTACCGCCTGCAGAACCCGGCGGTGTCGCTGCACGTCGCGCCCACCGAGGAGTTCGCGATCGCGCTCACGCGGGCGGAGGGCGGCAACGGCGGGGGCGGCGCCGACGACATCTACGACCGATGGCCGGGCATGGAGATCATCGACCTGGACGACAACGACACGGAGCCGTTCGTGCTCGAGGGGAACGGGCTCGGCGTGGCGTTCAGCGCCGACGAGTTCAACCTCAACGTGATCGTGCTGCAGGAAGGCGCCGACTACCTGTTCCGCTACGACCTGTACTTGCGTCAGGACACCGAGATCGAGCTCGAGGCGCCGCCGGTAGCGATCGGCACGCTGGGTGAGGACGGTCCGTTCTGGATCACCCACGACAGCGCGCTCGGGCTGGTGTCGTTCCTCGACCCCGTCGACGGCGAGATCACCCGCGTGGTGAACGGGTTCGCGGTGGCCGGCGTGCTCGACCCGATCGCCCTGTCGAACCCTGGTGGCGAGGAGGCCCCATGATCGCGCTGTCCACTCTGCTCATCGGGGCGGCCTCGGCCGTCGACGTGCCCGAGGTCACCACCGTGCGAGCCAAGTCGCAGGGCGGGCCTCGCTTCGAGGCGGCGGTCGAGTACTCCACGCTCGCGATCTTCGATCCGGCGTTCGACCTGTTCTCCGGGTTCAGCGAGACGCTCGCGGGGGGCGGCCTGAAGGTCGGTTACCGGGTGCACGACCGGGTCACGGTGCTCGCGAGCTACCATCGTGCGAGCCGGGGCGCCGAAGTGACCTCGCTCGACTCCGGCGACACGCCCTACGACTACGGCTACGGGGACGAGTTCGCGATGGTGGCGGCCTTCAGCTCCGATCAGTTCGCGCTCGGGCCGCGGGTCGACGTGGGCATCGCCGACGTGCTGTTCCCCTACGTCACGGCGCAGGCGCTGGTGGTCCGGGGGCTCGGTCGCCTGGACGAGGATCCGGAGGTGAACAACAACCTCAACCAGATCCGCGGTGCGGGGCTGGGCGCTGGCGTGCTCGGCGCGGGGGGGCTGCAGGTCAGGGTCCCCCGGAACGCGGTGGTCCAGCTCGCGGTGCACCTCGAGCTCGGGTACGGCTGGGTGTCGCCGATCGAGCTCGGGGACCTGGGGCGGGTGCGTCCGCGCGGCTTCGCGACCCGCGGGGGGCTCGGGGTCGTCTTCTAGAGCTCGAAGCTCGCGCGGGCGCGGATCGTGTAGAGGCTCCCGTAGCGGCCCACGCCCTCGAGGGTCTCCACGGTCTCGCTCGGCAGGCTGTAGCCGCCGGGGGCCGCGTAGAGCTCGCCGGCGACCTTGAAGCGCTCGCCGAGCGTGGCCTCGGCGCCGAGCGAGCCGACGAGCCCCGCGTAGGGGTGGAAGTTGTTGACGGTGACGGAGTCGTCGCCGACGTAGAAGAAGGTGGACGCGTCGGTGAAGCCGACGGAGACGTAGGGCACGACGTTGTCGAGCGAGTAGCCGACCATCCCGTCGACGCCGAACGTGGAGGCCACGAAGAGGTCGTCCAACGCGGGATCATCGGCCTCGAAGGCGGTGGCGATGTCGGCGACGATCCGGGTGGACGTGGCGTGGAAGCGGGCGCCGACCTGGAGCGCTTCGCCGAGCTTGGTGCCGAAGCCGAGCTCGGCGGAGAGGACCACCGCGGACACGCCGTTGAAGCGGATGGGCGGGGTGTAGGCGCCGCCCGCGTAGATGACGGTGCGCCCGATCTGGGGGAACGCGAAGGTGGCGCGGAGCTTGGGGACGACGGGGGACTTGTTGGTGTCCTCGGTCTTGGAGTAGGCGAGCACGAGGCGCCGGCGGCAGGGCAGGGGCGGGATGAGCCCGGCCTCGATGCCGAGCGAGCCGGTGCCGCCCTCGTGGGGCACGGGGGCGTGGAGCGGCGACAGGGTGGTGGACAGCGCGAAGTAGTTCTGGAGGAAGTCGCTCTGGGCGACCTCGCTGTAGTCCTCGGGGGTCCCCTGGAGAGCGAGGTCGAGGCAGCGCGGATCGACCTGCGCGAGGGCGGGAGCACTCAGGGCGGCGAGGACCGCGAGGGAAGCGAGCATGTGGGTCTCCAGGGTGCCCAAGCCTAGCTTGTGGCGTCAACGCGGGAAACCTATCGGCTCATGGCGGGGGTTCTGACCCCCGAGGCGGAGCCTCCCGAGTGGGGGCGTGCTACGATCGTGGGCGACTCGGGGTGTAGCGCAGTCTGGTAGCGCACCTGCTTTGGGAGCAGGTGGTCGTCCGTTCGAATCGGACCACCCCGACTCCTCGTTAGCGGCCCAGTGCCTCTACGCACCTGGAAGCTCCGGCGCCTCCGCACTCGGTCGGCCGAGATTCCAGCCCAGCAAAGCTGGGCTTTGAATCGGCCTCGGTCGCGCTCCGTCGGCGGATTGGGTAGGTCGGCCCCAACCTCTGTGCGTTCTCGCCCAGGCCCCCGCGCGCCCACGTAGCGCGCCCGGCACGGCTGTTGCAAAGTCCGAGGTCATGGAGGCTCTGTGGACGCGCGCTGGCCGACCCTCGACAAGGACCTCACCGATCTGCCTCGCCCTCCCGTCCTGGCGGTCTACGCCGCCG
>CAYMSU010000147.1:0-12855 GCA_964393165.1 uncultured Enterobacteriaceae bacterium
GTCTCTTCCGCGTCGATCACCGCGGCTGCGGGCACCCCCACGCCGATGGCGAATCGCTGAACCCCCGGCGCAGCGGCCTGCGGCCCGCTCGCGGGGCGCCCGTGGGCGCGCACGCCTCCCCGCGCGGAGGGCCAGGGCGCATCCAACAGGTACGGCGAGATCGGCGTGGCCACAGCACTCCCTCCTCACGAGGGTGATAGCCCGTGGCACGCGGGGTTGCGGCAACTTCTATTTGGCCGCGACCTGGTCGATCTCCTCGTCGGAGGCGGGTTGGTCGCGGCGCTGCAGCGCGCGGGCGAGCCCGATGGCGGCAATCCCCACGAAGCCCGACAGCAGCGCACCCATCTTCGCCTGATCCTGCAGCTCGCCGGGCGGGAACGCAGCGTCCGACACGAACAGCGCCACGGTGAGCCCCAGGGCGGCGACGAAGCCGGCGAGCAGGAGATCCTGGAAGGTCATGCCGGCGGGCAGCGGGAGCCCGAGGCGCGCCCCGGCGAGGCTGAGCGCGGTGATGCCCACCGTCTTGCCGACCACCAGCGACGCCAGGATGAGCATCGTCATGGCGCCCACGCCGGTGAGCGGGACGCCCGCGTTGGCGAACGCAAAGAAGAACAGCCCCAGGTCCACGACCGGCTTCACCGTCTCCTCGAACAGGTGCAGCGGTGCGTGGTCGTGCCCCATGCCCTGGTCGTGCTCGTCCTCGGCGACGAACAGCCCGGTGTCGTGGGACGGCCCCGGGATGAACGGCACGACCACGACGAGGGCGAGCGCCGGATGGAGGTGGGCGGTGATCAGGCCGTACCAGGCGAGCGGCCCGGCGAAGCCTATGTAGGCGAGCCACGACCGGACGTTCGCCTTGCGCAGGCCGAAGGCGAGCCCGACGGCGGCGAGCACCCACAGCAGCTGGGCGGGTTCCACGGGATGGGCTGGATCTCCGTAGAACACAGCGATGATCCCGAGCCCTACCGCATCGTCGGCGATGGCCAGGAGGAGCAGGAAGTCGATGGCGGGGTGCCCCCGGCCGAAGCAGGCGCGCGCCACCACCCAGGCGAGCGCGATGTCCGTGGCCGTGGGGATCCCCCAGCCGCGCCACGCGCCGTCGCCCAGCGTCGCGTCGCCGCCCAGCAGCAGGTGGCCGAGGAAGAACACCCCTACGGGGCCCAGGACCCCGCCAGCGGTCGCGAGGAGGGGGTTGAGCGCCTTCGACAGCGGGTTCAGGCTGCCGCCGGGCAGGCACGCCTCGGTGATCTCCTTGGCCGCCACCCCGAAGAAGAGGACCATGAACAGGTCGTTCACGATGAAGTGCAGCGTGAGCTCGTGGCCGAGGACCTCGACGTGGCCCAGCGGAGCCCACTCGACGGCGTGGTGGTAGTACTCGGGGGCGAGGTTGGCGAGCGCGATCGCGACGAACACGCCGGCGATCAACGGGATCGAGAACTCCGACAGCAAGTTCGTCGTACGGCGCAGCATGTCGACCATGGCGGGGCGGCTCCGAGCCAGATGTGAGCCTGCCTACTCGGATCCTCCGTCCCACGGATACAGACCGGGGATCCGCTCGGCGCGGTAGACCGCGAAGCCTCCCGGCCAGTCGGTTCTCCGGCTCGAGAGCACCACATGCGCCACGGGCGCATCGAGCGCCGCCGGATCCAGCTCCACGAGGTGGGCCATGGACTCCCCGCGACCGAGCTGTGCAGTCGGAACGCCGTCGATCGCCCGCGTGCGGCCGAACACCGCGAGCACGTGACCCGTCCGGGGAAGCGCGTCGGCGTCGCCGAACGCAGGTGCGTAGAGGCTCCCCGCCGCGGTCTCGCGGTACGCCCAGGCCTCCTCGACCGTCCCGGCAACCTCCCCGCTCCCCTCCCCGCGACCGAGGCCGAGACGGTAGGCGACCACGCGGGAGTAGGGGGCACCCGGGGGGGCCGGGGTCTGCCCATAGGGCGTGGTCCGATGATTGCCGTTGTCGAACACGAGGAGCTCCCCGGCAGGGGTCAGCTCCGCGGCGTGCGGATGAAACGGCCACGAGACCGCACCCTCGGGCTGGAGCCGGGCGCTCGCCCAGGGCTCCTCCCACCCGTCGGGGGCGCCCAGGATCCACGCCAGCGCACCGTCGGCGGTGAGCTTCACCACGGCGTCCTGGTGGCGGAGGGTGACGATGTAGCCGCCGTCGCGGGGATCGCGCACCACCGCGTTTGCGTGAGACCAGTCCACGGCTCCCTCGACGCCCCGCGCCGGCGCGAGCCCGTCGAAGCCCACGCGCGACGGGTCGAGCACGTCGGAGAGCCAGTGCAGGTCGAGGACCTGCCCCTCGCGCGAGAGCCGGATCACCCCGTCGTCGATGATCGTGCCCGGCCCCCGGTCGTCGAGCGCGTCGTAGCTGGCGGGGACCTCCGGGACGTCCCGGGCCCGCCAGGTGAGGCTCAACATCTCGCCATCGTCGAGCTCCACGGCCTCGTGGTGCAGCGGATGGTCGACCCGCACGTCGCCGCTTGGACCCCAGCGAGCGAGCTCCTGGCCGAGCAGATCGACCTCCAGGAGCGACGGGTAGCCGTTGCCGAACAGGTGCCCCTCGCGGCTGCGCGTGACCGTGAGGAAGTGCGGCGCGGGCTTTCGCCGCAGCCACACCACCTCGAAGGCCTCGTCGAGGACCACGACGTAGTCGCCGTCGCCGCCGGGCACCGACACGTCGAGAAGCGTGAGGCCGGGCTCGGCCCGCGCGGGATCGTGGGCGAGCACCGTGATCTCGGGGAACGGGCGAGGCAGCGCGCCGGTGGCGAGGGCCCCCTCCCACGTGGCCCGGCCCGCCACGGTCGCGCAGGTCACCCGCACATCGTAGCTCCGATCCGGTCGGAGCCCGAGCACCGGCAGGTCCACGACCTCGACGAGCCCGGGCGGGGCGATCACGCGCTGGTGGTCCGCCGCGGTCAGCTCGATGGTGAGCGCGCACGGCGCCGTCGCCGTGGCCTGCAGCCGGGCCGCGAGCGCGACCCCCGACGCCGCCGGAGGAGGCGACAGATCCGGGGGGACCTCCCACGTGACCGGCGTGCAGGCCGCGAGCAGCCCCGCCCACAGCCGCCCCAGCGAGCTCACGGATCCTCCTCCACCTCGATGTTGGGCAGGTCGCACTGCCGGAAGTCGCACGCCGGCACGTCCCGCATGCAGTCGACGAAGTGCCGGGGGAGCTGCGTGCACACGTCGCGGCAGGGCCGGGCGAGGCGCTCCGGACAGTCGCGCGCGATCCGCCGGCACGCCTGCTCACAGCCCACGCCGAGGATCTCCTCGCCGTCCCACACCGCGCAGGTCGCGGCGTCGCCGTGGCGGTCGAGGAACGCCCCCCAGGTGGTGATCCCCCAGAGCGCAGGGGCGAGCTCGAGGCGCTCACCACGGCGCGGGCCGAGCAGCCCCTCCTGCGTCCACGTGCTGTACACCGTGTTCTCCCCGGTCCACCGGAGCTCGCGCTCGGTGAACGTGGCCCCGCCCCCCCACAGGCCCACGAAGTCGAAGCGGTGGACCCGCCCCTCGATCTCGCGTCGATAGACCTCGACGCCTCCGACGATGGTTCAAAAGTCGACGAAGATGGGGATGCCGCGGAGCGTGTCGTGCACCCCCTCCCGCAGGTGGAGCGCCTCGAGCGTGTAGGCCTTGGCCACCGCCCCGTCGTACATCCACGCGACCTCGGCCCCCGGCGGCAGCGCCGCGTCGGCGCAGTCGAGGAACACCGGATCGTCGACCGGCTTGACCCGGATGTTCGCGGTGCAGAGCAGGTAGCCGTCGATCACCACGTCGTCTTCGGCCTGGAACCGGCGACCCTCGCACCACTCGGTGGGGGCCATCCAGTTGCCCCCGCGGCCGGGAGCCGAGCCGAGGTCCCGGTAGTCGACGGGGGCGGTGTTGCAGGCCGTGAGCAGCGCGAGGGCGAGCATCTCCCCACCCTACCAGGCGAGCGTGGCGGCCGCTGTCACCGTGGTGGTCGCGGCGGTCCGCCGGCCGGTGGCCAGGGTGTCGACCCGCAGCAGAGCGCCCGGCGCGAGCCCGGGCCGCGACGAGGCCCACAGCACCCCCACGGCGGGCCTCACGTGCCGCTGACGATCCAGCGCCAGCGGGCCCTTGTTGAAGGCGTCGAGGTAGGCGTCGGGAGCTGCCCCGTCGGTCAGCGGGAGGAGGAGCTCGACCTCGGCGAACCCCGCGAGGGGACCGAGCCGCGCCCCCGCCTGCGCCCGCACGGGAAGCTGGGCGCCGAACTGGCGGTTGCGCAGCCGGATCCCCGCCTCGAGCTGCGCCCACCCTCGGCCTCCGCCGGTCCCGACCGCCGCCAGCAGGTCGGTGTCCACGGTCCCGGGCCCGACCGGGGGGCGGTCGTCGTAGATGTCCGCGTTGCCGGGCTCGATGCCGAGCACCTCCGGGTCGTTGTCGTACAGCGGCACCCGCACCGAGGCCGACAGCGCTGCCACGACGGGGCCTGCCGCGCGACCGACCTTGGCGCCCAGCAGCGCGTCGCCGAAGGCCACCTGCCGCAAGCGCAGCACGTCGCTGCCGCGCGCGAAGTCCCACCGGGCGAGCGCGTGACGCACCGGCAGCGCCCCGAACACCTCGACCGAGGGCAGAACCCCGACCTCGGTGTACAGCTGGGCCTCGACCTGATGGAACGCCCCCGACTCGAACACCTGCTCGAAGTTGTCGGGCACGAACGTGGGATCGGTGAGCGGCAGGCGCTCCCCCTGCTCCGTGAACCGCGCCCCCGAGCGGGCGTAGCCCACCCCTAGCTGCGCGTAGCCGTGGCCGGGGGACCGGACCCAGGGCCCCGCCCACGCGGTCGCCCCGAGCAGTACGACCAGGGCGATCACCCGCGGGCGCCGGCGCTCGCGCGGCGGGCCCGCGCCCCCATGCTCGCCGCGATCAGCGCCTGCCCGGTCCAGTAGGTGCCGAGCACCCAGAGCCGGTCGAGCGGGATCTCCGCGACGAACCGGTGGTAGGCGAGCAGGCTGTCGCTCAGCATGAAGATCACGGCACCGAGGAGGCCGAGCCGGCCGCGCAGACCCTGCCCCGGGGCGCGCACGGCCGCGCGCCAGCCCATCGCGCAGATCGTGAGCGCGTACACGGCGACGGGAGCGGCCAGCTCCTCGGGCGCCGACGTGATGAACAGCGAGCCGAGGCCGCCGAACACAAGCGCGAACGGCAGCCCCCGGGCGAGCCCGAGCTGCGGCCGCTCCACCGTGAACCCGGCGATGTAGAGCAGGTGGGCGGGCAGGAACACGCCGATCCCGCCGAGGAAGGTCACCTCGATGACGGCATCGGCAGCGGCCGACAGCGCGAGGCCGAGCGCGACGAGCGAGGCGCCCTTGCCGCGCCCGGCCCGCCACACCCCGAGCGCGAGCAGCGCCACCGGAGCGGGCTTGAACAGCAGGGCCGCGCCCTCGTGGCCGACGAAGGCGGCCAGCGCGTAGGGGACGACGGCGGTGAGCGCGAGCGTGATCCAGGTCGACATCAGCGAGCTCCGTGGGCCCCATCGTACAGGTCGAGGACCAGGACGACGACCTCTCTTGCCCCCTCGCGCCCCCGCTCCCAGGACACCGCGACCCGGTGGGTGCCCGGCGCCACCGCCACGTGGGGGCGGGCCGCGGTCACCGCGGGGTCGGACAGCCGCGTGGGCTCGGCGAGGGTCGCGAGGTTGGGCAGGCGCAGCCACCACCCGTAGATCCCGCGGCGCCCCTCCGTCTCGGCCTCGACCGCGACGAACACCGTGCCGTCGTCGAGCACGGCGAGGGTGGGGCGGTCCGCGCCCGCGAGGGGCACCGCGCGAGAAGGCCCCAGAGGGATCCCGGTGGGCTCGATCACCCGGATGCGCGCCCCCACCGGCTGACGACCGCGGGCGAGCCGCCAGGCCACGACCGTGCGCCCCGCGCCGTCCAGGGCCACGGTGGGGCGGCGCGCGCCATCGGCCGGCGGCGCGGGCCAGATCTCGAGCGCCCGGGGACTGCAGCCCGCCGGAGCGCCCGCAGGGAAGGGCGCGACCACCAGGCGATCGGGGATCGCCAGATCCTCGAGGGTGTACGCCACGACCGTCCCCGTCGCGTCGGCGGCGACGTCGGGCGCCGTCCCGAGCACGCGCACCGCGGTCGCCAGCGGGTCCGGGAAGCCCGCGCGGCCGGGCACCGGCGCGAGGTCCCGATCGAGCGCCACCGCGCGTACGACGGACCGGCCGTCGCGCTCGTCGACCCACACCAGCCGCGGCGCCCCCTCCGCGAGCGCCAGGTCCACGGAGCTGTTTCCCTGGGCCGTGTGCGCATCCGCCACCTGGACGCGGGCTTCCTCCCCCACGACACCGGCTCCCCCGTCGTCGACCGCCCACCGCCCGAGCCACACCCCGTCGCCCGCCGTCTGGTACGCGGCCAGCAGGCGCCCCTCGGGATCGACGGCGAGATCTGCCTTGGCGCTCGCGACCCCCTCCCCGACCAGGAAGGCGAGAGCCCCGCTGTCGGTGTCGGGATCCAGGAGGGCGCCGAGGAGCGAGGGCCTGCCGCGCACCCGCTCCTCGGTCCAGCTCACCGCGAGCCCGTCGCCTCCCGGGCGCCACGCGAGGGTGGCGTGGTGCCCGTCGGCGCCCTGCCGGGAGACCACCCGGGGCGGGCGCGCGACCGCGAGCGGGGGCGCCGCCGCGAGCTCTTCGCCCTCCGGCACGCAGCCCGCGACCGCGGCGAGGAGCGCGAGCGGCGTCACTCCCCGGCGGTCCGCGGGAGGACGACCACGTCGTCGGCGTAGAGGCTGGGCAGCACCTCCGAGCGGTAGGACCGCACCCCGGGCGCGCCACCGTCGTCGGGGGCGCGCAGCCACAGATCCAGCGCCACCGCTCCGTCGTCGGGGTCGAACTGGAGCAGCCGCATCGACACCTCCTCGGGGTTCCCCGCCTCGTCGAGCGCGCCCTCGGCGATCCAGCCGAAGTTGGCGAGGACGTCCCCGGTGATCGGCAGCGGGTCCGCGTCGCCCATCCGGGGCGACTGCAGCGGAGCGCCCTCGGGCCGCCAAGACCACCGCTGGCGCACGGTCCCGCCGATCGAGGCCTCCTCGATGTCGTAGGCGACCACCCGGCTCGCCCAGGGGTCCGCGGGCGGTGGCCCGTAGGGGGTGTGACCGAAGTTGTGGTTGTCGAACACGATCAGGCGGCCGTCGGGGCCCCACGCGGGCGCGTGGGGGTGGTAGGGCCACTGCAGGTCTCCCTCGGGTACCAGCAGGTAGGGCTGAAAGCGCTCGGACCAGCCCCCGGGGTCCCCGAGGATCCACTGCAGCTCGCCGTCGTCGTCGATCTTGACCAGCGCGTCCTGGTGCCGCACGCTCACGATGGCCCCGTCGCCCTGCCACCCGGGGATCACCGCGTTGGTGTGCAGCCAGTCGTAGCCGAAGGTGCCCGTGTCGCGGGAGCTCATGCTCACCCGGCGATCGTCGAGCAGGTCGCCGAGCGGCACGTCCCACTTCAGCGCACCCTCGCGATCGAACCGGATCACCCGGCTGGCCACGAGCCGCGCCTCCTCGGTCTCGCCCTGGGGCTCCTCCACCGACAGGGGGAACGCCTCGCTGAAGTGGGCGTACTGGGCCAGCGTGAGCAGGGATCCGTCGGCCTCGACGTACAGCTCGTGGTGGGCGCCGGGCACGGGCAGCGGCCGGTCGACGGGCCCGACCGGCTCGGGCGCCCAGCGGACCAGGGTGCGGAGCAGGAAGTCGGCCTCGGTGGGCTGCCCCCGCAGGCCGATCAGGGTGCCCTCGGGGGTCCGCCGGACGTCGCCGAACCCCCGCGTGGAGTCGGCGAGCCAGGCGACCTCGAGGTCGGCCAGGTCCCACGCGACCAGGAAGTGGGCGCCCGTCTCGGTCACCCGCCGCACGGTGGCGAGCAGGTAGCCGGGCTCGACCTCCGCGGGCACGAAGCGGCGCACGTCGGCCACCGGAAAGTCGGGCGGCAGGGGGGGCGTGCGCACCGTGAACCTGCCGACCTCGGCGTGCGCACAGCGTGCGTCGTCGGCCGAGCACCCCGCCGGTCGGGCCTCGACCGTGACGGTCCACGTGCGCGCCGGCTTGAGGCCCAGCACCGGCACCTCGTGCGTGGCGCGCGCGTCGGGCCACGCGACCTCGAACCCGCCCTGCGGGGACTCCGCACGGACGCGCAGGTGCACCGGGGCCGCCGCCTGCACCGTCAGCCGCCTCGCGAGGGGGACCTCGGGGACCTCCTCGAGCGCGGCCGGTCGCACCAGCTCCACCTCGACCGGCGCAGCACAGCCGACCACCACCCCTGACAGAGCAGCCAACTGTGTCGGAAGGGCCCGGATCACGGTTGCGATCGCGTCCACACAGTGCTCCGCGGCGACGTTAGGGTGCGTGCCCCGACTGGTACATTGCCGACCCGCTCACGTTGTTGAGGCGACATGACCCTGCGCACCCTCACCCCGCTGCTCACCATCATCACGATGATGGCATGCGCACCGCCGTCCCGCACGCCCAAGGAGCCGGTGTTCGATCCCGGGGGGGGTCGGGCGTCCGCCGTGCAGGCGGAGGCGGAGGCGGTGGCGTTCCTCGGGCGCGGGGAGGCCATGCGCGGCGTCGAGGACCTCGTGCCCGGGTCCACGCGCATCGACCGGCTGGGCATCGCTCACACCCGCTTCGACCAGCGACTGTCGGGGGTTCCGGTGTTCGGCGCCCAGGCGGTGGTGCACGTGCCCGCGAGCGGCGCCGCCGTCCACCTGACCGACGGGCTCGCGCGCGACCTGCGGGTCGACCCCGTCCCCTCGCTGTCCGAGGCCGAGGCGATCGCCCGGGCCGAGGCCGCCTTCGAGGGTCCGATCGACCGGCTCGAGGTCGACCTCCAGATCCTGCGGCACCCCACCACCCGGCGCGATCACCTCACCTGGCGGGTGCAGATCTGGTCGCTGTCCGCCGTCGGCGCGCCGAGCATGCCCGTCCTGTTCGTCGATGCGCATCGTGGCCACGTCGTCTGGGAATACGACAACCTCCAGACCGGCAAGGACCGCGACACCTACGACGCCAACAACGGCTGGCTGCTCCCCGGCACCCTCGTGCGCGAGGAGGCCGATGCCGCGATCAGCGACCAGCCGGTCGACGACGCGCACGACTTCGCGGGGGTGGCGTGGGACTACTACGACACCATCCAGTCGCGCGACAGCTATGACGACGGCGGGATCACGGTCACCTCGGTGGCCTACTACGGCACGAACTACGACAACGCGTTCTGGGACGGCACCCACCTCGTCTACGGCGACGGCAACGTGCTCGATCCGCTGTCGCAGGCGCTCGACATCGTGGCCCACGAGTTCACCCACGCGGTCACCCAGAACACCGCCGATTTGGTCTACGCCAACGAGTCCGGCGGGCTGAACGAGGCCACGTCCGACATCCTCGCCGCCGTGATCGAGAGC
Source organism: uncultured Enterobacteriaceae bacterium (assembly GCA_964393165.1). GTDB lineage: Bacteria > Myxococcota_A > UBA796 > UBA796 > DRPG01. The sequence goes on from CAYMSU010000147.1 coordinate 9,417, forward strand.
TGGGACGACTCCTGGACGGTGAACAACGACACCTGGAACGTCGGGGAAGACGCGATGCCCGCCGGCGTCTCGGGGCTGCGGGACATGGACAACCCGCCGGCCGACGGCGTGAGCATCGACGACTACGACGACTACTACGACGGCATCGGGGTGCACTTCAGCTCGGGGATCGCCAACAAGGCGTTCACCGAGTGGGAAGACGACGCGAACGTCACCATGGAGGAAGCCGGCGACATCTGGTACCGCGCGCTGCTGTACTACTTCACGCCGAACACGGACTTCCCCCAGGCGCGGGTGCTCACCGAGCGCGCGGCGGCGGACCTCTACGGCGAGGACTCGAGCGAGCTCGACGCTGTGTCGGCGGGCTGGGACGCCGTGGACGTCCCCGCGGGCGCGGTCTACACGCTCAGCACCGAGGTCACGGGCCTGTCGGCGTCGACCGGCGGCTCGGTCACCCACACCTTCACGCCCAACAAGGACGTGGAGTCGGTGCTGATCACGATCGAGGCCGACAACGGGGATGCGGACCTCTACGTCGAGCACGGCTCGGCGCCCAGCACGTTCAGCTACGACTGCCGGTCGGCCACGGTCGACAGCTACGAGGCGTGCGAGTTCGACCCAGCCGACGGCACCGACGACTACGAGATCCTGATCGACGCCGAGGACACCTTCAGCAGCCTCACGCTCAAGATCTGGGAGTACGTGCCCTGCGTCGACGCAGACAACGACGGGTACACCGACTGCGACGGGGACTGTGACGAGAACAACGACCAGGTGTACCCGGGCGCCGACGAGGTCTGCAACGCCATCGACGACGACTGTGACGGCACCGTCGACGGCCCGAGCAGCATCGACGCCACCGACTTCTATGCCGACACCGACAGCGACTCCTTCGGGGACCCGGGCGACCTGCTGCGCCGATGCAGCCAGCCCACGGGCTACGTCGAGAACTCGGCCGACTGCGACGACACCAACGCCGCGGTGAACCCCGACGCGATCGAGATCTGCAACGACATCGACGACGACTGCTCGGGCCAGATCGACGGGGAAGACGCGACGGACCGGCCCACCTGGTACCCCGACACCGACAGCGACGGGTTCGGCAACCCCAAGGCGTTCGTCGTGACCTGCGACCAGCCCGACGGCTACGTGCTGGACGCGACCGACTGCGACGACACGGCAGCGAGCGTGAACCCGAGCGAGGACGAGGTCTGCGACGACAAGGACGTCGACGAGGACTGCAATGGGGAGGCCAACGAGGACGGCGCGCTCGGGTCCGACTTCTTCCTGCTCGACGAGGACCAGGACGGATACGGCGTGTTCGGCAACCTGGTGCTCGCCTGCGAGCTGCGGCCAGGGGTCGTCGAGATCAACGACGACGGGGACTGCGACGACCAGGATCCCACCCGCTACCCGACAGCACCCGAGGACTGCAGCGACCGGCGCGACACGAACTGCGACGGCCTCAGCGGCAACGACGACCTCGATGCCGACGGGTTCGCGGTGTGCGACGAGTGCAACGACGAGCGCAGCGACGCCTACCCGGGGGCCGACGAGGTCTGCGACGGGATCGACAACGACTGCGACGGCGAGGCCGACAACGACGCGCTGGACGCGCTCACGTTCTACGTCGACGCCGACGGGGACGGGTTCGGCGACGAGCCGGTGCAGGCCTGCACGCTGCCGCCAGGGGCGTCCGAGGTCGACGGGGACTGCGACGACGAAGACAGCACGGCGTACCCGGGGGCCCCGGAGATCGCCGGCGACGGCATCGATCAGGACTGCGACGGCGACGACCTCGAGCCCGAGCCCGAGGAGGAGACCGTCGAGGACACCGGGGCGCCCACGCCGGATCCCCAGCCGAGCGACGATCCGGTCGGCCAGGGCGACGACGGAGCCGCCCCGGCCGACTGTGGCTGCGCCACGTCCCCGTCGTCGAGCCCGGTCGGGGGCTTGGCGCTCGTGCTCGCGGCCGGACTGTGGCTGCGCCGTCGGCGCGGCGCTCAGGCGGCGTAGAGCACGAGGTAGGCGAGCCCCGCGAGGCCGCCGAGCACGGTGGTGAGGCCCACGACCAGGGCCCCCATCGCGACCGCCATCCACGTGAGGCGGGACTGGATCTGCAGCAGGCGCGTGCGGGAGTCGAGCAGCTCGGACTCGATCGCGCGCATCTCGACCACCAGCCGGTCGAGGCGCTGCCGCTGCTGGGCCAGGTCGTTGACGATGAGCGAGCTCGACTGGATCGACGGCGAGCCAGTCGCTGGGCGCGCGAGGACCTGCTCCTCGAGCGCGCTGCGGTCGGTAGCGGGCTTGAGGACCCGCTCGCGCCCGGACGCGCGCACCGCCAGCTCCACGAGGGAGCCGCAGGCCACCGGCGGCACCTCGGCGAGGGCCTCGACCTCGAAGTGCACTCCGGACACCCGCAGCAGCGCCGCGAGCGTCTTCTTCGCGTAGGTCGCCTCCTGCTCGTCGCTCGCGACCAGCTGCCCGGCGTGGACGAGCAGCGAGCCCAGCTCCTCGTCGCCGCGTAACGCGCGCACGCGCAGCGGACGGGCGGACAGCGCGACCACGCCCAGCAGATCGAGCATCGAGATGTCGGCGAACCGGCCCTCGATGAGCTGCGCCGTGGGCTGGGGCCCCTGGGGACGCGGTGGTGTCGGGGACGTGTCGGTCGGGCCCTCCGCCGGATCCGTCGGCCGGCCCAGGTCGTCCTCGTCTTCGTCGGACAGCGCCGGCGGCGGAGGCGGGGGGGCGGCAGGCGGGGCCAGGGGCGGCCTCGACGGGAGGTTCTCGGGGGCCACCGTGCCCTCGGGGATCGCGCCCATCACGATGGTGGGCGCATCGTCGGCGTCGACCTCGTCGTGGAGCTGCCGCCAGAGCTGGACGAGATCCCCGAGCGGCCGCGCTTCGTCCTCGATCGGCTGCAGCAGCTCCACCAGCCGGAACCAGTCCCCGGGCACCCGGTCGAGCCCGGCCAGCGCCGCCGCTCCGGTCGCCCCGCTGCGGAGGTCGAGCGCCTGCAGGAGCAGGCCTCCCTTGACGACCACGCTGCCCACCGTGCGCCCGCGGTGCAGCAGGATCAGGCCGAGGCGCAGGCCCGAGATCTGGATGGGCCCCAGCAGCGCCTGCAGGGGAGTGCCCGCCATTGGGCCGTCGACCAGCGGGCGCGTGGTCCGCCCCGGCTCTCGCGAGAGGTTCGGCCCGCTCATCGGGGCCGACCGAGGGACAGGCTCACCGACGACCGGCCGCCGAGCTGCATGGCATTGCGGGCCACGGTGAACAGCTTGGTCCACGCCAGGCGGACCGGGGGGCGGAAGCTCGGGCCCAGGAGATCCTCGAGGGCGCCCGCCCAGGCCTCCCCGAAGGCATCCCACGCGTCGTCGGGGACGCGGTAGAGCTCCTTGTGGCGGCGCCCGAGGGCGAGAAGCTGGAGCAGGATGTC
>CAYMSU010000148.1:0-12829 GCA_964393165.1 uncultured Enterobacteriaceae bacterium
GCTCTCGGACATGGCGTCCAGCAGGAGCTCCAATCATCAGCCAGCGGGTGTTCAAGGACAATCCTGCCAAGAAGGTCCACTGCATCTACGTCGCGATCGGCCAGAAGCAGTCCACGGTCGCCCAGGTCGTCGAGAAGCTGCGGCAGTACGGGGCCCTCGAGTACACCTGCGTGGTCACCGCGGCCGCCGCGAGCCCCGCGCCGCTGCAGTTCCTCGCGCCGTTCACGGGCACCGTCCTCGGCGAGTACTTCCGCGACAACGGCATGCACAGCCTGATCGTCTACGACGACCTGTCCAAGCACGCGGTCGCCTACCGGCAGCTCTCCCTGCTCCTCCGCCGGCCGCCGGGTCGCGAGGCCTACCCAGGCGACGTCTTCTACCTGCACAGTCGGCTGCTCGAGCGGGCGGCGAAGATGAGCGACGCGCGGGGCGCGGGCTCGCTCACCGCCCTGCCGATCATCGAGACGCAGGCGGGGGACGTGTCGGCCTACATCCCCACCAACGTCATCTCGATCACCGACGGCCAGATCTACCTCGAGACCGACCTGTTCAACGCCGGCCAGCGGCCCGCGGTGAACGTCGGGCTGTCGGTGTCCCGGGTCGGAGGCGCCGCGCAGATCAAGGCGATGAAGGAGGTTGCGGGAACCCTGCGCCTCGATCTCGCGAACTACCGGGAGCTCGCGGCGTTCTCGCAGTTCGCCTCCGACCTCGACGCGGCCACGCGGCGCACGCTTAACCGCGGCGCCCACCTCACCGAGCTGCTCAAGCAGGCCCAGTACGAGCCGCTGCCGGCGGAGCAGCAGGTCATTCAGCTCCTCGCGGGCACCAACGGCGACCTCGACGACCTCGAGCTGTCCGATGTCGGCGACTTCGCGGAGGCCCTCACCTCGCACTTCGTGGCCAACAAGCCCGAGCTTCTCGCCGAGATCGTCGAGAAGGGCACGCTGAAGAAGGACAACCTCCGCGACCGGCTTTCGGCCGAGATCAAGGAGTTCAAGGCAAGCTGGACGCCGGCGCACTGACATGGCCAACCTCAAGGACATCCGCGGGCGGATCTCGTCCGTCAAGAAGACCCGCCAGATCACGAGCGCGATGAAGCTCGTGGCGGGGGCCAAGCTCAAGCGGGCCACCGAGCACGCCGCAGCGGCGCGTCCCTATCGGGAGCAGCTCGAGGCGGTCCTGCGGCGGGTGGCCTCGGCGGCGGGAGAGGACCTCGACGAGCCGCTGCTGCAGGCCCCCGAGGAGGTCCGTCGCGTGCTGGTGGTCGTGCTCACGTCCGACCGAGGGCTGTGCGGCCCGTTCAACAACAACCTCCTCCGAAAGACCGCGGAGTGGCTCACCGACCAGCGGCTCGGCGACGACATCGAGGTCGAGCTCAGGGTGTTCGGCCGCAAGGGGGAGGGGTTCTTCAAGCGGTCCCGCTGGGGCCTCGCCCATGCCGTCACCGACTACGCCCGCACGCCCAAGATGGAGCTCGTGGCCCCGCTCACCCGGCTCATGGTGTCGGGCTTCGTCGACGGCGAGTACGACGAGGTCTACCTCGTCTACAACCGCTTCGTCAGCGCCCTCTCGCAGACCCCCACCTTCGACCGGGTGCTTCCGCTCTCCGTCGACGAGGACGGTGAGCCGAAGGAGGGCGAAGGCGCACCCGCCGCGGCGGTCGGGGACTACCGGTACGAGCCCGCGGTCGACGAGATCCTGGGCGCGCTGCTCCCGCTGTACCTGCAGACGCTGGTGCTGGGGGCGTTCCTCGAGACCGAGGCGGGCGAGCACGCTGCGCGGATGACCGCGATGGACTCCGCCACGCGCAACGCGTCGGACCTCATCGATCAACTGACCCTGGACTACAACCGTGCCCGCCAGGCCGCGATCACGACCGAGATCATCGAGATCGTGTCGGGCGCGGCGGCGCTCTGACTGGAGAACCCGTGGAAGCCAACGGCCGCATCACCCAGGTCATGGGTCCCGTCGTGGATGTGGAGTTCCCTCCTGGCAAGGTGCCGGAGATCCTCAACAGCCTCCGCACGACCAACAGCCGCCTGGGCGACAGCGAGAACAACCTCGTCCTCGAGGTGGCCCAGCACCTCGGCGGCAACGAGGTCCGCACCATCGCGATGGACATGACCGACGGCCTGCAGCGCGGTCAGGCGGTGTCCGACACCGGCAAGCCCATCACGGTGCCGGTCGGCGAGGAGGTCCTCGGGCGTATCTTCAACGTCACCGGAGACCCTGTCGACGAGCTCGGGGAGGTCAAGGCCACCAAGTTCTGGCCCATCCACCGCCCCGTGCCGAGCTTCACCGACCAGAGCGTCGCGGTCGAGATCCTCGAGACCGGCATCAAGGTCATCGACCTGCTCGCGCCCTACGCGAAGGGCGGCAAGATCGGCCTGTTCGGCGGCGCTGGGGTCGGCAAGACGGTGCTGATCATGGAGCTGATCAACAACGTCGCCAAGGGCCACGGCGGCTACTCCGTGTTCGCCGGCGTGGGGGAGCGCACCCGCGAGGGCAACGACCTGTGGGAGGAGATGCAGGAAGGCGGCGACAACGCGGTCATCTTCCCGGGGGACTACGAGCGGTCCAAGGCCGTGCTCGTCTACGGGCAGATGAACGAGCCCCCCGGTGCGCGCGCTCGCGTGGGCCTGTCGGCGCTCACGATGGCCGAGTACTTCCGTGACGAGGCCGGCCAGGACGTGCTGCTCTTCGTCGACAACATCTTCCGGTTCACCCAGGCGGGCTCCGAGGTGTCCGCGCTGCTCGGTCGGATCCCGAGCGCGGTCGGCTACCAGCCCACCCTCGCCACGGACATGGGCGGGCTGCAGGAGCGGATCACGTCGACCAACAAGGGGTCGATCACGTCGGTGCAGGCCGTCTACGTGCCCGCAGACGACCTCACCGACCCCGCCCCGGCCACGACCTTCGCCCACCTCGACGCCACCACGGTGCTCAGCCGGCGAATCGCCGAGCTCGGGATCTACCCGGCGGTCGATCCCCTGGACTCCTCCAGCCGCATCCTCGAGCCCGACGTGCTGGGCGAGGAGCACTACAACACGGCCCGTGCCGTGCAGCAGGTGCTCCAGCGCTACAAGGAGCTGCAGGACATCATCGCGATCCTCGGGATGGACGAGCTGTCCGTCGAAGACCGCCTCACCGTGGCCCGGGCCCGGAAGATCCAGAAGTTCCTGTCGCAGCCGTTCCACGTCGCCGAGCAGTTCACGGGCCGCCCGGGCGTGTACGTCAAGCTGGAAGACACCATCCGCGGCTTCCGCGAGATCCTCGACGGCAAGCACGACGACCTGCCCGAGGACGCGTTCCTGCTCCAGGGGGGCATCGAGGACGTCATCGCCCGCGCCAAGAAGCTCGCCGAGGAGGGGTGATGGCCGAGTCCCTCCAGGTCGACATCGTCACGCCGGTGCAGAGCGCCTTCTCGGGCGCGGCCTCCGAGGTGCTGCTCCCGGCGTGGGAGGGGCAGATGGGCATCTACCCAGACCACGACGCCGTGCTCGCCCTCCTGCGGGCCGGTCGGTGCCACGTCGTCACGTCGTCGGGCACCCGGGAGTACGTCGTCGGCCGGGGATTCGCCGAGGTCGGCCCGGATCGGGTCACGATCCTCACCGAGCACTGTGAGGCGCGCGACGCCGTCGACGAGAACGCCGCCCGCGAGGAGCTCGAGCGCCTCGAGCAGGAGCTCTCGGCGATGGAGAACGTGTACTCGGAGGAGTACCGCCAGGCCCAGATCGCGCACGAGCATGCCAAGGCGCGGCTCGGTCTGATCTAGGGGTGCCCGAGCTTCCCGAGGCAGAGCACGCCCGCTCCTTGCTCGACCACTGGGTGGTCGGGCGGGTGGTCACCGATGTCGACGCGGCGGATGACCCGATCGTCTTCGAGAAGCGATCCCCCGCGGCGGTGTCCGCTGCGCTGCAGGGCCGGCGGGTCGAGGCCGCGCACCGGAAGGGCAAGTTCCTCTGGCTGGAGCTCGATGAGGCGCCGCACCCGATCGTGCACCTCGGCATGACCGGGCAGCTGCGCACACGGGGCGACGAGCCCCTCGTGCTCGAGTCGAGCCCCCAGGAGGTGGACCGCACCTGGCCGCCCCGCTTCACCAAGCTGCGCCTGCGCCTGTCCGACGGCGGCGAGCTCGCCTTCACCAACGCGCGGCGCCTGGGCCGCGTGCTGCTCCGCGCAGACCCCACGGGTGAGGCGCCTATCGCCAAGCTCGGGTTCGACCCCCTCACGTCGATGCCGTCCTACGAGGACTTCGCGGCGCGGCTCGCGCGGAGGCCCCGCGCGGTGCTCAAGGCGCTGCTGCTCGACCAGGGCTTCGCGGCTGGCGTCGGCAACTGGATCGCGGACGAGGTCTGCTACCAGGCGGGCCTCGATCCGAGGCGACGGGTCGGCGACCTCTCCGACGCCGAGCGTCAGCGGCTCCGCAAGAAGATCCGGCACGTCGTGCGCACCGCGGTCAAGGCCGACGCGCGCAAGGATCGGTTCCCGCGGAGCTGGCTGTTCCACCATCGCTGGGGCAAGGACCCCGGCGCGCGCACGCACGACCGGCAGCCCATCGAGTTCGTCGAGATCGGGGGCCGGACCACCGCCTGGGTGCCCACGCGCCAGCGCTGAGTCAGCGCAGACCCACGCCGAAGGTCAGGGCGGCGAAGTGGATCCAGTTGCGGGTGAAGCCGTCGCCGTTGAACGCATCGGGGTTCGAGCTGGTGCCCACCGCGCCACCGCCGATGTACCGAAGGGCCGCGAACAGGTCCGTGCCCATCGGGCCCTCGAGCCCGAGCTTCACGGCCCCATCGGCGAGCGCGCCCACCACCTCGTTCGTCGAGCCGTTGAGCCCCGAGATCGGCGCGTAGAAGCCCTGGAGCTCGGCGCCGAACCACAGGTCGCGATCGAGCGGGACCCGGGAGCGGAAGGCGAGCAGCGGGACCGGGCCGATGTTCCGGCTCGCCACCACCGCGGAGCCGTCGAGCGCCGAGTACACGATGTTGGCGTTGCGGATCTGCAGCCCCACGCCGAACGCGACCTCGCGGTCGGTCGCCGCCGCCACGTCGTACAGCCAGGTCAGCCGGTAGAAGGGAAAGCCGTACCGAAACTTGATCCCCTGCCCCCGAGCAAAGCGCACGTCGCCGACCCGAAGGGGGCGATCGACCGCCACCTCGGACTGGAAGTCGAGCGGTTGGTAGAGGAACGCCAGCGTGTTCCTGCGCTTCTTGCCGAGGTCGAGGTCGACCTGGAAGCGGAGGAAGGGGTAGAGGATGTCCTGCCCGAGCTCGCGGGGCACGTTCACCAGGCTGCCCCCCTCGTCGATCTGGAGCTGATGCGACAGCTGGGCCACCGCGCCGAGATCTGCTCGGAAGCGGAGCGCGGCCGGGCTGTCGGCGGACTGCAGGAAGCTGTCGTCGGCATCGGGAGTGCCCGCCAGCGCGGCCGCTACGAACAAGGGGATCATGGAGCCTCCGGGCTCGCCGGTCCACGCGGACGAGCGCTCGATGCTATCAGTCGGCGGCGTTGCCGCCCACGATCACCGCGCCGTCGACCGCGTCGATCTCGGCGAGCAGGGTGTCCGTGGCGGCGCGCGAGAGCGCCGCGTTGCCCTCGACGCGCACGTCCCCTGCGACCAAGGTGAGCCCGTGCAGCCCGCTCACGTCGGTGAGCGCGGGGTTGTCGACGAGCGTGAGCCCGCCGACGGTACGCAGCGCTTCGGCGCCTTCGAGCGACGCCAGCCCGCTGTCGCGCACCTCGAGCGTGCCGCCCAGGTCTTCGAGGACGGGCAAGCCGGGAGCCGTGCCGAGCGCCCCCAGCTCGTCGAGCACGAGGTCGCCGCCCAGGTATCCGAGGGCGGTCAGCTCGCCGATCTCCACCAGTCGCGGTGCGTCGGCCACGATGAGCGCGCCGCCGACCGAGGCCAGGCTCCCGAGCGCGGTAATCCCCTGGAGGTTGGGAAGATCCCGCAGGATCAGATCGCCCTCGACCTGCTCGACCCCCCAGGCGGGGAGCCCGCTGAGGCCGCTGCGCTCGATCCGCAGGGCGCCGTAGGAGGTCGCCTTCGAGACCCCCTGGACGTTGCTGAGCATCGGGTTGTCCAGCAGCTCGAAGGCGCCTGCCACCCGCTCGAGGCTCTCGAGGCTGTCGATTCGGTCGAGCACGGGATTGTCGGCGATCCGGAGGTCTCCCTCGAGCGCGGGCAGCGAGCCGAAGCCCCCGAGAATGCCGAGCCTGCTGTTTCCTGCGATCCGCAGGCCGCTCGCCTCGACGAGCTTGTTGAACCCGCGCACCTGGGTGATGCGGTCGTTCCCCGAGATCTCGACGCGGCCACCCACGGTCTCGAGCCAGTCGAAGGCGTACAGGCCCACCAGCCAGTCGTCGAGATCGGCGAGCACGAGGTCGCCGCCGATGGACTCCACGTTGCCGGCGTCGCCTTCCAGCGCCTGGAAGCGGGGCATGGCGCGCAGGACGAAGTCGCCACCAACGGCCTGGACCCGGGTGAGGTCGACCCGGGTGGCCGCGTCGAGGCGCTCGAGCACCAGGTCTTCGCCGACGGTCGAGACTGCCGGAAGCAGGACCTCCCGCAGCGCGGGGAGGTCGGTGAAGACGAGGCTGCCGCCCACCTCGCGCAGCCGCGGTACCGCGACCACCTCGAGCGGAGCCGCGCCGACGGCCCGAACGTCTCCCGAGACCTCGGTCAGGACCTCGAGCGAGACCTCCTGGCCGCCCTCGATCCGGACGCTCCCGCCGACCTCGCACACGCAGTCGAGGGCGGCGGTGGCCGACACCGTGAGGTCGCCCTCGATCCGCACCGGTGCCGAGCCGCACAGCGGGTCGCGGTCGGCCGAGGCGCCGATGTCCACCGAGCCCGACACGACCTCGAGGGGGTCGGTGCAGCGAACCCGCTCTTCCTCTTCGCTCCCGCCGGGGGCCCCGCACTCGAGCCAGGCGGCCAGGCGCTGCCGCTCGGCGACGTCGGGCCCGCCCTTCTCCGGCATGCTCGGGTCGGGGCCGGTCGCCACGGCGCGGATCAGCGGCGCGTACTTCTGGACCGCACCCAGCGAGTCGAAGTCGATCCCCTCGGGCGCTCCGTAGCGGTCGCCCGGCTGGAGCTCGGAGCTGTGGCACGACGTGCACCAGGTGAGCAGGAAGCCGCGACCGAAGTTGTCGTAGGTCAGCTCCTCGCACTCGGGGTCGACCTGCGGCTCGACCGACCCACCGCTGCACGCGGCGAGGAGGACGACCACACCGAGCTCAGACCGCATGGGCTCCTCGGAACGGGGGAACCCCGGGCAGCCACCGCTGCGGATCTACGCCGACCATCTCGAGCAGCCCGGCCACCACGTTCGAGTACTGGAGCGGCGGGGGCTGCTGCTTGAGATCGCACGCGAAGGCCTCACCGGTGGCGAGGTCGACCGGGCAGGACTGCAGCTGGTCGTCGGTCGCCCCCGACACCGCGTCTCCTCGCACGGCGCCCATCAGCATGGCCGACGTGTGACCCCAGTGGTCCTTGCCGCCGGCGGCGTTGCGCAGCGGTGTGCGCGTCATCTCGGAGACCACGGCGACCACCACGCGGTCCATCAGGCCTCGCGACTGGAGCTCGCCGAGCAGCCGGTCGAGGGCGCCGAACAGCTCCTCGTAGTAGCGGTGCTGGGTCGAGTTCTGATCGTGGGTGTCCCAGTCGTTGCGCGTGTCGACGGTCACGGAGTGGCACAGCCCTGCCTCGATCAGGTTCATCGCCATCTTGAGCTGCTCGATGAACCGGGCCTGCTGGCCGATCGCGAGAGAGTCCATGATGCCCGCGGCCTCGGCCCGGAACCGCTGCGCCCGGGTGTGCGACGTGACGAGGTCGTCGAGCGAGCGGTCGTTGGCGCCGCCGTCGGAGAAGCGCTCCCGCATCATCGCAACGCGCTGGTCGAGGAACGCCTGAATCGCGTCCTCCTGGCGCGTGGTGGCCTGGAACAGCGGGTACTGATCCGCGGCTACCTGGGTCGCCCGCCGGAACGACTTCCCGTCGTCGATCAGCGGCGCGATCTGGCTCTGCGCACCGATCCGACCGGAGCTCGCGGCCAGCCCGCCCGCGATGCCCCACCCCGACAGGTCGATCGACCCGAGGGGGAGCCGGTCCCCGTGGGTGTAGCCGGTGATGGTGGTGACGTCGGGCTTCCGGCCGTCCGGCGTGCCCGTGAGGATCCGGTACCGGCACGGGTCGTGGGCGATAGAGCCGGTCCAGATCCCGTTGATCACGTGGACGCGGGAGTGCCAGTTCCGGAAGAACTGGCGCACCGCCGGCCGCTTCACGGGGTTCACCACGATCGGGATGTTCCCGAACGTCTCGACGTCCTCGCGGTCGTCGCGGTTGTCGGGGTCCTCGTCGAGCTGGGGGCCGTCGATCGCGCAGCCGCAGGACAGCTTCGGATCCATGCAGTAGGTGACGTCCCACCCGCCCTCGGCGAAGACGACGAGCAGGTGCTTGGGCTCGCCGGAGGGCGAGGTCGCGGCGTAGGCTGCGGGGGGCAGGCCCAGCGCCCCGAGGAGGCCAGTGGCGCCAGCGAGGACGTGGCGGCGGGACGGGTGGTCGGAGCGGGCCATCAGTACAACACCATCGCGGGATCGCGGAGGAGGGCGGTGATGACGACCTTCCAGCCGTCCTCGGAGCTCCCCCGGCTCGCGGTCTTCCAGAGTTCGTAGGCTAGATCGACCTGCTCGGACCGAGGCGACACGTCCTGACCCAGGATGCGCAGGTAGAGCTCGGCGATCTGATTCCGCACGGCGTCTTCGTCGGTCTGGGAGGGCTCGATCGAGCGCAGCAGGCGGCGGTCGGCCGGCGACTTCGCGAAGTCCCGGGGAACCACGTAGCCCGCTGCCTCCTGAGCCACGATGCGCAGGGCGAGCTGCTGGGTGGGGGTGGGCGTGTGGATCGGGTGGGTGACGGTGTACCCGTCGATGCCCCCCATCATGGAGCGGACGCCGAACAGGTCGTTGTTCAGCAGGTCGACCGAGCCCCAGCACACGTTGGACCCGGGCCCGAAGGCACAGTCCTGATGATCCTGGTTGGCTTCCCACACGAACCCGGTGAGGTCCTCGAGGGTGCGCGAGAGCTGCTCGGGCCGGATGGTCTGCAGCCCGGGCACGTAGCGATCGGTGGCCCCCTTCGCCCGCGCGGTGGCGAACTCCTCGGAGAGGACGACCTCGCGCACGAGCTCGCGGAAGGAGAAGCCCGAGTCGACCAGGGCTCCGGTGAGCTGCTGAACCCACGGGAAGGGCAGCTCGTCGCGGCCGCCCTGCGTGAGGTAGGCGGCCACGTTGCGCGCCGTGCACTCGTGAAAGCGGGGATCGCTCGCCAGCAGGTCTCCGAGGTCGAGCATGTCGTGCGCGGACTCGCCCCAATAGCCGGGCGGCGAGAGGTTCCAGTCGGCCCAGGCCCCCTCCTCGGCCACGTCGTAGAACTTGAGCGGGTAGCACCAGTGCTCGATGCGGTAGGCATCGCGCGGGGGCGCCGACGGAGGCGGACCCTCGGACCAGTCCCACTCGCAGCCGCGGGAGTAGGCGGAGAGGATGGCGCCGCGCTGGAGCTGCTCCTTGTAGCCCCAGAAGAAGGCCGCGAGCGGGTCGAGGGCCGAGTGGCAGGCCTGGCAGGAGGTGCGACGGTTGACCACGTCGGCCACCTCGAGCGGGTCGGCGACGTTCACGTCCTCGACGAAGACGTCACGGGCGCTGATGTCCTCGCACAGGAACGTGCTCGACACGAACGCCGCGCGGCCCCGGTGGAAGTTGGCCGCGTTGGACACGTGGCGGCGCCACATCTCCGAGTCCGACAGGAGTCCCGACTGGGGGCGCCCGTCGGTCCAGTCGGTGTGCTGCCACTCCGGGCCCGAGGGGTCGAAGGGAAGGCCGTAGATCGCGGCCACGACCTCGTTGGCCACGGTGTAGTCGGCCGTGAGGACGTCGGTGTAGGGGCGGTCCTCCATGACCACCTCGCGCACGAGCTCCAGGGGGGCCTCGACCGTGCTGTAGTGCACGTCTGCCTGCGAGTAGCCCCGCTCCTCGAGCAGGCCCTTGACGGGCAGCTGGTAGTTCGTGTCCGCTCGGAGGAGGAACAGCTGCGCGTGGAGGTCCTTGACGGTCTCACCGAACGCCGGCGTGTCGAGCCAGCCGTCGACCAGGTCGGGCAGGACGTCGGGGTCGTCTTGCACGGCGCGGACTTCGTTCACCGACGGGCGGACCCCGCGGACGGCGAGGGATGCCCGGTTGAGGTGCTCGACGGGCGACAACGGCTCGACATCCGAGCCATTGCAGCCGGTGAGCAAGGGAACGACCGAGGACAGCAGCGAGGGCAGCATGGAGACGACTTTACCTTGCGCTCCCCCCACCTGCAGCCGTTGGAATACAACCACAGGCAAGAGCGATCTCGCTCGCTTGCCACCCTCGAGCCCTTGGCCCAACCTCCTCCCGCGAGCTCCGACGGACGTGCCCCGGTCCTGGCCGGTCGCTACGAGCTGCTGCGCACGGAGGAGACAGATGCGAGCACGGCTTCGATTCTCGCCTACGATCTCCGCCTCAAGCGGTGGCGGTCGATCCGGGTGGCGCGCCCTGGCGACGACAAGGCCGCCAGCCGGCTGATCGCGCTCGCGCAGCGGGCTGCGCAGCTCGAGCATCCCAACCTCGAGCGAGTCATCGACGTCGGGCGGGACGGTCCGCTGTCCTTCGTGGTGCGGGATCGCTTCGTAGGCAGCCTCGCCCAGCACCTCACGAAGCGGGGCGCGGTGCCTGCGGCGTGGGCGGTCCGGGTGGTCACGCGGTGCGCGGAGGGGCTGGCCTGGGCCCACCCCCGCGGGATCGTCCACGGGCACCCGCGCCCCGAGGTAGTCGTCTTCGCCGAGGGCGGGGAGTCCATCCTCACCCGGTTCGGGCAGCGCGCGCTGCTGCGCGACAACGAGGAGACACGCGCGGGAGTGGACTGGGCGCACCTCGCCCCCGAGCTGCGGCAGTACTGGGAGCCCGACGAGGCGACGGATCAGTTCGCGCTCGGCGCCCTGCTCTACACCATGCTGGCCGGCCACCACTCCGCCGACCTGTTCTACGCGGAGGCCTACGAGGGCCTGCTCGAGCCGGTGCCCAAGCCGCTGCGCGCCATCGTCGTGCGCGCCTGCGCATTCGAGCCGAGCGAGCGCTACCCCGGCGTCGGCGAGCTCCAGACGGTGCTCACCCGGGCGATGCGGAGCCTCCCCGCCGAGGAGGGGCCTCCGCCGTGGCTCGACATCACCCAGGACTTCCCCGTGCGCGGGGACGTGCCCGATGCCGACGGCATCATCGAGGAGCTGCGCGAGATCCTCGGGGGGCCTCCGGCCTCGGCCCGGGCCCGGCCCGTAGACGACCGGCACACCCACAGCACCATCGACCCCGAGACCGCCGACCCGGGCCCCGCCTATGTCGAGCCGTCGGCCCCGCCGATGGGGCCACCGCTCGGCGCGGAGCTCTACGAGCTGGCGGCGTCCCCGGTCGGGGGCGCGCGTCGGTCGCGTGGCGGCAGCGAGGACTCCCTGCCGGACTACCTCGTAGGGGTGGAGCAGCCCGCCCCCGAGCCCTCGCCGAGGCCAGCGCTGGAAGGGCCTCCGCCGCCCTCGCTCCCTGGGGGCTTCGACCCAGCACCGCCCTGGATCGAGCACAGCCAGAGCTCCGCGCCGGCGCCGGTACGCTCCGTCGTCGGCCGGGACCTGGCGCTCCCGCGGGAGGAGCTCGACGACGGCTGGACGATCGGGGAGACCATCGTCCGCGGCCTCGCGACGGCAGCCGTGCTCGTGGTGCTCGTCCTCGGCGCGGGGGGCGTGGCGCTGTACGTCACCCAGCAGGCGACGAGCGCCGACGCCTCCCTCGTCGAGGCGGTCCTCGCCGAGGAGGCCGCGCTGTCCTCGTGGACGACCCAGGATCCGCGCCTCGAGAAGCTCCTCCACCAGTTCCACGACGCGCCTCCCGAGCTCCGCGCGAGCGTCGCGTCGGACTTCGTGCGCGAGGCCGTGGAGCGGGCGGATCAGGCACCGGGCATGGTGCCCACGGAGGTCGACCTCGCGCTGCGGCGGCTCCGGCGGGAGCGCGAGGCGTGGGCCCTCAGCCAGTGAACGCCGGGTGGCCGGGGCCGTGCCAGGCTCGGCCCGCGGGGGCATCCGGGTCGTTGAAGCACTGCACGGGGCACTGCTGGCAGACCTCCTCCAGGAACCGCCGCGTGAGCGCCAGCACCGACGCGCACACCGGCTCCACCGCCGGGGCGGGCACGCCGGCGGCGTAGAGCGTGGTGTGCAGCCGCTCCCGGATGTCCTCCATCCGGCCCTCGGCCACGAGCTCGGTGAGGGTGGTGCCGGCGGCGCGGAGCGCGGCTCGCCGGACGTCGGGCCGCACCCGGGCGCTCTCGACGTGTACGCCGAACACGTCCTGATCGCAGCTCAGCAGGAGGTCGAGCAGGTCGAGGGTGGCGAGGTCCCGGGCGCGCGGCACCCGCGGCTGGAGAAAGCGCCGCAGGTCCTCGCGCAGGGCCTCGTCGCCGAAGCGCAGGGCCTGCGGCCGCGGCACCTGGGGTGCGGGCTGGTGCACCAGCGCCGTCTGCTCGAGCACCGCCTGGAAGAACAACTCCCCGCCGCCGGCCTCGAGCTCCGTGACGACGCGGGCGGCCACGGCGGACTCGGGCAGCGCGCCGCGGCTGGCGAGGCACCGCGCCAGGTGGTCGGCCATGGCGGTGAGCCGCTCCCTCACCCGGGCATCGAGTCCCGAGGAGGCGTGCCGGCGGCTCCACGCCTGCACGTCGGGCACCGCCTCGGGCGGGGCCGGGATGCCGCACGCCGCCAGA
>CAYMSU010000149.1:0-12812 GCA_964393165.1 uncultured Enterobacteriaceae bacterium
GAGCCGCCACGGGAGGTTCGTCGACGGGATCGACAAGTTCGATCCCCAGCTGTTCGGCATCTCCCCGCGGGAGGCGCCCACCCTCGACCCTCAGCAGCGGATGCTGCTCGAGCAGACGTGGCACGCCCTCGAGGATGCGAACATCGCGCCGCTGTCGCTCCGGGAGACCCGGACCGGGGTGTACGTCGGCATCGGGGCCGCCGAGTACGCGGCGCGCTTCGACCCCTCCACGCCCGACGTCGACCTGTACGCGGGCACCGGCAACGAGACGAGCTTCGCGGCCGGCCGCGTCGCGTATGCCCTGCGGCTGCAGGGCCCGGCGATGAGCGTGAACACTGCCTGCAGCTCCTCGCTGGTCGCCGTGCACCTCGCGGTGCAGGCGCTGCGCCGCGAGGAGTGCGAGGTCGCCGTCGCCGGTGGCGTCAACGCGATCGTTGCCCCCGACACCACGCTGTGGCTGTCGCGCATGGGTGCGCTGTCCCCGCGCGGTCGCTGCCACAGCTTCGACCACCGGGCCGACGGCTACGTGCGCGGCGAGGGCTGCGGGGTGGTCGTGCTCAAGCGCCTGTCCGCCGCAGAGCGCGACGGCAACCGCATCCTCGCCGTGATCCGGGGGTCTGCGGTCAACCACGATGGCCCCAGCAGCGGGCTGACCGCCCCCAACGGAGCCGCCCAGCAGGCGGTCGTGCGCGCGGCGCTGGCGGACGGCGGGCTCGCGCCCGACGACGTCGGCTTCGTCGAGTGCCACGGGACGGGCACCCCCCTCGGCGATCCGATCGAGGTCCAGGCGCTCGGCGAGGTGTTCGGAGCGCGCGAGGAGCCCCTGTACCTAGGGGCGATCAAGAGCAACCTGGGGCACCTCGAGGCGGCGGCGGGGATCGCAGGCCTGCTCGAGGCCATCGGCGTGGTCCAGCGGGGCACCGTCCCGCCGCTCGCCCAGCTCGAGGCCCCCAACCCCGCGCTCCCGCTCGGGGCGTTCCCCGCCCTCGCGCTCCCCGCGGGCCCCATCGCGTGGTCGGCGTCGAGGCGTGTGGCCGGCGTGTCCTCGTTCGGGATCTCGGGCACCAACGCGCACGTGCTGCTCGAGGCGGCACCGGAGCGTGCAGCGCCGATGGTCGAGGCGCCCCCGGCAGTGGCGATCACGTGGTCCGCGCGCACCTCGCAGGGGCTCGAGCGCCAGGCGGAGGTCCTGCGCGCGCACGTCGAGACCCACGCTCCCGCGCTCGCGGACCTCGCCTGGTCGCAGAACGTGGGCCGGTCGGGCCTCGCCCACCGCGCGGCGGTCGTCGTGGCCGAGGCCGCAGAGGTGGCCCCGGCCCTCGCTCGCCGGCCGCTCGTGACCGACGTGGCCGTGGCCGACCCGGCTGTCGTGTTCCTGTGTACGGGGGCCGGTCCGCAAGAGGCGGGGATGGGGCGCGCGCTGTACGAGCGGGCGCCCGTGTTCCGCGAGGCGCTCGACGCCGCGGTCGCCGCTGCGGACGAGGTCCTGCCCACGTCCCTCGGCGAGGTGCTGTTCCCCTCACAAGGCGTGGAGCGGCCCGAGCTGCACGACCTCGCCTACACCCAGCCCGCCATGTTCGCGCTGCAGTGGGCGATGGCCGCACTCTGGGCGAGCTACGGGGTCCGTCCTGCAGCGGTCGTCGGGCACAGCACCGGGCAGTTCATCGCGGCCGCCCTCGCCGGCGTCTTCGACATGCAGACGGGCATCCAGCTGCTCGCCCGCCGAGCCGCGCTGATGAGCTCGCTTCCCCGCGATGGCGCGATGGTCTCCGTCTTCGCGGACGAGGAGACCGTCCTCCGCTACCTGCGCGACGCCGACCCGGAGGGCGCCGCGAGCGCCATCGCCGCGGTGAACGGGCCCACCGAGACGGTGATCAGCGGGCGAGCCTCGGTGGTCGACGACGTCGCCGCCCGGCTCGAGGCCGACGGCGCAGAGATCCGACGCCTCCGGATCAGCCACGCAGCTCACTCGCCGCTGATGGACCCGATCCTCGACAGGTTCGAGGCGCTCATGGGCGAGGTTCCCCTTCGCGCGCCGCGGCTGCCCCTGGCCGAGAACGTCCGGGGCGAGCTCGCCGGTGCCGAGCTGCTCGATCCGGCCTACTGGCGCCAGCACATGCGCGAGCCCGTGCAGCTGGCGCGCAGCCTGAAGACGCTCCATGGCGAGGGGCTCACCACGTTCCTCGAGCTCGGCAACCATCCCGTGCTCGCCGGGATGGGCGCTCGATGCCTGCCCGATGTCGACGCCCGGTTCGTGCCCTCGCTCCGCCGGGGGCACCCCGCCTGGGCCACCCTGCTCGAGGGGGCGGCGCGCCTGTGGGCGCGTGGCGTCGACGTCGACTGGGCGTGCGTGCATCGCGACCTCCCGGGTCGCTCCGTGGGGTTGCCCGGCACGGTCTTCGAGCGTGCCCGGTACTGGGTCGAGCGCCCTGCCAAGGATCCTCCTGGCGACGCGCCGGGCGTCGGCGACGACTGGGTCTACGCCCACACCTGGGCGCCGATCCGTCTCGACGTGGGAGCGCAGGGCACGCGCTCGCAGGGCCGGCTCCTGATCCTGGCGGACGAAGGGGGGCTCGGGGATCGCCTGGCCGCTCGTCAGCAGCGCCCCTGTACGGTCGTGCACCAGGGCGACGGCCAGGCCCGGGACCTCCCCGCGCTCGTCGACGACCTGCAGCCCGCGGACATCGTGGCCCTGTGGTCGCTCGACGCGCCGGAGCCTGGCGAGGAGCCGGTGGCCGACGCGGAGGCGCCCGCCACGCACCTGCTGCACTTGATCCAGGCCCTCCTGCAGCGCGCCGGGCCCAGCCTCACGTGGGTGTCGCGGGGGGCCGTCTCCGTGGCCGGAGAAGCCCCCGCGCTCGCCCAGGCCCCCGCGCTCGGGCTCGCGGCAGTGGCGGCGGTCGAGGTCGACGTGCCGCTCCTTCGGGTGGATCTCGACCCCGCCGCGACCGACGACCTCGCGATGCTCGAGCTCGTCCTGGGGGCCCGGAGGCCCGAGGACCAGCTCGCAGTCCGAGGCGCTCGCGTGCTGGCCCGGCGACTCTCCCGGGCGACCTCTCCGGGCGCGGCAACCGGCGTCCGCGCCGACGGCACCTACCTCGTCACCGGGGGGCGAGGGGCCTTGGGACTCCGCGTCGCGCGGTGGCTCGCCGACGCGGGCGCCGGAGGCGTGCTGCTGCTCTCGCGGAGCGCCCCCGACGAAGCGCAGCAGGCCGTCATCGACGAGCTGGAGGCCCGGCCGGGACAGCGCTGCATGCACCTGACGGGCGACGTGGCGGAGCCTGCGGACCTCGAGCGGGTCCTCGCGACCGCCGCGGCCGCCGGCCTCCCCGGGGTGCGGGGGGTCTTCCACGCCGCCGGCGTCGTCGAGGACGCCTCACTGGCCACCCTCGAGGCTGCCGACTTCGCGCCTGCGTGGCGTGCCAAGATCGCAGGGGCCCACCTGCTCGACCGCACCTTCCCCGACGTCGAGCCGTTCGTGCTCTTCTCGTCGGCCGCCTCCATGCTCGGCTCCGCCGGCCAGGGGGCCTACGCTGCCGCGAACGCCTACCTCGACGCCCTCGCCCACACCCGGCGCGCGCGGGGCCGCCACGGCGTCTCGATCGGCTGGGGACCGTGGGCCGACGGTGGCCTCGCGACGGTGTCCTCGCGGGCCTGGGAGGCCGGCGGCGTCACCCCCCTCCCCCCCGCGCACGCCGTGCAGGTGCTCGGGCGGGTTCTGCAGGGCCCCGCCAACGTGGCCGTCGTCGACCTGGACTGGGCACGGTGGCCGCAGTCGCTCGTGCGCACACCGCAGCTCGTCGCCGATCTGGTCGAGGGGCGACCACGGGTTGCGGAGGCAGACCGCGCTCTCGAGGCCACACCCCCGCTGTGGGAAGCGGCCCTGGCGGCTGCGCCGGACCGACGCCGCGACGTGCTCGCGGACGGCATCGGGGACCGCGTGGCGGAGATCCTGCGCCTGCCGCCGGGGGAGCGCGTGGACCCGTCGCTCGGGTTCACCGACGCAGGCATGGACAGCCTCATGGCCGTCGAGCTGGCCAACCAGCTGCGCGTCGACTTCGACCCCGGCCTGCCGGTGACGATCGGCTTCGATCACCCGAGCGTAAACGACCTGACCGAGCACCTGCTCACGAGGGTGGCGCCCCGCGCGGCCCCCGCCCCCGCGGCCCCGCGCGTGGCGGCGTCGGACGAGCCGATCGCCATCGTCGGGCTGTCGTGCCGGATGCCCGGCGGAGCCAACGACCCCGAGGCGTTCTGGGAGCTGCTCCGCTCGGGGCGTGACCCGATGGAGCCGGTGCCTCCGGAGCGCTGGGACCTCGCGGCGGTCTACGACCCGACGCCTGGCGTTCCCGGCAAGATGTACGTCCGCGAGGCCGGGTTCGTCGACTTCGACCTCGTCGAGACCTTCGACGCGGACTTCTTCGGGATCAGCGGCCGGGAGGCAGCATCCCTCGATCCCCAGCAGCGCATGCTCCTCGAGGTCAGCTACGAGGCGCTGGAGCGGGCCGACATCCCGGTGGACGCCCTCGGGGCGACGCGCACCGGCGTGTACGTGGGGGTCGGCGACTCCGGCTACCTGCAGCGCTTCCAGGCCGCAGGGGAGCCGCTGTATGGCGACCCCTACGCGGGCACCGGGAGCCTGTCCGCGTTCGTGTCGGGGCGTGTCGCCTACGCGCTCGGGCTGCAGGGGCCCAACGTCGCGGTCAACACCGCCTGCAGCTCCGCGCTGGTCGCCGTCCACCTCGCCTGCCAGGGCCTGCGCGCCGGGGACTGCGCCACCGCGCTGGCCGGCGGCGTGCACCTGATGCTGTCGCCCGAGAACTTCGTGTACGTGAGCCAGCTCAAGGCGCTGGCCCCCGACGGGCGGTGCAAGACGTTCGACGCCCGGGCTGACGGCTACGGCCGCGCGGAGGGCTGCGGCATGCTCGTCCTCAAGCGGCTCTCCGACGCCGAGCGCGACGGTGATCCGGTGCTCGCGGTGATCCGCGGCTCGGCGATGGGCCACGATGGGCGCAGCGCGGGGCTCACGGTGCCCCACGGCCCCGCCCAGGAGCAGGTCCTCGCGGACGCGCTGGCGCAATCCGGCCTCGCGCCGAGCGACGTCAGCTACCTCGAAGCCCACGGCACGGGGACCGAACTCGGCGACCCCATCGAGGTCCACGCCGTCGAGGCCGTCTACGGGGTCGGTCGCTCGCCCGACAATCCCCTGCACCTCGGGGCCGTCAAGTCGAACATCGGCCACCTCGAGGTCGCCGCTGGGGCGGCGAGCCTGATCAAGATGGTCCTCGCGCTACAGCACCGCGAGATCCCGCCTCACCTGCACTTCGAGTCCCCCAACCAAGACCTGGACCTCACCCGCACGCCCCTCGTCATCTCGACGAAGCCCACGCCGTGGGCCCCCCCCTCGGGGGTGTGTCGGGCCGGGGTGTCGGCCTTCGGACTGGCCGGCACGAACGTGCACGTCGTGGTCGAGGAGGCGCCAGCGGTCGGCGACTCGCTGTCCGCGCCCCCCCCGCCCGAGCGGCCCGGCCACGTGCTGCCGCTGTCCGCGCGCTCGGAGAGTGCACTGCGGGCGCTCGCCGCCGCCTGCGGGGACCGCGTGGCCGACGCCACGCTGCCGGACCTCGCAGCCTCCGCCGGGCTGGCGCGCGCGGCGCTGACGGAGCGCATGGCGGTCGTCGCTGAGGGTGCGAGCGAGGCTCGCCAGCAGATCGCCCAGTACCTCGCGCACGGCCAGGCGCCCGGCGTGTTCACGGGGCGCGCGGGGCGCCCTCCGCGGGTGGCGTTCCTGTTCAGCGGCCAGGGGAGCCAGTACCCGGGCATGGGGCAGGCCCTGTACGACCACTTCGAGCTCTACCGAGACGTGGTCGACCGGTGCTGCGACGCCGTCGAGGACGAGCTGCCGAGGCCGCTCGCCGAGATCCTGCACGGAGCCGACGACGACGCGATCCACGACACGACCTACGCCCAACCTGCGCTGTACGCGCTGGAGGTGGCCCTCGCCGAGCTCTGGAGGAGCTTCGGGGTGGAGCCGTCCGCCGTCTGCGGCCACTCGACCGGGCAGCTCGCCGCCGCGGCGGTCGCGGGGGTGTTCTCGATCGAGGACGGGGCCCGGCTGGTCGCCACCCGCGCGCGACTGATGGGCTCGCTGCCCCGCGAGGGCGGCATGCTCGCGGTGTTCGCCGACGAGGCGACGGTCCGCGCCGCCATGCCGGTCGGGCTGTCCGTGGCGGCGCTCAACCATGCGGGCGAGACCGTCGTGTCGGGCCCGTCCGAGCTCCTGGACCAGCTCGCGGACGCGCTCCGCAACGAGGGTCTCGAGCTTCGCCCGCTCCAGGTCAGCCACGCCTTCCACAGCGCTCTGATGGAGCCGATCCTCGATGAGTTCGAGGCGGCGGCGGCCCGCGTGTCCTACGCGGCGCCCGAGATGCCCGTCCTGTGCAACGCGTCGGGACGCGTCGCAGACCCTGCGGATCTCCGCTCCCCCGCCTACTGGCGCGATCTGGTGCGGGAGCCCGTGCGATTCGGCGACAACCTGGCCACCCTGAAGGAGCTCGGCCACACCGTGTTCGTGGAGGTGGGCCCCCATACCGCGTTGCTCGGGGCGGGCCGCCGCGGAGACGGGGACCGCCGGCGCCACTGGATCGGCAGCCAGCGCCGGGACGCGCCCACCATCCGCACGCTCGCGCAGGCTGTGGGGCAGCTGTGGACCGGAGGCGTGAGCATCGACTGGGAGGCCTGGGACGCGCCGTGGCCCCGCACGCGCGTCGAGCTGCCCACGTACCCCTGGCAGCGCCGGCGTTGCTGGCTCGACAAGCCCGAGTGGCCCGATCGACGCCGCGCGCGCCCGGAGTGGTTCGTGGTGCCGGCGTGGGAAGCCGCTCCTGCGCCTGCCCCCGGTCGCACCCTCCACGGAGCCTGGCTCGTGTGTGGGCCCGGCCCTCGCGCAGAGGGCCTGGCGGGCGCACTTCGCGAGCGGGGCGCGACCGTCCGGGTAGCCGAGGCCCCCGTCGCCGGGGACTTCGAGGGCGCTGACGAGGTGCTGATCGTCGCCGCCGCGGAGCCCCCGCCGCCCGGAGCCGCCACCGCTCGGTCCGCGGCCCGGGTGGCGCGTTGGCTGCAAGGCGCCCTCGAGCGGGCTCCGGCGGCCCGGATCACGCTGTGCACGGAGTCCGGGACCGACGCGCACGGAACCCTCGCGGACCCCCTCGGCGCGGCCCTGTGGTCCCTGTTCCGGGTGGCCTCGCTGGAGCACCCGGAGCTGCGCCCCCGGATGGTCGACGCAGCCCCCGACACGCCGCCCGATCGGATCGTGGACGTGCTCTGCCACGACGACGGGGAGCCCGAGCAGGCCGTCGACCCACAGACGCGCTGGGTCGCGCGCCTGTCCAGGATCCGGCCGTCCCCCGCGCCCGAGCTCGACGCAGACGGCACCTACCTCGTCACCGGGGGCCTTCGCGGGCTCGGGCTGGAGGTCGCGCGGTCGCTGGCCGCCCGAGGTGCCGGTCACCTCGTGCTGCTCGGTCGGTCGGCGCCCTCCGACGAGGCTCGCGCGGCCCTCGCCGCGATCGGAGAGGGGGGCACCACCGTCGTGGTGGTCCAGGGCGACGTCACGGCGCCCGCGGACGTGGAGCGGGCCATCGCCGCAGCTCCGACCGCGCTCCGCGGGCTCGTTCACGCCGCCGGCGTCCTCCGCGACGCATCGCTGCTGCGGCTGGACGAGGAAGCTTTCGACCTGGTGTTCGGCCCCAAGGTGCAAGGCGCGTGGAACCTGCATGCGGCCACCGAGGCACGCGAGCTCGACTTCTTCGTCCTCTTCTCGGGGGGCGCCTCGCTCCTGGGGTCCCCCGGTCAGGGCAACTATGCGGCGGCCAACGGATGGATGGACGGCTTCGCGCACTGGGCGCGGTCACGCGGCCACCCCGTGACCGCAGTCAACTTCGGGGCCTGGGCCGACATCGGGATGGCCGCCCGCCTCGGGCCCGAGCACGCCGCTCGGCAAGCCCGCGAGGGAATCGGGCGCCTACCCGTGGAGGCCGGCCTGGAGGCGCTCGGCCAGGTCCTCGCGGGGGGCCGCGCGCAGGTGGCGATCCTGCCGGTGGACTGGTCCCGGCTGGCCCAGGCGCTGTACCGGGGGAGCCCCCCGCCGAGGCTGACGCCGCTTCTGCCGGATCCGGGGGGGGCCTCCTCGGCGCTCGCTGCTCCTGCCGCCCCCGCCGTCGACGCCCCCTTGCTGAAGGTGCTCGGCACGACCTCGGATCCGGAGGACCAGCGGGATCAGCTCATCGCGCACATTCGACGGCGGGCCGCGCAGATCCTGCACCTGCCACCGGACCGGGCCATCGACCGCTCGGTGCCCCTCCTGGACCTTGGCCTGGACTCGCTGCTGGCCGTCGAGCTGAAGAACGCGATCGCCGACGATGGCGTGGATCTACCGGTGGCGCGCGTCATGACCGGGCCGAGCCTGGAGCAGCTGGCGGCGTTGGCCCAGCAGATCCATGCCGCGGCGCCCGCTTCGGAGCGTGGAGAGGTCCCCGGCGCCTCGGAGCCCTCTGCCGCGCCACCGGTGAGCCCCCTGCTCAGTCACTTCCTGGCCGTGCTCGTGGGCGTATTCATCTCGGTGGGGCTCTACGCGCTCACGCTGTGGGCAGTCGGCCCCGCCTACGAGCCCGGCGTGCCCGACGCGAGCGACCTCGAGCAGCCAGAAGTGGCGCCGCCTTCGGCGCGGCCTCCGCGCGCGAAGGGGCGGAAGGCGAAGTCCCGGTAGACCGTCGCGAGGCGAACCCGCCCCACGGCTACTCGTCGCTGCCGTCCGGGGCCGGGGCTGGCTCCTCGGGGAGCGGCGGCGAGAGCTGCACGAACTCGCCGCCGGACACGGCCAGCACCGCCACGTTGCAGCGGTTCGACGCGGGATCACACAGCTCCACCTCGATGCCCTGCGGAACTGGCTTGGCTTCGAGCACGCCGCCCCCCGCGAACAGCTCCGGGGGCCGGGCGTCGACCGCGTAGACCGTGCCCTCGGGAGGCGCCCACGCCCGGACGCGGGGCCCGAAGTCGGGAGAGAAGGTCACGACGGCCACGAGGTCCTCGCCGCCAGCGGACGGCATCGTGACCCGCAGCGGGCTCAGCAGTGCGCCGAAGAGGTGGCCCTCCTCCCCGGTTCTTGCCCGGATCCGGTACCAGACGTTGCGGCGGGCGACCACTTCCTCGGGCTCACTGGCCTGGCCGAGCACCTCGACCTCGGTGCCCAGGGTGAGCTTGGTGACGACCTCACTGTCCACCGTGGGCTCGGCCCGCAGGTTGGTGCCGTCGACCCCCACGAACAGGCGCTCCCCAGCCTCCCAGCGGCTGTAGGTCGCGTCCGCCACGCCGCTCAGTCCCGGCGTGTAGAAGAACCGCGGCGAGGACTCGGGTTCGGCCTCCTCGGGCCCTTCGGTCTCGCCGACGGGCGCCTCTCCGGGAGGCTGAAGTGGCAGGTCGAAGTCCGGGAGACCCGCGCAAGCCAAGAGCACGAGCGAGCCGGCCAGGAGTCCGAGGTACCGAGCAGGACGAGGCAGAGGTAGCGACATGCCGAGCCACTATCGCCCGGGGGTCAGGTCACGCCACCTCTGCGCCGAAGGCGATCAGCCGCCGGAGCCGTTGGTGGTGCCCGAGCCGCTCGACGAGCCCTCGAACGAGGCACCGGACGCATTGGTCCCGCCCGACCCCGACGAGCCACTGGAGCTGCTGCCGCCGGTGCCCGAGCCACCGGAGGACTCGGGGGTGCCCGAGCCGCCGCCTGCGGAGCCACCACCCGACGAGCCACCGCCCGAGGCCGGCGATCCGGCCGACGCCGCCGAGGCCCCCGAGCCCACGGCAGCCGAGCCACCGCGCACCGGCGCGGGCGACGTGGTGACGGTCGTGACCGTGGTCACATCGTCATCGTCGTCGTCGGTCGTGGCCACGCCGGTATCGGGGTTGTCGTCGGGCGTGGGGATCTCGACGGTGTCAGTCTTGTCCTTGTCGGTTTCCTCTCCACCCTCGCCAATGCAACCAGCGAGGAGGACGGCACCGAGAGCTACAGTCGACGGAAAGCGCATGATGGGTCCCAGCTAAGTCCGGGTGACTATACCCAATGCTCGCACGCCGCGTCATCCGTGGATCGAGAAAAGGCTCCGGGAGGCGGCCCGTTCTTCCCACACTGGCTGAAGCTCACCGGCGAACGGAAGCCTTCAGCTGCCGTGACTCCTCGGGGGGGGATCATCCCCCCGACGGGATGGGGGCGGTGCCCGTGTCGGCCGTATCGCGGAGGGGGCCGTCGTCGGACTTCTTGGTCGACGTGTCGGCGGCGTTCGTCTTGTCGACGTTCGAGACCGTGGTGGTCTTGTCTTTGCCGACGGGGGTGGCAGCCCCGCCGGAGCAGGCGCCGAGAGAGAACAGCGTGAGCGCGAAGATCAGAGACTGGACATTCATGAGACTCTCGACCGGACCGTCGGCCCTCTGTGGCGATGTGACATAGACGCGGCGGGTCCAGCGCCCTCATCGGTCCGGCCTGGCCCATCTCGAGAGGAGATGGGACACGGTACCCGGTCCAGAGGGGGTGAAATGCGCACCCCTGGGCCTGCCGTGCAGGAGCGTACCCCATGCGACCCGCCCAGGCCAAATCCGGCGAGGGGCCTCCTGCCCTCAAGCTCGCTTCGGCAAGGGCACCCGATCGCCGTCGCGGACGGCCACGCAGTCCTCGTGGAACGCGCGCGCCTCCTCCAGGAACGGCTCCACGCGGGGATAGCGCTGGCTGAAGTGGGTGAGCACGAGGCGGCGGACCCCGGCCTCGCGGGCGATCCGGCCCGCATCCGCGGCCGTCATGTGTCCGCGCTCCGTGGCCTCGCGCTGGGCCTCCTGCAGATACGTGGACTCCGCGATCAGCAGGTCCGCGCCTCTCGCCAGCTCCACTGCGGCCGCGCACCACCGCGTGTCCATGACGAAGGCCACGGACTGGCCGGGGCGCGCCTCCGTGATGTCGTCGACCGTGACCGTGCGCCCATCGAGCTCGAGCTCCCCCTCGCGGAGAAGCCGGCCGATGTCGCGCCCCTCGATGCCCGCCTCTCGGGCCTTCTCGGGGAGCACCCGGCGCCCGTCGGGCTCCTGGATGCGGTAGCCCCAGGACTCCACGGTGTGAGAGAGGCGCTCGGCCCGAACCGTGAGGACATCGTCGGCGTGGACCACGCCGGGCCGGGAGAGCGGCTGCGGGTCGATACGCGCGTCGTCCTTGAAGATCGAGGCGTGACGGAGCCGGTCGAAGAACACCTGGCCCGACGCCGGGTAGTGCACCGGGACCACCTGCGGCACGCCGTCGAGGCTGATCCGCTGGACCACCCCGGCAAGCCCGAGACAGTGGTCGCCGTGGAAGTGCGTGATGCAGATGCGGGTGATCATCGACGCGGTGACGCCGCTGTAGATCATCTGCCGCTGGGTGCCCTCTCCCGGATCGAAGAGGATGCCGCGCCCGTCGAACAGCAGCAGGTATCCGTTGTGATTACGGTAGCGAGTCGGTACCTGGCTCGCGGTGCCGAGGACCACGAGCTCACGTACACTCATCTCACCCTCACGCGGGGGCCTATCCCCCGGAGGTCTCCTCATGCAAGGCGCGCCTCTCGCCGCCCACATCGCCGCGGCCTCGGTCAACCAGACGGTCGGGGACTGGCAGGGGAACCTCGAGCGCATCCGGCGCGCGGTCGCCGAGGCACGTCGCCGCGGCGCCCGCGTGGTGCTCCTGCCCGAGATGTGCATCCCCGGCTACTCGCTGGGTGACCGGCTCATGATGCGAGACACCCTCGACCGGTCGTGGGGGGTGCTCGAGGCCCTCCGGGCCGACACCGCGGGTATGGTGGTGCTCGTCGGGCTCCCGGTCCGCCACCGTGACGTGGTCTACAACGTGGTCGCCGTGGTCGCGGAGGGCCGGATCGCGGGGCTCGTGCCCAAGGAGAACCTCGCGACCGGCGACGTACAGTACGAGAACCGCTGGTTCTCCGGCTGGCCGCGGGGGCACGTCGAGTCCTTCGACGCGGTCGACGGGGAGCCCATCCCCATGGGCACCTTGCTGTTCGAGGCCCCGGGCCTCGGCCGGTTCGGCGTGGAGGTCTGTGAGGACGGCTGGAAGGGGAGCCGTCCCGGCACCCTCTACGCGCTCGGCGGGGCCCACATCGTGTTCAATCCCTCGGCGAGCTGGTTCGTGCTGGGCAAGCACCGGATCCGCCGGGAGATGGTCCAGCAGCTGTCGCGCGAGGATCACGTCGTCTACGTCTACACGTCGCTGCTCGGCTGCGACGCCACCCGCCTCGTCTTCGACGGCAGCGTGTTCATCGCGCAGGACGGGCGCACCCTGGCCGAAGGCGACCGGTTCCTGTTCGATCAGACGGTCCACGTCGTCGATCGCGTGGTCGACCTGGCCGGCCTCGAGCGGCTCCGGATGGAGGAGGGCAGCTGGCGGCAGCAGGTCGAGGCGCTCCAGCGCGGTGCCCACGGCCCGCTCCCCACGCTCGTCCGGCTGTCCGGGGACTTCGCCACCGACCTCGCGCCCCCTGCCGTAGGCCCCTACTGGCTCGAGGGCACCGAGTCCCCGCCCCCCGATCCGAGCCTCGAGTGGCTGCATCGTGAGGGGCGCATCCCCCGGCCGATCGCCGAGGCGGATCTGCCGCACCTCGAGCTCGAGCTCGCGCTCGCCATGGGCCTGCGGGAGTACGTGGGCAAGTGCGGGATCCCCGGCTGCGTGGTGGCGCTCTCGGGCGGCCGCGACTCCGCCATGGTCGCGGCCCTCGCCGCCCGCGCCATCC
>CAYMSU010000150.1:0-12792 GCA_964393165.1 uncultured Enterobacteriaceae bacterium
TCGACAAGGCGGTGCGCGGGGGGTGGGACGCCGTCTTCCTCCTCCACGGCCACGGCACGGGCGCCCTCAAGGACGGCCTGCGCAGCTGGCTGCGCTCGTCGAGCTACGTCGCGGACTGGGTTCCCGCGAGTGAGGACCAAGGCGGCGACGCCTTCACGGTCGTCCAACTGCAGGGTTGAGATCCGGGACCCGAGCCGACTCTCGCCGGGCCGCGTGTCGGGGCCTTGTCGCGAGGGTATCCCCTTGGTGTAAGGTGGTCCGGCTTTCACATGGGGACGTCGCGTGCGTATCATCCCTCCCACACTGCTCCAGGCCACGGCCTCGCTCGCTCTCGGTTCACTGCTGGTGGCCTGTACGGGCAGCGGCGCCGGCGACACCGAGGATTCCGGTGCGGGCCCGAACCCGAACGACGACGACGCGGTGACGAACGACGACGGAGGCACCGACTCCGGCTACGTGACCGACGGCAACGACGACGACGACGAGACGACCCCGACGGGCACGACCGACACGGGGCCCTTCGACTGTGTCGATGTCGACCTCGGCTTCCAGAAGCCCCCGTTCACGTGGACGGGCGGCACTGTCGACGAGAGCGACGACGACGCCGGCTCCTGCGGCGGTGAGGGCGTGGAGGACATCGTCTTCCGCTGGTCCCCCGACAAGGGTGGCCTCTACGCGTTCGAGCTCACCGACAACACCCGGATGGATGCGGTCATCTACACCCGTCCGGACTGCGGTCTCGAGGAGACCGCGTGCGTGAACGCGACCGAGTTCGGCGGCGAGGTGCTCGTCGTCGAGCTGCTCGACTTCGAGGAGATCGTCATCACGGTCGACGGGGGCCGCTCCTACGTCGAGCTCAACGTGCTGCCGGCCACCGCGACCGAGGTCGAGTGTCGCGACGGCAACGACTCGGACTTCGACGGCCTGCTCGACTGTCTCGACCCCGACTGCTTCGACGCGGCCCAGTGCGCCGAGGACTGCGGCGACGGAAAGGACAACAACGAGACCGGCCAGGCCGACTGCCTCGACCCGATCTGCTTCAAGGACGCGCTGTGCTTCGAGGACTGCGCCAACGGGATCGATGACAACGGCGACGGCGTCTTCGACTGCGACGATCCGATTCAGTGCTCGGAGGCTGCAGAGTGCCAGCCTGGGTGCCCCGACGTCGATGTCGCCGCGAAGCTCCCGCAGAGCTTCACCGGCGACACCGTCGGCAACGTCGACGACGAGGAGCTGTCGTGCGGCTCCGCGGGCACGGGAGACGTGTCGATCCGCTACGTGGCCACGGTGAGCGGCGACCACGTGATCGACACGGTCGGCTCGGACTACGATGCCTCGTTCTCCGTCACCGACGGCTGTGCCACCTTCGACAAGAAGGGGAAGGCCAAGTTCACCCCCACGGAGCTGCTCTGCGCCGACGACACGTTCGGCGCGCAGGCCCACGGCGTCGTGAACATGAAGAAGGGCCAGGAGTACATCCTGCACGTCGACGGGAACCGCGACCGCGAGGGGAACTTCGTGCTGAACGTGGCCCCGCTCGAGAAGAGCGAGTCGAACTGCCTGGATGGCCGGGATCTCGACGACGACGGCCTGGTCGACTGTCTCGACTCGGACTGCTTCGACGACATCGTCTGTGAGGAGTTCTGCGACAACCTGGTCGACGACAACGGCACGGGCCTCGTGGACTGCGACGACGGGGTCTGCGGGAGCGATGCATCGTGCACGGAGCAGTGCGGCAGCGGCTTCGACGAGGACGAGGACGGCACCCTCGACTGCGACGACACCGACTGCGCCGCTGACGCGCTGTGCTCGGCAGGGTGCCCCGACTACACCCTCGGCGTCGCGCCGGGCAGCGTCTTCGGCACCACCGCGACCCTCCCCGACGACAGCGATCCGACCTGCGGCGACAGCTCGGGCGGGGGCGACCTCCAGATCGAGTTCACCGCGCCCACCGCGGGCGACTACATCTTCGACACGAACGACGCCTACTGGGACTACGACACCGTGCTGGCGGTTCGCGACGCCTGCCCGGGCTCCGGCACCGAGCTCGTCTGCAACGACGACAACGATGGCTCGGCGTGGTTCAAGTCCCAGGCGACGGTCACGCTCGATGCCGGTGAGGTCGTGGTCGCCGAGGTCGAGGGGCTCTTCGGCGACGAGGGGTACACCGTCGTGAACGTCGTGGCGAAGGAGGACACCGAGACGAGCTGCACTGACGGGCGCGACAACGACGGGGACTTCAGCGCCGACTGCGACGACACGGACTGCGCGACCGACGCGGCCTGCAAGTCCCAGACGTGCCCGAGCGGGGCATCCATGCCGGCCACCTCCGAGCCCTTCGCGGTACAGACCCGGGGCCGCCTCGACACGCTCGCGCCCTCCTGCTCGTTCCTCGGCGTGACCGACGCCTCGGATCTCACGATGGAGTTCACCGCGTCGGTGACCGGCACCTACACCTTCGCCACCGAGCAGGAGAGCTTCGACACCGTGCTCGTGGCCTACGACAAGTGTGGAGGCACCGAGCTGGCCTGCTCAGACACGGGCGTCGGCGACGAAGAGATCGAGCTCGACCTGGTCGAGGGCGACACGATCATCCTCGGGGTCGGCGGCGCGTTCAGCGACAGTGGGTTCACCTACGTCACGCTAAAGTCGATCGACCCCGAAGAGTAGGCGCCGGTCAGCGGCGGTGCACGGTCACGAGCTGCCGGGCGGCGAGCCCGCGCACGACCGACACCGCGCCGTCCGGCCACGTCACCTCGAGCCGATCGATCCGCTCCTCGCTGCCGAGGCCCACGTGGGCCTCCAGCGGGGCGCCGCTGTACATGCCGGAGCTTCCCGACTGGATCCAGCGCACCTGGTCGTGCTCGCCGGCCACGACCCGGACCCGGGCGCCGACCGCGAAGGTGTTGGGCGGCGGAGCCTGCAGGCGCACCCGCACCCAGGCCTCTTGGGCGCAGTTGGCGAGGTGTAGTGCGATCCCGCGATCGGAGCCCTCGATCTGAAAGCGCTCGGCACCCTCGACGTTCAGGGGGCGCTTGATGACGTCGAGGAAGCCATTGTTGTCGATGTCCGCGAGCACCACCCCGCGGGCCACACCGTTCTCGGCGAGCCCCCACGAACGCGCCTCGTCGCGGAACGTCCCGTCGGCCCCCTGCACCCACAGCCCGTCGCGCTGGCGCTGCTTGTTGCCCGCGCCCGTGTAGTAGTGCCAGTACCCGAACAGGGCGACCGCATCGAGATCCGCGTCGTTGTCGAGGTCACCGAACTCGGCCCCCCAGCCGTAGATCTGGTCGCCCATCTGGGCTTGGGAGGGGCGGTCGCGCGACGGGCCGTCGACCTGGAAGCCCGCGGCGTCCGCGGCGTCTACCCAGCCCACCTCACCGCTGGCCCCCAGGCGGGAGCGGGCGAACGACAGGCCGTTCCACGACGTGAGCAGGAAGTCCGGCAGCGCGTCGCCGTTCAGATCGCCCACCGCCATGCCCATGTCGTGGGTCTGCCGATCGAAGGAGCCCGACACGACCGACAGCCGGCCCCCGTCGTTGTCGAGCAGCACGCTCGGGCCGCACAGCCCGTCGTCGTTGGCCACGAACAGCTCGGGATAGCCGTCGTCGTACAGATCGTAGAACCCCGACATGAACGTGTAGGCGTGGGCCGCCGCGGGGAGCTGGCCCGAGATGTTCGTGAACGTGCCGTCGCCCTCGTTGCGCCACAGCTGCGCCTCGTCGGGGCGGTGATCGCTGCAGTCGGGCGCCGGGTCGGTCACGTTGAGATCGTCGATCCGGGCCCCGTAGGTGCCCACGAACAAGTCGAGATCCCCGTCGCCGTCGAGATCGCCCCACGAGGCGCTCTGGCTCGTGGTGGCCGGCGCGTCGCCGAACGCCTCGGCCGACACGTCGACGAACGTGCGGTCGGACTCGTTGCGCAGCAGCGTGTTCGGCTCGTTCCACCGCGTGACGTAGACATCGAGGTCCCCGTCGCCGTCGTAGTCGACCGCGGTGGCCCCCACCGCCATGCTCAGTGGGAGGCCCGCGAGCGCGGCGTCTCCCACGTCGAACAGCTCGTCGGGCGCGCCCTCGCGGGTCCACCGGAGCAGCTGCTCGGACTCGCCGGGCAGGAACAGGTCGAGGTAGCCGTTGCCGTCGAGGTCTTCGGCGAGCAGCCCCCCGCCGTGGAGCAATGCCTCGTCGAGCGCGGCCTGGGGCTGCACCTTGGCGCGATACGCCGCATCGTCGCGAGCGGACGGATTGGCGCACTCGATCGGGCCCGAGGTCTCCACCTCCACCCCTTGCCGGCACGCGGCCAACAGCCAAACGAGACGCACCCATCCTCCGTGTCCGCTAGGGTAGCCTCGCAGATCCGGATGTGGGGGGGTATCGTGGGGCGGATGCGAACGCTGCTTGTGGTCGCGGGCCTCCTGGGCACCGCGTGTGAGGGGGGGGCGCCGGCTCGCGACGGCGAGACGGGCCCCACCGCAGAGACCGCCGCCCCCGACACGTCGGGCGACACGGGGGAGCCGCCTGGGCCCGAGGACCCGCGCCTGCGGGCCATCCACGTGGGCGCCACGATGCCCGGCCAGGACCTGAAGGCCAACGGCAACGTGGGCCAGCCGCCGCTCGTCGACCTGCAGTTCGGCGAGGCCTGGCCGGGGGCGGGCTGGGCCACGCGCCCGGCGGAGGACTTCGTCTTCCAGTTCTTCGACCACGAGGCGCCCAAGTCCTGGGCCTCGGTCGACGTCACGCTCGAGGTCGACCGGGCCTACTCGATCCTGCTCTTCGGCACCGCCGAGGCCCCCGAGGTCCTCGTCGTGGAGGAGCACGTGCGCGGCATCCCGCCCGAGGCGGCGCGGGTGCGGTGGACGCACGCGGCCCCCGGGCTCGAAGGCACCGACCTCGTGCTGCGCGATGCCGCGACCGATGCGGTCTACAACGGCGGGGAGGCCCTGTCCTACGGCCTCACGCGCGAGTTCGACGAGGTGCCGGCGGAGGTCCACCTCTGGATCGACCTCGACGGCAACGACCTGTGTGCCGTGGGGGAGGTGTTCGAGCCCTTCGAGCGGACCGCCGGGGACTTCTTTCACGTACTGATCGCCGAAGATCCGAAGGGGGAGCTGTTTCTTGCCGGCCACACCCTCTCGGGCCAGGTCCGGCGTCGGGCGCTCGCGGAGGCGTGCCCTTAGCTTCCCAGGAGAGGACGGTTTGCTGGTCTGGATGGTGCTGCTCGGCTGCGACGACCTCGATCGCACGCCTCCCCAGCTCGAGGTCGAGGGGCCCGAGGGCCGCGTGACGGAGCTCGCGCTGACGGTGCGGGCGCACGACGTGGTTCCCGGCCTCGGCGGGGTGACGGTGTCGGTCGACGGTGGCGCGCCGATCGCGCTCGAGGTGCCGCCGGGGGCGCCGCTCGAGTGGCGGCCCGAGGGCCTGGCAGACGGGGAGCACCGCTTCGTGTTCGTGGCGACCGACGCCGCGTGGTCCCGCAACGAGGCGCAGGTCGAGGTCGTGGGCACCCTCGACCGCTCCCCGCCTGTCGTGGAGATCGCCGAGGCCTCCCTGCGCGTCGGCCAGGGCCGCACCTGGGCGCTGTGGGTGCGTGCGGACGAGCCGCTCGCCAGCGTGACCGCCGAGGCCGTGCTGCGCGGCCACGAGGGCGACGACGCGCCCCGCACCGTGCCCCTGTACCCGGTCGACGGGGTGTGGCGTGGTCTCCGCGGCATCGAGATCGAGCAGGTACCGGGGGACATCCCGTTCGTGGTGCGAGCCGCCGATCCGCTCGGCCACGAGGCCGAGCTCGCCGCGACGCTCACCGTGGAGCCCACGACGTTCGCGGAGGGCGGCTACATCCGACTGTCCCGGCGCCAGAAGCGCGCCCGGAAGGACACCGAGGCCATCGAGCGGATGCGGCGGGAGCGCAACGGGGCCTACGCCGCGGTCTTCCCCGAGGCTGCGTGGACGGGCCCGTTCGTGCGGCCGGTGCCCGGCGCTGCCGCGTCGAGCCCGTTCGGCAAGTACCGGACGTACTCGGACGGTCGCAAGAGCCACCACACCGGGCTGGATCTGGAGGACGATCCTGGCGTGCCCGTCCTCGCGGCGGCACCGGGGACGGTGCTGGTGGCCGGGGAGCAGGCGATCTTCGGCAACGTCGTCATCGTCAACCACGGCCACCAGGTGGCCACCTCGTACAACCACCTGGAAGCCATTCGAGTGGCGGTGGGCGACGAGGTGGCCGCGGGCGATCCGGTGGGCACGCTGGGTTCGACGGGCCAGAGCACGGGTCCGCACCTGCACTGGGGCCTCGAAGTGGGCGTGGTGGCGGTGGATCCGGCGCCGTGGCTGCAGGCGGCCCACACCCGGTCACCCTGGCGGAGCGAAGGCGCGATGGCCGCCTCGGCGCCGGACTAGTCGCAGCCCTGGCGCGCCTGGCTGCAGGTGAAGGTGGCCGGCCCGTCGAAGTCGAACGACCCCTCGGGGGTGGCGACGTCGTCGGGGGCGTTGTCGTCGGCCTCGGCGCCCCAGGCCGCTCCCTGCGACACGAGGACGGCGCCGTTGTCGACGTCGACGAAGGCGCCCCCGCCGCGCCCGGTGGCGGTGTTGCGCAGGACCGCGGAGTCGGCGTCGAGCGTGGTGGTGCCGGCCGCGACGTAGATCCCGGCGCCCTCGGGCGCGCCGTTGTCGCGCACCACGGTGGCCACGAGGTCGACGTCGCCGAGGGCCCACACGGCGGGCCCGGCGTGGTCGTAGAGCTCGCAGCCGATCAGGGTCACCGGCCCGTCGTCGGCGACCACCGCGCCCCCGGGGCCCGCCCCGTGGATGGCGAGGTTCTCGAGGGTGAGTGCGCCGTCGGCGATCACGAGCGGCTCCCCTCCGGTGTCGATCCGGGCGGGAGCCAGCCCCGGGCCTCGCAGCACGAGGGACTCGCGCCACAGGATCTCGAGTGGGGAGTCGGTGCGCACGTCGTCGCAGACGTGGACGACGGGGCTCCCGCTGGCGAGGAGCGCGTCCGCCACGGCATCGGCGAGCCGCGGGTAGTCGATCCCGTCGTAGGTCGCGTCGAACGGTCCGACGTCGACGGTGCCGTCGCAGTCGTTGTCGACGCCGTCGCACGCCTCCGACGCGAGGGGGTTGATGCTGGCGTCGTCGTCGTTGCAGTCCTGTCGGTCGGCGACGTAGCCCTTCTCGACCGCGCACACGTAGGGGCGACGGCCGTCGCCGAAGGTGTCCTCGTCCTCGTCGGGCCAGTAGCGGGCGGCGTCCTCGTCGGAGTCCCCGTCGCAGTCCTCGTCGACGAAGTCGCAGTCGGCATCGTAGCGACCGGGACGGATCTCGGGGTCGGCGTCGTTGCAGTCGCCGGGCGCGCGGGACCATCCCTGCCCGGCGAGGGCGCCGGGGCAGGCGAGCCGGGACTTGCCCTCGAGGCCGAAGCCGTCGCCGTCGGCGTCGAGGTACCAGACGACGTTGTCCTGGCCGAAGTCGTCGGTGCGACCGTCGCAGTCGTTGTCGATCCGGTCGCCGCAGATCTCGGCGCGCTGCGGATGGACGGCGGCGTCGAGGTCATCGCAGTCGGGGCCGCCGAGGTCGATAGCGAGGAAGCCGTCGCCGTCGAGGTCGAGGGCAGCAGTGAGGCGTGCCTCGGGCACGTACCAGCTGCACGCGTGCAGGCTGACCCCGACCACCCCGACCAACAGCGCGCGGGCCGTCACAGGAACTCGCAACCGAGCGCGTTGCAGCGGAGGCGCTGCGGTTCCGCGCCACGGAACTGGTACCCCCGGTCGGCCCAGATGTCCTCTGGCTGATTGAGCTCCCCGGGGATGGGCTCGAACGCCACCTCGTCGAGGGTCACCGCCGTGCCGCCGGCCACGTCGATGTACAGGCCTCCGCCCTGGTCGGTGCCGACGTTCCGGTAGACCTCGGAGTCGCAGACCGTGAACACAGCGCTCCGCCCCGCGTAGACTCCCCCGCCGAGCTCCGCTTCGTTGTCGTGGAGGATGCTCCACGAGAGCCCGCTACGGCTGCTGGGGTGGGCGTACACCCCTCCGCCCCGAGCGTCGGCCCCATTGTCGACCAGCGACAAGCAGGAGGCCCCGGCGCGGACCAGCAGATGGAGGCCACCGCCCGCCCCGATTGCCTCGTTCTCGCTGACGATCACCGTGGGGCCCTTGTCGTCGCAGGTGCCGGTCAGGAAGGTGTCGTACACCCACGCGCCGGCGCCGAACGCGGCCGTGTTGCCCGCGATCGTGGTGTCTTCGAGGTGGACCTCCCTCCAATAGGTGTAGAGAGCCCCGCCCCGCTCCGAGGCGGCGTTGTCGGACAGGGTGGACCTGGTGATCCGTGTATTCGACCCGTCGACCACGCTGCCCGAGAGCGGACCGGCGTAGATCGCACCGCCATCCTTGGCCTCGTTGTTCGACAGCGTCGCGTTCTCGATCTCGAGATCGTACGACCCTACGGCGTGGATCGCACCGCCGAGCACGTCACTGCGCCCATTGTGGGTCAGTGAGGACCCGGTGTCGATCCGAGCACGGGCACCTTCGCCCTCGTCTCCTGAGTTGAGAAAGCCGTAGAGCTGCACCCCCCCGGCGGCGTTCTCCGTGACGTGCACGTTCTCGAGGTGCAGGCTGCCGCCCTGGCGCACGATGAGCGCGCGGCTGTTCGCCGACCCCCGGAGCGTCAGAGCGCGGAAGGTGATCTCGCCGCTGCGGATCTCCGCGATGGTGCCTCCCGAGACGTGCTCCACCACGACATCCGAGCGGCTCTGGCCGCCGCCCTCGACCACGATTTCACTGGGCTGAAACCACAGGACGGTCTCCACCTGGAGGGGCTCGTCGCTGGGGCAGAGCCTTACAACCGGGGTCTGGTCGAGGCCACTCGCGTGCTTCAGCGCGGAGGGCCAGTCCGTGAAGACGTCGTCTCCGATGCGGGCGACCTCGTCCTCGTCGACGGCTTCGTCACAGTCGTCGTCGACCCCGTTGCATAGGTCGGGCTGACCGGGCTTGACAGAGGGGTTCGTGTCGGCGCAGTCGCCAGCCTCGGTGACGTAGCCGTCTCGCTGCAGGGCTTGGGGGCAGGCCTGGCGGCTCTTCGCAGGGTCGCCGTAGCCGTCTTCGTCGCGGTCGAGGTAGCCGACGACGTTCCCCTCCCCCTGGTCGTCGATGGCGCCGTCACAGTTGTTGTCGAGGCCGTCGCCGCAGACCTCGGCGGCTCCCGGGTGGATGGAGTCGTCGCCGTCGTCGCAGTCGTCGCCGCCGCTGGCGATGGAGGCGTAGCCGTCCCCATCGCCGTCCTCGGCCCCGGGGGGGAGCTCGGCCTGCTCCTCGGCGAGCGGGGAGAGCCGGCAGGCGCCCAGGAGGAGCAGCGCGCAAGCCCACTGCGGAATCGTCGTGTGTCTCATAGGGGGCTGCACCCGTTCGTGTCGCAGCGAACGCTGTGCTGCTGCGGGCTGTAGTTCGTCGACTGCTCGTCCACACAGATGTCCTGGGGGTCGTTGCTGGAGCCCTGGACCTGCCGGAACCGCACGCGGTCCAGCGTGACCACGGTCCCGTTGGAGCCATCGATGAGGATGCCTCCCCCGTCCACCGTCCCCGTGTTCCGGAAGACGTTCACCAGGGACATCGCCAGGGAGACCCCTGCCTGGACCATGATCCCGCCGCCGACCACGGCCGTGTTGCCCTCGATCGTCGCGTCGTCGATCTCAGCCTCGGCTCCGAAGTCGACGTAGACCCCTCCCCCGCTCGACGAGGCCGTGTTGTCCACTACATCGACGCAGGACGCCTGGGTGACCCCCTCGAGATAGATCCCGCCCCCGGAGTCTCGCGCGGCATTGCGGGCGACCTTATTCGTGGCCAGGCTGTCCTCGTCGCACACCCCCTCGTAGGCGACCTCACGGAGGTAGAGCCCTGCACCGAAGTCTGCCGCGTTGTCGAGCACGAGCAGCCCCTCGCCTGCCATCTCCTCGAGGTGGGCGTAGACCGCACCTCCGCGTTGCCCGGCGGCGTTGTCCTTCACGGTCGCGTCGACGAAGCTCGCCGAGGAGCCATGCGGCAGCGAGCCCGCGAGCGGCCCGAGATAGATTCCGCCACCGTCGATGGCCTGGTTGCCCGCGACCGTCGACGACTCGATCTCGAGGTCGAAGGCGCCTCGCGCGAGGATGCCTCCGCCGCGGGGCGTCTCGGGGGTGCCGTTGCGCCGGATCTCGGAGCCCAGGTCGATGCGGAGCAGCGCAGGGCTCGTCTGGGCAGTCAGCTTGCTGTCGACCTCGATCCCTCCCGCGGGGTTGTCGACGACGAGCACGTTCTCGAGGAAGAGGCGCCCGTGCGCGCCCACGACCAGCGCGCGATCGGTGGAGGAGTCCCGGAGGGTGACGTTCCGCAGGACGAGCCGACCGCCTTCGGAGACCGCCGCGATGCGGCCTCCGCTACGATGGGTCAGGACGACCTCCGAGGGGCTGGCTCCGCCGCCCTGGATCGTGACCTTGGGCTCGGTCCACGCGATGGTGTCGACCTCGAGCGGCTCGGTGCGCGGACAGAGCTCGATGACGGGGAGCGTCTCGGACCCGCTGCGCACGTGCTCGAGCGCGGAGGCGAGGTCGGCGAACGACTCGTCGCCCACGCGGGCGAGCTCGTCGTCGTCGATGGCGCCGTCGCAGTCGTCGTCGACACCGTTGCAGACGTCGACGAGGTCGGGGTGGATGGAGGGATCGGTGTCTGCGCAGTCTCCCGAGGTGGTGCTGTACCCCTGCTCCTCGAGGGCGCCGGGGCAGGCCTGCCGGGACTGCGAGGTGATCCCGTAGCCGTCGCCGTCCTGATCACGGTACCAGGTGAGGTTGCCGCGGCCGGCGTCGTCGATGTTGCCGTCGCAGTCGTTGTCGAGGCCGTCGTCGCACACCTCGACGGCCCCGGGGTGAACGGCGGGGTCGTCGTCGTCGCAGTCGATGCCGCCGCTGGCGGTCGACTCGAACCCATCCCCGTCAGCGTCGTCGCCGGCCCCGAGCCCGCGGTTGCCGGGGTCGAGCGCAGACTGGGTGCAGGCCCCGCTCAACGCGAGGACCCAGGGCCAGAATGTGGCCGCGAAGCGTGTCATCATCGTCCCCCCTTCTGGTTTGCGTCGCGCGGGCGCTCGCCTACTTGCACTGGTTGGTGTTGGTGCTGCAGGTCAGGGTGACCGGCTCGCGGTCGAAGTCCACGCTGACGTCCTTGCCGATGGCGACGTCGTCGGGCTCGTTCTCCCCTCCGGTCTCGGCTCCGGGCTCGACCCACAGCGCCCCGTCCGAGACGAGGGTGGCGTTGACTCCGGTGAGGTAGGCACCGGCCCCGTTCGCCGGGGGAGTTGCCTTCCCCGGCACCTCGATTCGGTTGCTGAAGAGGACGACGGAGTCGAGCAGCTTCACGGTGCGGTTGCTGGCCACGAAGATGGCGCCACCGAACTGGGCTTCATTGATCTTGAACGTGAGGTTCTCGAGGAGCAACTCGGGCTGCTGTTCAGACGACGCGCCCACGAACACGCCGCCTCCGCGATCGACCTCATTCGCGGACAACAGGACCTCGTCGGAACCTTCGGCGATCCCGCCAGCGTCGAGTACGAAGAACCCGCCCCCATCCGACGCGGAGTTGGAGTCGATAGTTGTGTCCACCAGCGTCACGGCCGTAGGGCCACCCAGGTAGAGGCCGCCACCCTCGCCAGGCGTCGAGTTCTGCGACACCTCGGAGTCCGTGAGCGTGGCGTCGTAGACGCCGAGGAGCCGCAGGCCCGCCCCGGAATCGTCCGGCGACTGGTTCGTGTCGTCGATCACGTTGTTCGCGATGCGGGACCCCGTGATCTCGAGCGTGACCCCGTCGCCCGTGCCCTGGACCACGATTCCGGGCCCCCGGTTCTCGCCGATCTCCGTGTCGATCACCTCGAGCGTGGCCTCGCCGTTCGCCCGCACCGCGGCCCGGCCGCGGGTAGCCCCACTCACCGTGAGGCCCTGGAGCACCAACCGGCCCGTGCCCGAGACCACGAACACCGTGTCGCCCTCGCGGCTCGTCACCCGGATGCGCTCCTCCCCGGGACCCCACACCGTGATGTCCTGCTCCGCCTCCACCTCGAGCGGCGGGAGATCGTGCGGCTCATCCGGTGCCGCGGGGCAGAGCGCCAGCGTGACCGGCTCCTTCGCCGCCTGCGCCTGCAGCACCGCGGCATCGAGCAGCTCGAAGTTCACGCCCCCCACCGTGGCCGCCGCCGTGTCGTCCACCTGCTCGTCGCAGTCGTTGTCGACCCCGTCGCAGATCTCCAGCGCGTCTGGGTTCACCGCCGGATCCTCGTCGTTGCAGTCGACCGAGGCCAGAAAACCGTCGCCATCCTCGTCGACGTCCTCCACCGCGGTGTCGCCCGCCGTCTCCGTGTCGCCCGCCGGCGGGGGCGCGGTATCGCCCGTCTCGCCCTCGTCGCCCTCGCTCCCGCTGCAGCCGATCACCAGCGCGACCGCCAAGAACCATCGCCAACCCTGCATTGGACGCCTCCTTCGACCACTCCGAGTCTACCCCACACAGCGCGACCCGCGATCCTCGTGGCCGAATCCTTCCGCCCCCCGATCCGCCTGGACCGCCGCCAGGGTGACCGGCACCCCGTTGAGCACCGCGTTTCCCGACAGTGGATCCACCGCCTGGTCGTCCGTCACGTCGTTCACGCTCACCCCCGGATGGGCCGCCGCCACCGTCCACCCCACGCCCTCGCGCCCGTGGCCCCACCCGTGAGGAAGGCTCACCACGCCCGGCATGACGTCGTCGGTGAGCACCACCGGGACCTCGATCGACCCCACCGCCGA
>CAYMSU010000151.1:0-12769 GCA_964393165.1 uncultured Enterobacteriaceae bacterium
GGCCCGATCTCGCCGCCGAGGAGGGCGAGCTCGACGTGGTGCAGACCACGCGCTCCATGGGCACCCTCGGCTCGTCCGACGAGCACCGCACCGAGCACGGCCGGGTGGTCGGCACGCCTGCCTACATGCCGCCCGAGCAGGCCCGCGGCGACGTCGACCAGATCGACGCCCGCAGCGACGTGTACGCGCTGGGCGCGATGCTGTACGAGATCCTGACCGGGGGGGCGCCGTACGAGGGTCGCTAGTACGGGGGGAGGTTCAGGACCTCGCCGTCGACCGAGATCACGTGGTTGCCGCCGCCCGACGTGTCCCACGTGCCGCTCGTCATCGGCCAGTAACCCCCAAGGTTGGCCTCGCCGGACCATGAGCGGCCTCCGCGGGAGGCCATGACCGCCACGAGGTTCACGAGCGGGGAGGGGACACCCTCGAACCCCACGTTCCCGAAGCCGTCCATCCAGTAGCGGCCCGGGCGGACCGGCCCAACCAGCGACTGGTAGAAGGCGAGCTCGGTCATCGGGATCTGGCGGCCGTTCACGAAGATGCCCGTGCGGCCCGCAGACGCCGTGGGGGACAGGGCCCCGAGCGCGTGCCCGGGGCGCATCGCCCCTGCCGCGCCCTGCCCCACATAGCCGAACAGACCACTGCGACTGTCGTACCAGTAGCTCCCGGGCTGCGGGACCACCCGGTACTGCACGGTGATGGCCTGGATCTGGGCCGCGGACAGCGGGGTGCCGTTGACGATGACGGGAGGCGCCACCGGGGTGGGGGCCGCCGGGCTGGGCCCGCTCGGCGGACCCGCCCAGCTCGTGGGGGCACCGAGGATCGCGAGGAGGGGCAGGATCGTCACGTCGTCGCCTCCAGTCGTGCTTCGACCGTAGCCCACTGCTCCCCGCGTTGCTCGGCCCAATGTGAGCAGGTAAGCGTGTCGCGTCCGCAAAGCGCCCGGGGGGGACGTGCAGGCTCTGGCTGGCATGGTGGCGTGGCTGTGCAGTGCGTCCGCGATCGCCGGGCCTCCTGCCAGCCTCCTGGGCGACTACGCGTTCGCCCGGCTGGACGGCACGCCGGCCCGCACCGAGGGCGACGAGAGCGCCTCCGAGGCCTTCGCCCTCGAGCCGATGGTGCCCTACCGGATCGTCGCCGACGAAGCAGAGACCTGGCTCGTCGTCGAGGCCGTAGACGGGGCTCGGGGGTGGGTGCGCGCCGAGCACGTGCACCGGTGGCCGAGCCGCCACCTCCTGGTCGACCGGAGCCCGGGACCCCTGCAGGTGTTCGGCTCGTTCGGCGACGTGGGCGCACGGCTCGAGGGCGCGCTGCAGCCGATTCACCTGGAGGCTCCGGCGCAGGGGTTCGCCGCGCTGCCCGTGCTCGACGTGCGCTCCGCCGCAGGCACCGAGGCCTATCGGGTGCTCGTTCCCGAGGCGCTCGACGCCGGGGTGATGAGCCTCCCCGCGGTCCTCCCGATCGACGGCGACAGCAATGGGGAGCTCGCGCTGCCCGAGGGAGGCGCCGGGCCCGCGGAGGGCCGCCCGCCGACCTGGAAGGTCACCCCGGTCTGGCTCGTCAAGCGGCGCACCCAGGCCGACGCGATCGGGCTCCCGACGGGCAGCGTCGAGGCCCTGGCCGAAGCAGTCGGCGCGCTCGAGCGGCGGGCGCGCCTCGCTCGCTCCGCGAGCCAGTGCCAGGCCGTCGTCGAAGAGGTGGCCGCCCTCAGCCGCGCGGTGGTCGACGGAGGGCCTGGCGGCGCCGACCTGCCCCGCACCCACCGCG
Organism: uncultured Enterobacteriaceae bacterium; assembly: GCA_964393165.1. Lineage (GTDB taxonomy): Bacteria > Myxococcota_A > UBA796 > UBA796 > DRPG01. The sequence continues at coordinate 1,768 of CAYMSU010000151.1, forward strand.
CCTGGCTCGCCCAGCGCGTGCACGACGGGCAGTCGGTCAGCTTGCTGGGCGCATCGGAGCTGGGGGCTCTCGACGCCGGCGCCTGCGAGGAGCTCGCAGCCCGCCTGCGCGCCCTCGCCGATCGTCTCCCGGGTCCGTTGGTGGCCGGCTGGCCGCTGCAGTCCGTCGGTCCCCACCTCGTCCCGTGAACCGCCCGCCCGTCCCGAAGTCCTGCCCGGAGAGCCCCCGATGAACGCCCTTCGCCCGATCCTCCTGGCCGTGTCGGTCTGGTGGGCCTCGGCCCTCGCCGGGCCCGCTCACGCGGTCGAGACCACGGAGGACTCAGGCCTGCAGTTCGCGATCGCCCTGGTCCAGGACCTGAGCACCTTCGCCGAGCCCGGGGTCGTCCGCGCGGGCACCTCCGCGGCGTTCGAGATGCCCATCCTCACCCCGCACCAGGTGGTCGGGCGCCGCTGCGTGGGCGGCGCCGGGGTGGCCTGCGAGGGCGGCGTCGAGTGGGTCCAGGTCAAGCGGCAGGACGGCCGGGCCTCGGGATGGGTCGAGGCCAACCTGGTCGAGATCTGGAACAGCCGGCACGCGCTCAAGCCCAACAACCTCGCCACGGCAGGCGAGATCGTGCCCGGCTACTGCGGCCGCGCCGCGGTCCAGGACTACCTCGAGGGCGAGGCCAGTCCCTGCATGCAGTTCACGCCGGCGCTGCTCGCCCGCCAGAGCGACCGCGCGCCGTTCCCCGTCGTCGGGGTCATGGAGGGCGAGATCGGCGGCATCCGCCGAACCTTCCTCGAGGTGCTGGTCCCCACGACCTACAGCAACATCGCCCCCCTCAAGGGCGGGACCACCGCCCGCCCGGTCGTCGGCGAGGGCACCATGGAGGTGGTCATCCTGATCGACGCCACGGGCTCGATGGCCGAGGCCATCCGGGAGACCGCGAGCGCGCTCGCCCAGACGGTCGATGGGATCAACCGCGCGCGGGGCACCAAGGCGAAGTTCCTCGTGCTCGCCTACCGCGACACCGACGGCGCCAATCGCGGGTGCCCGGCCATGGAGGGCACGGTCGCCGACGGCGCGCTGGGCTTCGTCACGGCGTCGGAGGCGCGGTCGTTCCTCGGCGGGGTGAAGGCCTGCCAGGGCGGCGACGGGCCCGAGGCGATCTGGGACGCGCTGTACCTGCTCCGCGACGTGCCCGTGGAGCCCGGCGCCCGCCGGATCGTGATCCTCGCTGGCGACGCACCCGCTACCGATGTCGCGCGGGGCGCCGGGTTCGCCGGGGTCACGCCGCGGCCGGGGATGAGCCGGGAGGAGATCTTCAAGCAGGTCTCCGCGACGATCGGCCGGTCCACCGAGTTCGTCGGGTTCATGGTCGATGCCGACCTCGAGGGCACGGTCGACGCGATGACCCGCAACCTCGCGTTCCGGCGCACGAGCGTGGTGAGCTTCGCCTCGGGCGCGGCGAACATGGAGTCCGAGATCCTCGAGAAGGTCCTCAAGGAGGTCGCGGCCACCACCCGCGCGAAGGCGGCGATCGACAACTGCCGGCGCACGCTCGCCAGCGACCACGAGGGGCGGTCCGTGCCCCTGTTCTGCGGCGACGCCGCCGACGACGAGATCGCGAGGCGGATCGCGGACATCGCGGTGCAGGAAGACGACCTGGTGCTGCGTCGGCTGTTCGTGCAGACCGACAGCAACCTCGACGACGTGGCGCTGCTGTCGCAGCGCGAGGCCAGCCGGACCGCGCGGGCGATGGCGGATCTCGCGGCTTCCGCAGCAGCGAAGGGCTGCGCCGCGATGGGGGCCGACGCCTGGGTCGAGACCATCCAGACGATCCTCCCCGGCAAGGACACCTCCTCGGGCGGCTCTCGCCTCCTGTCCCAGCCCCCGGTCGACGCGAGCCTGCACCGCTACTGGGGCCTCCACGTGCGCTCCGGCGAGACCATCCTCAACCTGCGCCCGGCGCTGCTCGAGCAGCTCGACGGAGCCGACTGCCGGGATCTGACCGATCGCCTGCAGCAGGCCTCGCAGGCGATCCTCCGCCTGCAGTCGGAGTACGCGGCCACCTCCTACCTGTGGCTCCCGTTCGACCAGATCCCATGAGCGAGCGCCCCCCGCTGATCCGCGTCGAGGAGCTGCGCAAGGCCGTGCAGCTCCCGGACGGCCGGCGGCGGCCGGTGCTCGCCATCGACGAGCTGACCATCCCCGCGGGCGCCTTCGTCTGCATCCTCGGCCCGAGCGGCGCCGGCAAGACCACGCTCCTCGGCATCCTCGGGCTGGTCGACCAGGACTTCGCGGGGCGCGTGACCTACCACTTCGACGAGCCCGCCGTGGACCTGGGAGGCCAGCGCCCGGGGGCCCGTCGCCGCGCCGCGGCCCGGCTCCGCCGGCGGGTGGGGTTCGTGTTCCAGGACATCCGGCTGCGCGCGGGAGCCTCGGCGCTCGACAACGTGCGGGATCCGCTCGTCTACGTGGGCCGTCGGGCGCCCGCGGAGCGACTCCGGGTGGCCGACGAGGCGCTCGGCCGGGTCTCGATCCCGGCCGAGGATCGGGCGCGGCCGGTGTCGACGTTCTCCGGCGGCATGCAGCAGCGCACCGCGATCGCGCGGGCGCTCGCCCAGGGCCCTGCGCTCATCTGCGCCGACGAGCCCACCGCGCACCTCGACGACCGGCTCGCCGACGAGATCTACGACGACCTCAAGCGACGCGCCCAGGAGGACGGGATCACCGTGGTGGTCGTGACCCACGACCGCGCCCGGGCGGAGCGGTACGCCGACCGCCTGGTGGTGCTCGAGCCGATGGCGGAGCCGGCGCCGCAGACCTGGCCGTTCCGGGTCACGGTCGAGGATCGCCGCGCCCCTGCGCCTCCCGCCACCGCGCGGCCGGCGGCCCGCGACACGCCTCTGATGGGGCGGATCGCGGACATGGCGGGGGAGGCCCTGGCGGAGTTCCAGCCGGCGTGGCGCGCGCTGGTGCCCGGACGCCGGGTCCCGGCCCACCTTGCGCTGCCGCCCCTCGTGGCGATCCTGACCTTCGGCCTGCTCGCGGGGGTGGCGTTCCTGTTCGTGGCACTGCAGGGCGGCTTCTCGGCCTATCTCGACGACATGCTCCACCAGGTGGAGGCGGCCCGCCGGGTGCGCGTGGAGTCGCCCGCGCGGGCGAGCGGTGAGCTGGTGGCGCTCGACGTGCCCGCGCTCACCTCGCGCCTCGAGGCCCGGGGCCTGCCCATCGCGCAGGTGCGACCCAACTTCGACCTCCGGATGTGCGCGCTCACGGCGTACGACGCCCGCACCCTCGCCCGCACGGGCGTGCTCCCGCAGGGGGTCGCCCGTGCGTGCGACACCCCGCAGCGGTGGAGCGAGGAGACCGCGGCAGACAGCCGCCACCTGCTGAACCTCCTCGAGCTGGATCCGGGAGATCCGCTCGCCGGCGACATCGGCTTGCCTCCCGCAGACACCCTCGTGGCGGGCGACGAGAACACCCTTCCCGGCCTCGCGATCACCCGCAACGAGCTCGACTGGCTCAAGTTCGGGAACTTCCTCGAGCTGCCGCGCCGCGGCGACGTCGTGCACCTCCGCCTGCGGGCGATCACCCGGGTGGAGGGGCCCGACGGAGCCCTCGGGCGCCCCGCGACCTGCGTGAAGGCGCGCATCGCAGGGGCGCTGACGCCGCGCGAGGTCTCGTTCGACTTCGACCAGCGGATCCGGTCGACACTGGTGCATGGCGTGCTGCGTCGCCAGAGCTTCCACCGGCTCCTGCAGTGGCAGCACGACCCGCTGGGCACCCGCCTGCCGGTGGCCTGGCGGTGCGAGGGGGCGCCCGCGGTAACCGGCCAGTACCGGGGCTCGCCGGAGCTCGAGCCGCTGGCCCGCAGCTACGACGTCTTCGCCGAGGATCCCCGCGACGCGCTCGCGCTCCCCGTGGCGATCGAGGCCGAGGCGGGGGCGCTGGGGGTCACGTTCGACGACGTGGTCAACGAGGAGCCGTTCATCCGGGCGATCACCCGGGTGCTCGACGTGACGGGGTGGCTCGGCGCGGTGCTGGTCACCGTGCCGATCGGGGTCGCGGCGATCATCCTGTGGCTCGTGATCGCGGCCATGCTCCAGCGGCGCCGCGACGAGCTGTTGCTGTTCGTGGTGATGGGCGCGCCCCGGAGCCAGCTGCGGCTGCTCGCGTTCTTCGTGGCGGCGCTGGTGGCCGTGCCCGGCCTGGTCCTCGGGTGGTTCGGGGCCGCCGCGGTGGTCCCGCTGGCGGTCGAGGGCGTGTCGTCGCTCGCGCTGCCCGAGAGCCTCGTCGCGCACCTGCGCGACGCGGGGGCGGGCGCAGGGGGCCTCGCGGCCGTCACCGCGCTCACCACGGCCTTCGCCGCGGTGGTGGCCGCCTCCGTCGTGCAGAGCGTCACCGCGGCGAACCCCGCCGACGCCTTCCGGGGGCGCTGATGGGCGGGCTGCTGGTCGCGATCGGCGCAGGCCTCGCGAGCGGGGCGCCTCCCTGTGAGGCGCCCGGGATCCTGCGCATCGTCGCCGAGCGGGAGCCGCCGGGGGAGCCCCCGTGCGCGGCGGCGTACCCCGAGTGCCGGGCCGACGTGGAGCTCGGGTGGGACCACGCCCCTCCGCGGTGGCGAAAGACGTGCACGTATGAGGCCTATCCCACGGGCGAGGGCATCTCCGGGGCGGCTGAGCGCGAGGCGCTGTCGCTGACCGGCGCGACCGTGCTCGCCTGGAACGCGGGCTGCGTGGGCGGACGCGCCGGGGTCGAGGCGCTGCTGCAGCAGACCTACCCGCGGCTGTTCCTCGCGCGCCCCCACCTGCGCGAGCGCACGCCCCGCCTGACGGTGTGGGCGCTGTCCGAGGCCGGTGAGGGCTGGGAGGTGTCGCGGCCCGGGGAGCGCCGGCCAGTGCTGCCGGACGGCCGGCTGCCGCGGGAGATCTGCCGGCCGCTGGTGCCGAGGCCCTCGGGGCGCGACCTCCGCCCCGACACCGCCGTCGTGATCGCCACGTGCACCCCCGAGCAGCCACCGCCTCCGGTGCAGTCCGACTGCATCGACTTCCAGTGGGACCGCGAGGTGGTGATCGGCGATGCGCGCACGGTGGGGCGGCGCGACTCCTCCCTGCCGATCCCCGACCGCCTGACCGACGTGGAGCTGCCCGAGCTGCAGCTCGCGGATCTGATCGGGGATCCCGAGCTCACGACGTGCGCGGCTCCCTGGGCGCCGATCCCCCAGGGGGTCCTGTCCGTGGAGCTGGCGCTGCCGGGAGGCGGCGGCAGGTGTGCGACCACGCTCGAGGCGATGGATCCGGCGGGGGCGCTGCGCGCGTGGGCGTCCGCCCGGCTGTCGCTCCCCCGCGGCCACGACGAGCCGGCAGCCCGCGCGCTGATGCCGGCCGAGCGGGTGTGGACGCACCTGTGGGCGCAGCCCGACGTCGTGGAGGCGCTGGTGGAGGCGTCGGACGAGGGAGCGTCGGGGAGCCGGCGGGTGCCCCTGGCCCGGGTCGAGCGGGTGCTCCAGCGCCAGGTCGGCCGCGCGATCCGCGCCGAGATCCCAGCGGCCGTGGGCGAGGCGGCGCGCGACCTGCGGCAAGCGGTGCGCCGGGTGGGCGACACGCTGGCCACGCTCGAGGCGGTGTCCGCGAGGCTTTCGCCGGCGCTCACGGAGCTCGCCACCTGGACCGAGCCCGACGTCCAGGCGGCGGTCCGGCTGGACTGCGTGCTTCGGGAGCGGCTGCGCGGGCTCCCCCCTGCAGACGAGGCCGCCCGCGAGGCGGGGGAGGCCGCACGCCGGGCGCTCGCGGGGGCGCTCGAGGCGGTCGCCGATCACGCGGCGGCGCGCCGCGGGGTGGCCCCGCGGGGCGCGCTGGCCGAGGCGCGGCACGAGGCGCTCGCCAAGGTGGGCGCGCGCTGCGGCGAGCGGCGGGATCGCGCCCGGGCGGCGCTCGAGGCGATCCCCGACGCCCCTCGCGACATCGACGACGGGCTGCTCTCGGCTGTGGCCGAGGCCCGGGAGGCGGTCGCGGAGGCCGAGGCCTGCCGCGCCGCGCTGGCCCCCGCCGCCGACGAGCTCGCCCAGGTCACGTCCGAGCTGGTGGCGGTCACCGAGGCAGGCCCGGGGGTGCGCCGCGCGCTCGGGGCGGCGCTCGAGGAGGGGCGCGGGTGGCTGCGGGAGCAGTCGTGGTGGGGGTGGCGGTTCCCGCCTGTGTCATGGTGGTTCGGCAGCGACCCCGCGAATCCCGAGCGGTGTCGCTGACGATCGGGTCCGGGCGAGGTGGGCATGCGAGCGGTGATGGGGATGTGGGTCGCGCTGATCGCGCTGATGTCGGCAAGTGGCTCGGCGTGGGCGGCCCGCACGGTGGCGGTGCTCCCGCTGCACAAGGGCGCCGCCGAGGCCGCCTACGACGGGCTGGGCACCGCGCTCTCGGGCATGCTGATCACGGACCTGTCCCGGGTCGAGGGCCTCGAGCTGGTCGAGCGACAGCGGCTGAAGGACCTGCTGTCGGAGCTTGCGCTTGCCGACACGGGGTTCCTCGACCCCGACACCGCCCAGCGGGTGGGCCGCGGCGTGGGGGCGCAGATCCTGGTCGTCGGGTCGTTCTCGGTGATCAAGGATCGTCTGCAGATGGACACCCGCATGGTCGCGGCGGAGTCGGGCAAGGTGCTGAAGGCCGCCGACGCCGCCGGTCCGATCGAGGACTTCGTGGCAGTCGAGAAGGCGGTCGTGGAGGCCCTGCTGACCGACGGCCTGAAGGTACAGCTGTCGATGGGGGTGCGCCGAAAGCTGCTGATCGAGACCCCCACGGAGAGCCTCGAGGCGCTGGCGAGCTACGGGCAGGGCGTCGAGAAGACCGACCGGGGCGAGCTCGACGAGGCCAAGGCGGCATTCTCGCGGGCGGTCGCGCTCGATCCCGAGTTCGCCGAGGCCCAGCGGGCCCTCGCGGATCTTCGGGCGAAGGTCGAGGCGGCGCAGCAGCGCGAGTCCGAGCGCTACCAGGAGATCCGCGACGCAGCGGTGCGGGCGGCGCTTGCGCAGCTGCCGTCGGAGCTCGGCCGCGGCAAGCGGTTCCGCGACACCCCGGAGTCGATGATCGACCTGGGGATCCGGTGGGCGCTGCTCCGTCGGGAGCGGCAGCACTGCGCGCTGTACGACGAGATGCGGCACTTCCTCGAGCGCACCCGCGACGACGACGTCGGGAACTGGATCTCGCGGCACGTCCCGCCGGCCACCCCGCGCGGGACCTCCGATCGCGACGCCGTGCCGTACAACATGAAGCGCTGGCGGGCAGCCGAGGCCTTGTACGACGCACGGGGCCGTGCGCTCGGCCTCGTCGGGCCGGGCACCCCCTACGGCACGCGGCCGGGGGAGGTCATTCGTCCAGCCGAGCGCCTGCTCGGCGGTCGCCGTAGCCTGCTCACGAGCGGCAACCTCCGGCCGGAGAAGTTCGACGACAACCCCGCGTGGCTCGTCGAGCAGTGCCTCGCGCCGCCGCTCCGCGAGGCCGCGTGGGTCGAGCTGACCACCCTCGCCACGCGGATCGGGATCGCCGACGAGCCGATCAGTCGCACGTTCGGGGAGGGGCCTTCGCCGATCGATCTGGGCACCGTGATGCGCCTACACCGGGCCTACCTCCGCGCAGGAGCGCAGGGCGCCGACGCCGAGGTGCTCGCGATGACCGAGGCCGTGCTCGCACGATTCCCCGAGGGCGCGCCGGGGCGTCGCGAGGTCCTCGGCCGGGTGAACGAGATCCTGTCGGCCGGCGAGGCCTACGAGCGCCGGAAGGCCGCGCGGCTTCAGCTGTCGGAGGCCGCGCTGCGGGGGATCGCGAAGGCCATCGCGGACCAGGCCCCGGGCCCGCTGACCCTCGACGATCCGCTGTGCCGCACGATGGTCGCGGATCAAGCGAGCTACGCCGCGAAGGCGCTGGAGCGCGTGGCCACGGCTCACGAGACCCGCCGGGACTACGCGGTCGACCAGCTCGGCGCCGTGGTCACCCCCATCGTCCATGCCGGCTGCACCCAGGGCGCCTCGCCCCGGGGCTTCGAGGGCGTGCTCACCTACCTCCGCGACGCAGTGGCGCTCCGCCACCCCGCCACCCTCGACGACGAGGGCTGCACGGAGCGCACGACCCGCCTGGCGCAGGATCTGACGCCGGAGCGAGTGCGGTGGGCGCAGGCGGATACCGCCCAGCAGGCCCGGATGGCGACCCAGCTGCTCGCGCGCCTGCACCAGGCGCGCACCCTGCGGTGCCTGCTCGTGCCCTGATGGCCGGCGCTCAGCCGGTGCCGGCCCATCCCGCCGGATCCTGGCGGTAGTACCGCCTCATCATGTCGTACAAGCGCGGGTGGGCGGCCCGCAGGCGCTCCGGCTGCTCGAAGAACACCTCGGTGGCCACCGCGAAGAACTCGGCGGGGTTGGTGGCGCCGTACTCCCGGAGGACGTGGGGCTCGCCGTGCTCGACCTGCTCTCGGAGCTCCGCGAACACCCGGCCGAGGACCTGTGCCCACGGACCGTACAGCCGGGCCTCGGGCAGGACCGGCGCGCCGTCGGCGGTCCCGTCGGCTTGATCCAGTTGATGCGCGAACTCGTGGAGCACGAGGTTGTCGCCCGAGTGGGGGTGGCGAGCCCCGCGGAGCACGCTGTCCCACGCGAGGACGAGGTAGCCGTGGCGGCTCGACTCCCCGTCGACGACGCCGACCGGCGGCCGGTAGGTCGCGAACGGGCTCACCTCGGCCGGGGTGTGGCGGTAGGCCGAGGGGTAGACGCGCAGGACGTCGAGACCGGGGTAGGGGACGTCCACCTCGTCGAGCCCGACGAGCAGGAAGCAGGCCTGGCCGGCGATCGTGACGCGCACCTCGTCCGTCATCTCAAGCCCCCCGAGCCCCTCGAACGTCTTCTCGTTCAGGAAGATCTGGATGAGGCCCTCGAGCCGCGCGTGCCGGTCGGGAGCGAGGTGGGCGACCATGGGCACGTTGCGCGCGAGGACGGCGCGCTGGTCGTCGTCGAGCGGCGTCTCGCGGAGCTTGCGCCGCCGGGAGCGGACCCAGGGGAGCCAGGAGGCCATGCGACAGCTTACAGCGTCTTCCCGATCAGCGCGCCCACCGAGGTGCCGCCGGGATCGAGCCAGACCTCGGGGCAGTAGGGCCGGTAGTCCAGGCATTGGGTGGTGCGGGAGCGGATCCCCAGGCGGGCGTCGACGGCGATGAACCAGGGCTCGTAGCGCCCGAAGTGCAGCGCGGGGCGGACCGCCGCCACCGGCGAGAACGCGCCCCAGCCGCGGCGGCCCTCGGCGAACACCACGACCGCGGCGCCTGCGGCCACGTCGAGCGTGGGCACCACGCGCCAGCGCCGCGTCCACATCCGATGGGGGGAGAGGATCAGGCGCATGGCGAGGCGAGGCTCGAGGCGCACGCCGACCTCCTGCCCCCAGGTCGTTCCGCCGTCGAGGTCCCGCCATCGGCGGAACCATGCCTCTACGGCGAGGCTGGGCCGGAACCCGATGCGGTCGCCGCGGCGCTGCAGGGCCACCCCGAGCTCGGCGCCCACCGGGAGGGTGGCCACGTCGGTCTGCAGCGAGAAGTGCCGAAAGTCCCGCGCAGGCAGACCCGCACGCGCCAGCAGCGCCAGGTCGGCCTTGCCCGCGAGCGCGAGCGTCGAGAGCCAGAGCAGAGTCGCCATGCCGGCAACGTAATGCGCTACCGCCCCAGGGAGGGTCGCCCGTCGGCTGCGCTCCGGAGGTAGTCGACGTAGAGGTCGCTGGCGGCCTCCTGCTGGAACACCACCCAGTGGGTGCCCCCCCGCCACTGGGAGAACCCCGCGGTGGTCGGCTTGCGGTCGAACGCCAGCGCGTTGAGCGACTGGGGCAGGGGCCGCGGCTCGCCGCTCCGCAGGCGCACGGCGTCGACCAGGGTTGCGGGATCGCCCGCGAGGGGCATGCGCGCCGCGGCGGCCAGTGCGATCGCGGTCCGGTAGGGCGTGGCTGCGTCCTCGGTGCCGGAGGTGAGGAGCACGGACACCGGGGAGTGCCCGGCCCACGACCCGCGCTGGGCGAACCAGTAGGGCGCGTAGTTGGCGGGATCGGTCGGCTCGACCAGGGTCTGGATCACCCCGAGGACAGGGTGCATCGTGGTGAAGGGCTCCTCGGGCTCGAGCTCGACGAGCCGCCGCACGAGGTCCTCGAAGTCGATGACGTCCTTTCGCTCCAGCACGGTGATCGCGAGGACCGCCCCCACGCCCGAGAGCACCATCGCCCGCACGTCGTGACCGAGGTAGGGAGCCGCGATCGCGCCGGTGAGCCCGCCCTGGCTGTGGCCCATGAAGAACACCCGGTCGGGATCGGTGCGGAAGGTCTCTCCGGTGGCGGTGCGGAAGACCTGGGCCCGGACCGCGAGCGAGCGCGCGAGGTAGAGCGCATCGACCGCGCCCTGGCGGAAGTTGGTGACCCCGGAGTCGGGGTTGAGCAGGTTGAAGTGGGCCAGGTCGCTGGCTCCGGCAGCGCCGGGACGGGTGCCGTGGAGCGTCTGGTCGATGCCCAGCCCGACGAGGCCGGCCACCCCGAGCCGGCTCATGACCTCGAGCGCCTCGTCGCTGTTGCAGAAGCCGCGGTAGTGGCCCCCGGTCCCGTGCTGGTAGATCACGACCGGCCAGCCCTCTGGCGGCGCAGGGCCTCGGGGCGTGCACACGGCGAGCCGCATCTCGTCCCAGCGGACGATCCGAGGCTTGCCCGACGCGTCGAACGCGAACCGCCCCCCCTCGGAGGCGTAGGGCGGGTCGCCCTCGGTGTAGACCGGCGACAGGTAGCGGGTGCGCCACGAGATGTAGCTGTCGTGGTGGGCCACGATCTGCAGTCGCTCGAGGTCGAGCGGGGACGGAGCGACCTGGCGCTGCACGTGATCGGCCACCCGCGTCATCTCGTCGAGCGGGTCGAGCGTGGTGAACGTGGTGGCAATCGCCACCCGATCCGGATCGAGCTCGAGCTCGTCCAGCGCGTCGGCCAGGTCGCGGTCGCGCTCGGGGTGCGACGGC
>CAYMSU010000152.1:0-12715 GCA_964393165.1 uncultured Enterobacteriaceae bacterium
TCCCCCGCCCCCGCCCCCGGCTCCCCCCGGGGACCCCCTCGTGCTCGACGTGGGCACCCTCGGCGTACGCCGCGGGAGCGACCTGCGGGCCACCCGCGACGCGCTGCGCGCCCCGGTGGCCGCCTGGCTGGCCGCGAGGGGCTGGCAGGCGTCGTTCGGGGCTGCCGTGCGGGAGGACTTCAGCCTCGAGCCTGGGGCCGCCTTCCTCAACCACGGCTCCTTCGGGGCGACCCCGCGGGCGGTGCTCGCCGCCCAGCACGCCCTGCAGGCCGAGCTCGAGCGGCAGCCGGTGCGCTTCATGGTCGGGCTCGGTCCGCGGCTGCGGGCGGCCGCCGCCCGGGTGGCCGCGTTCCTCGGGGGGGACCCCGAGGGCACGGTCTTCGTCGACAACGCCACGGTGGGCGTGGCCACCGTGCTCGCGGCCCACGCCTGGCACCCCGGCGACGTCGTGGTCACCACCGCCCACCGCTATGAGGCGGTCGCCCGGGCGCTCGAGCACCTGGCCGCACGCTACGGCGTGCACGTCCACGTGGTGCGCGTGCCGTTCCCAGTGCACGCGCCCGCCGACGTCGTCGAGGCGGTGGCCGCGGACTGGCCCGCGGGGCCCGTCAAGCTCGCCGTCTTCGATCACATCACCTCCGCGACGGGCCTCGTGTGGCCGGTGGCGGAGCTCGTGGGGCTCGCCCACGCCCGCGGCACACCGGTGCTCGTCGACGGCGCCCACGCGCCCGGCCAGGTGCCGGTGGATCTCGGCGCGCTCGGCGCCGACTACTGGGTCGGCAACGCCCACAAGTGGCTTTTCGCGCCCAAGGGGTGCGCCGTCCTCCACGTCGCGGCGGCCCACCGCGAGCACGTCCATCCGCTCGCGATCTCCCTGCGCCACCGGGAGGGGTTCCCCACCGAGTTCGACTGGGTGGGCACCCGCGACCCGTCGGCGTGGCTCGCCGTCGAGGCCGCGCTGGACTTCGTGCAGGCGAAGGGCGGGATCGACCGGATCCGGGCCTACGGGATCGGCCTCCGGGCCCAGGCCGCCCGCGTCGTCGAGGCCGGGCTGGGGCTCGCCCGCGCGGCCCCGCCCGAGATGCTCGCGTGCCTCGAGTCGAGGGCGCTCCCGGCCCGCCTCGGGCTCGACGGCGAGGGCCTGTCGCAGGAGATCTGGGCCGAGCACCAGGTCGAGGCCATGCTCGCACCGTGGGGGGATCGGCTGTGGCTGCGGCTCTCCGCCCAGATCTACAACACCCTCGACGATTACCGGCGGCTCGTAGCCGCCCTGCGGTGATAGGCGGTCGCCATGCTCTACCTCGTCCTCAAGCTGATTCACTACGCAGGCATGAGCCTGTGGTTCGGGGCGTCCCTGCCCGTGGCCGGGAACGTCCGCCGCGCCCTCGACTCCTCTCCCGAGGCGCTCCCGGCCGTGCTGCAGAACGCCCGGCGCGCGGGCCGGGTCTCCAGCATCGCGGGCTGGATCACGATCCTGTCTGGCGTGGCCTTGATCTTCACCCTCGGGGGGTTCGGGGCGGTGCCGATTCCCATCCACATCGCGCTCACCCTGGCGCTCGTCATGGCCGGGATCGGGGCGTTCGGCCTCGGCGGCACCGTGAACAAGATGATCGCCGCTGCCGAGGGCGGGGGTCAGGGCACGTTGGCCGAGGTGCAGGGGCTGCGCGGCCGCCTGGCGATGTTCTCGGGCATCTTCCAAGGGCTGTGGGTGCTCGTGCTGGTGCTCATGGTGTGGCGCAACCAGCTCATGTAGCGCCCTCGTCGGGCGGCTCCTCGCCTTCGTAGGGGCCCTGCACCTCGGGGCCCTTGTTCTTGACGTTGCCCACCAGCTGGCTCACGCGGCGTTCCTGCATCTTGTCCGCCGGGTAGGGCTGCAGCAGCTCCTGCAGGACCTCCTTGTCCTCCATCCCGCGGTCGAGCCAGAGGTCCCACCGGTCGGCGGGCAGGATGACCGGCATGCGGTCGTGGATCGGCGCCATGAGCTCGTTGCCGTCCGTCGTCACGATCGTGCAGCTCCGGATCTCCTCGTCGGTCTCCGGATCGCGCCAGACCTCCCACAGGCCCGCCATGCCGAACGGCTTGGCGTCGTCGGTCTGGATGAGGTGGGGGATCTTCAGCGCCGACTTGCCCGTCCCGTGGCGCTCCCACTCGTAGAACCCGGTCGCGACCACGAGCAGACGGCGGCGCTTGAACGCCGCCCGGAACGACGGCTTCGACGCGACGGTGTCGGCCCGCGCGTTGATGGTGCGGTAGCCGATCTTCTTGTCCTTGGCCCAGCTCGGGATCAGGCCCCAGCGGAACAGGTCGACCTTTCGCTGGCCGTCTTCCTCCACCACGCAGGCCACCTCGTTGGTCGGGGCGACGTTGTAGCGGGGCAGGATCTCCGGCAGCACGTCGACCTGGAAGATCTCGGCGATGTCGCTCGCGGGCGCGGTCATCGCGAACCGACCGCACATGGGCCCTCCTCGAAGGTTCGGGAGCTCATTGTAGACGCGTTACGTCGCCGGACATGACGACGATCTGGGCGGTAGCGGCGATCTTCACCCTCGGGGGGGCGTCCGCGGGGGAGTGGGTCGTCGACGGCACCTCGCTGTCCGCGCATCGCGGCAGCCACCCCATGTCGCGCGCGGTCGACTGCCCCCCGTCCGCCGGGCGGCATGCCCTCGGCGTCGCGGTGGTCGCGTACTCGAAGAAGCAGGGCACGATGACCTGGGGCCACGGCTCGATTCGCGCCGTGTTCTGCGACGAGGGCGAGCTGCGCGACGTCGAGTACGAGGTGTACCGGCTGTCGGCGTGGAACGAGAGCATGCTGCGCGACGAGTACCCTGCGGAGCCATGGGCGAGCGGGGAGTGGCTGTCCACGCAGCGCGGTGCGGCCGTGCTGTTCCGCAACGTGGGGGCGATCGACCGCGGCTGGTACGCGTCGGCCCAGAAGGTCAACCGCGAGATCTACGAGGTCTGGCTGGACCTGTCCCAGGAAGAGCAGGACGCGGTGGTCGAGCAGGCGGAGCAGTGGTGGAGCGCGCAGCTGGCGCGGCTGCGCGCCGAGACCACGCTGACCCGCAACTACAGCGTGTTCCGCTACAACTGTACCGCGGTCTACGAGGAGCTCCTGCCCTCCCGGCTCACCCACGAGACCCCGCTCACGCCCTTCGCCTGGGTGCGTCGGCTCGAGGGCGAGGCCCTGGCGCTCGTGCTGCACCCGTCGCACCACCTCGTGAACCGCTGGGAGGGTCGGCTGCCCGAGCGCGCCGGCCGGATCCGACCCGTCTTCCGGCGCCGCAAGGAGATCCGCCGGGAGTTCCTGCCGGCCTTGCGCGCGTCCCTTGCCGGCGCCACGCCGGTGCTTCCCTTGCCCCTTGAGCCTACGGCCCCCCACGCTAATCCTGAGGGGCCGAACACCACGGGAGAGGGCCACGATGGCGGAAGAGCCGAAGACCGAAGCGGAACGTCAGAACCTGCTCAAGACGCTCAGGGATGAGCTGCAGCTCCAGGCCTGGCTCGGCGAGGCGGAGCGCCGCGAGCCGTCGGAGCACATCGACGAGGTGCGGCCGCTCGCCCAGCTGCGCGACGAGCTGCGGCTGCAGCTCCACCTCGGCAAGCTCGAGGCGCAGGACGAGTTCGAGCGCCTCGAGGGCGTGTGGCGCGACGTGAAGCACCGGCTGTCGCGGGCTGCGGAGGACGCGGAGGAAGACCTGCGCGGAATGCTCCAGCGGATCCGGGACGGCTACCGCGAGCTGCTCCCCGACCGGGGGGCCGACGAAGACCAGGGGTGAGCCCTACTCCTGGGCTTGGGGGTGCTCGCACCGCAGGACCACGACCGGCCGGGGCGAACGCCGGATGACGCGCTCCGCGACCGAGCCGAGCAGCGCGTGCTGGAGGCCGCGCCGGCCGTGGGTGCCGATCAGGAGTGCGCGGTAGTTCGGGCAGAGCTCGAGGATCTCGTGCTCCGCGCGCCCCACGCGGTACACCCCCACGCCGCGAACCGACGCCGGAAGGGCCGTGACGAGCTCCTCGAGGCGGGCCTCGTTGGACTCCTGCAGGCGCGCCCATTGCTCGTCGAGCACGGCCTGCACGGCCGGATCGGGCACGAGGTACGTGTTGTAGCGGTACTCGTCGACGTACAGCAGATCTAGCGTGCCGCCGAGCTGGATCACCCAGCGCACGGCTTCGTCGATCAGCGTGTCGGGAGCGTCGTGGATGTCGAGGGCGAGAGCGTATCGCTGGGTCATGGGCCGTCCTCGAAGCGGGTGTGGAGCAAGGTGACAGGGCCGGGCTGGCGGGACGTCAGGATGTCGACGTGGTCGATCCCTGCGTCGGCCAGGCGGGCCTCGATGAGGGGGAGCCAGTCGTCTTCCGAGGCGGTGGGCGGCAACGTGACGGTGATGCTCGACAGCCACCCCGGGCGAGCCTCGACCTCGTCGCACACGCGCACCGCCAAGGCATCGACCTGCTCGGTGACCGCCTCGGGGGGCGCGGCAGGCGGCGCCGGCGGATCGTGCTGGACCGGGGCCGCCGGCGGAACCACCAGGACCGGGCAAGGAGCGAAGCGGCAGACATGATCCGCCACGCTTCCCTCGACGAGCCGCTGCAGACCTCCGTGCCCGCGGGTGGGCAGCGCCACGAGGTCGACCCCGGTCTGTCGAGCCACCTCTACGATGCGCGCCCCGGGCTCGCCGATCACGACGTGGACGACGGGGCTCTGACCGCGGAACCGCCGCTCGAGCTCCTGGTGGGCGTGGGCCCGCCGCGCCTCGTCCTCGTCGCGAGGCCAGACGACCCCCGGGTACGACGGATCGATCCGGGGGAGCACGCACACGACGTGCAGATGGCGGACCGCGACCAGCGACTGAAGCGCCGTGGCGCCCCGGTCCGCGAAGTCGGAGAGGTCGTGGCAGACGAGAACGTCGATCATCAGTCGGTGCTGGACTCCGCGACGGCGAGCGCGGTGGCGAAGACCGTGGCCATGGCCCCGAACATCGCCGCGCCGCCCAACCACATGTATCCAGTCGCGCCCTGGGCTCCAGCCACGAGCAGCCCGCACAGGACGAAGCTCGCCATCATCAGGAGGGGCCCGCTCACGGCGAGGGCGACGGTGTACCCGGGCGACGCCCGGCCGCGGTGAGGCAGGTCGAGCAGCTCGGGCGCGGCGTGGCTGGCGGCGCGCGAGGCCTCCGCATCGAGCTGGGGCTTGGTCTGAGCAGCTTGGACCATGGCATCCTCCCGTGACTGGGTGACGAGGACTCGTGCACCAACCGTGCCACGTTGTGGCGCAGGCTCCCGGACCGCGCCCCCCAGTTAGGGGGGCATGTGCCACACCACGAAGTGCCCGTTGACACCAATTCACTTGGCTTCGCTCGCAGCCCGGCCTGCAGGGCGAAGCCCGAAGGTCCGGCTTCCGCTCGCATCCCGGCCTGCAGGGCGAAGCGCGAAGGTCCGGCTGCGCGCTTCGTCAGCAAGCGGACTTCGCTTGCGTAATGAGCGGAGGGAGGGGGAATGGGTCGTCAGACCCTGATTGTCTGTGACGACGAGGAGCTCATCCGCTGGTCGCTGTGCACGCACCTCGAGAGCGAGGGCTTCCTGTGCGTGCCCGCGGAGGACGGCGAGGACTGCCTGGAAAAGGTGTCCGAGCACGCGCCGTCGCTCGTGCTCCTCGACCTGAAGATGCCGAAGCTCGGCGGGCTCGAGGTCCTGCGGGAGCTCCGCCGGCAGGGCCAGGAGGTCCCGGTGATCGTGCTCACGGCCCACGGCGAGGTCGACAGCGCGATCGAGGCCACGCGGCTGGGGGCTCGCGCCTTCATGTCGAAGCCGTTCGACGTGCGGGAGGTCGCGCTGCAGATCCGCCAGGTGCTCGACGCCGAGCGCCTGAAGAACGAGGTCCACTACTACCGGCGGCGCCTCAACCAGGGCTACGGCGACTTCATCGGCGCCTCGTCCACGCTGCAGCCCATGTTCGACGTCCTGAAGCGGCTCGAGAAGGTAGGCGCGCCCACCGTCCTGCTCACGGGGGAGTCGGGCACCGGCAAGGACGTCGTCGCGCGCGCGCTCCACGCGAACGGGCCGCGCAAGGACCGCCCGTTCGTGGCGATCGACTGCGCCGCGCTGCCCGAGCAGCTGATCGAGAGCGAGCTGTTCGGCCACGAGCGCGGGGCGTTCACCGACGCGAAGTCGCTCAAGCAGGGCCTGTTCGAGGTGGCCGACGGCGGCATGGTGTTCCTCGACGAGATCGGGGAGCTCCCGCTGCCCACCCAGTCGAAGCTGCTGCGGGCGCTCGAGGACCGCACGTTCAGGCGGGTCGGGGGCACCCGAAGGTTTCCGCTCGACGTCGGCATCGTGGCGGCCACCAACCGGGACCTCAAGCGGGAGGTCGCCGACGGCACGTTTCGCGAGGATCTGTTCTTCCGCCTCGACGTGATCTCGATCCGGGTGCCCCCGCTCCGCGACCGCAAGGGCGATGTGCAGCTGCTGGCCGAGCACTTCCTCCAGCGATTCGCGCGCGACCACGGGCGAGAGGTGCCCGGGATCACCGGCGACGCGATGTCGAAGATGGACGCCTACGCCTGGCCCGGGAACGTGCGGGAGCTGCGCAACGTGGTGGAGCGGCTGGTGCTCCTCGGGCCCGCCGACGTCATCCGGGTGGAGGACCTGCCCAACGAGATCCGCTGGGGGCGCACGTCCAGCGCCGAGGCGGGGTGCCCGTTCGACCTGCCCGAGGAGGGAGTCTCGCTCGACGCCGTCGAGCGCGGTCTCATCCAGCAGGCGCTGGACCGCACGGGGGGCAACCAGTCCGCGGCGGCCCGCCTGCTGGGGCTCACGCGCTACCAGCTGCGCTATCGGGTCGACAAGCACAACCTCGGCGGCTGAGCGCCCGCGGCGGCGAGCTCAGGTCGTGGCGCGGCCCGACAGCCAGCGCGCGAGCGCATCCACCACGTCTTCGGCGCGGAACCAGCCGACCGGTGCCCCGTTGCCGTCGTGGACGGGCACGGGGCCCTCGGCATCCGCCAGGGCGTCCGCCCCGCGGCTCGCCTGGTCGGTCAGCCGCAGCTTGCCGACCTGCAGGCGCCGCGGCCGCTCGTTCCAGCGCCCCCAGGCGCCGGACTCGGCCTCGTCGAGGGAGCGGTGGAGCCCGCGTACGACCTGCTCGACGGTCATCCCGGGAGGCAGCACGAAGCGCGCGACCTGGACCGCGTCCTCCACGCAGATCAGGCCCACGACCTCGCCATCGTCGTCGAGGACCGCCACGGCGGTCTCCCCCGACGCGAGCAACACCTGCAGGGCCTCGGC
This sequence comes from uncultured Enterobacteriaceae bacterium, assembly GCA_964393165.1. GTDB lineage: Bacteria > Myxococcota_A > UBA796 > UBA796 > DRPG01. Next base: position 7,285 of record CAYMSU010000152.1, read on the forward strand.
GGCGGGGGTGTCGACCCGCACGGTGCCGGCCGGCCGGGCCCGATCCCCGGCCGCGCCATCCTGGAACCGGCGGAGCATGCCCCGCGTGAGCAGCCCGAGGAACCGGCGCTGCTCGTCGACGACCACCAGGTGATGGCGAGGCCCGAGCGTGCGCGCGCAGTCCGCCCAGGGCTCATCGGAGCGAACCCGAGGAACCATCGTGTCCATGATCTGGCGAGCGTGGAGCATCGCTCAGGCGGGTAAGCAAGATGCAGGCCAACCGATGTATGCAGTTGTCAGCAGGCCTGTGTGGGAAGCTCCAGGATGAAGCAGGCGCCCGGCAGGGGGCCTTCCTCGGCCAGTGCGAGCCGGCCGCCCATGGCCTCTGCGGAGCTCCGCGAGATCGCCAGCCCGAGCCCCGTGCCCTTGGTCTTGGTGGTGACGAAGGCCTCGAAGATGTCGCCCGCTGCGCCCTCGATGCCCGGTCCGTCGTCGCAGACCTGGACGCGGCCGTCCGCGAGCGTGACGAGGACGTCGTTGGCGCCGGCCTGCTCGGCGTTCTGGACCAGGTTCTGGACGATCTGGGCCACCTGATCCGCATCTCCCACCGCGTTGCCCGTGCCCTCCACCCGAGGGGTCACATGGCCCACCGCGAGGGCCATCGCGCGCTCCACGACCGGACGCAGGGCCAGCCGGTCCGCGCGGGGGGCGCGCGGTCGGGCGTAGGTGAGCAGATCGGTCACCAGCGTGTTCAGCCGGTCGACCTCCTGCTCCACCTTCTTCATGATCGGCCGCTGAGGGGCCTCCTCGGGGAGCATCGACTCGATGACCTGGATGGCCCCGCGGATCCCCGCCAGCGGGTTCCGGAGCTCGTGGGCGACGGCCGCCGACAGCGTGCCCAGCTGGGCCAGCGACTCCGAGCGGCGCACCCGCGTCTCGAGGGCGAGCGCGTCGGTGAGCTCCTCGACCTGCACGAGCAGGGAGGCGTGGGTGTGCACCAGCGGCTCCACGTGCACGCGGAAGCTGCGCCGATCGGCATCGACCCGGGGCAGGGTGATCGCGCCCTCGGCCCGGCGCGCGGCGTCGACCATCGCGGCCAGCTGGGCCGCCTCGACGAGCGCCGGCGGCAGCGCCTCGAGCCACGGCAGGCCCATCGGGTCGCGGCCCAGCAGCACCACGCTCGGGGGCGTGCAGGCCGCGACCCGACCCTCGGCATCGACGAGCAGCACCACCGACTTCAGGTGCTTGACGAGCACGCCCTGGAGGACCGACAGCTGCTGGCGGTCGCGCCCCTGGACGTAGTTGCTGGTCATCAGCGCGAGGTCCACCATGAACGCGCGCACCACGATGTCGCAGATGACCTCGGCCTCCTCGGGGGAGTAGGCCTTCACGATCACTTCGTGGGTGTCGGCGATGATCACCGACATCGCGCCGTGCATGTACTGGGGGGCGAGCCCGACGTCGACGTGGGCTTGGCCGATCCGCTGCCGGGCGATGATGTAGGCCTCGTCGCGCTCGTCGCACACGGTGGACTCGAGCCAGCGCCGGAGGCTGCCTCGCAGGCGGTCGACCTGGGCGTCGCTCTGGAGCACCTGGCGGGTGCCCTGGAACGCCATCAGCCGCTCGTAGAAGTGATCGATCACGCGGTCCGCGTGGGGCTCGAGCACCGTCCAGAAGTCGCGCAGCAGCGTCTGCTGCCGCTCCCCCAGGCCGACGTAGGCCTGCATTTCCTCGAGGAGATTCATGCCCGACTGCTTATCCGACGACTAATCGGCCAGGCTGGTGGCGCGCAGGCGGAGCGTCTGGAGCGCAGGGTCGGCGAGGATGTCTTCCTCGTCGAAGAGCACCGGCCGCATCCGGGACTCGGCGTAGACCTCCGCCTGGTCGGCGAAGTGCGGTGACTCCGGATCCTCGCTCTGGCCATACACCATGACCGCGCGGGCGTCGGGGCCCTCGTCGGTGAACGACACCGCCATGACCCAGCTGTTGCCCGTGTTGACCTGGTAGCCGCCCTCCTGGAGCTTGCTGCGACTGTTCACGGTCGGGGGCGCCGCCTCGAAGGGCAGGACGGAGTCGGGCGGGCCGTCGTAGTCGGCGATCGCGATCAGGCCCTCGAGGTACTGCCCCCCGAGGCGGGGGTACCGCTCGCCGCCCTTCACGTAGTACTGGATGTCGCCGAGCGCGGCGTCGAGCTCGACTTCGGCCTGGTCCAGGGTGACGACCGCCCGTCCGAGGTCCTGCAGCACGGTGTCGCCGTTGAGCGCGCGCGGCGTGAAGATCGGGTCGTCCGGGTCGAAGGCGTCGGCGTAGAGCGTACCTTGGTCGGTGAGATCCTCCGGAGGCCGGTCCGCCAGGAGGAGGAGCTCCCGCCAGACGTGGGCCCCCACGCTGTCCAGCCGCGACGTCCCGTCCCACGCTGCGAGCACCCCGCACGCCTCGGTGAGGTCGACGTCCTGCGGGGTCCCCTCCACGGTCACGGTCACCGTGGTGGCGCCCTCGCAGGCGGTCTGAACCTGGGCGAGCAGGTCCTCGGCGACCGCCGCCCGCGCCGACAGCGCGGCCGCCTCGATCTCCTCGAGGGTGAAGAGGTCGTCGGGCCCGGAGGCGTCGTCTCCCTCGAGCAGGAAGCGGTTGTTCATCTTGGTGCGGGGCCGCAGCGGCTGCCGGGTGGGGCCGTAGATGTCGGCGTAGCCCTCGAGGGGCTCGAGCGGGTTGGACAGCCAGTAGTTCATGTTGGCGTTGTTCACGAAGTCTCGCCGGAGGAGCCGCGGCACCTCGTCGTAGGGGATCGCGCCGGGGACCGGCGCGTCGGGGTCGTCGACCCACGCGTAGACCGGGTCGGAGCCGTCGACCAGCCAGATCCCGCTGCCGGCCAGCGTGCTGGCCAGGAAGCTCTTGGCGCGGAAGGCGCGGTAGGCGTCCTCGGCCTCGTCGGAGAGGTTGGGGGTGGCGGCGGAGTCCAGGTACAGGGCGTTGCCCTCGCGATCCGCCATCATGGTGTGCACCCAGGGGATCCCAAGGTAGTCGCGGTGAGCGGCCTCGAACGACGCGAGGTCGGTCGCGCGGCCCATGGCCTCCCAGGTCGCGAGGAGGTTCAGGTTGTCGGCGTTGACGTCGCGGTAGGTGAACGCGAACTGCACGGTCCAGCCGACCACCGGGGCGTTCACGATCGGGCCGAGGTGCGACCGGTACATCGTGCGCCGCCGGGGCTCGAGGCTCCCGCCCTCGCCGAGCACCTCGATCCGGTAGGTGGTCCGCTCCATGTCCACGAGCTCGCCGTCGCGGACGTAGCGGGTGGGGTCTTCGGGGTCGAGGTCGAGCTGGTACATGACGAAGCGCGGGGTGCTCGACACGGTGTGCGTCCACGCCACCTGGTCGTTGAACCCGAGGTTGGGCAGCACGCTGCCGAGCAGCGAGGCGCCGTACACGTTGAGGGTGCCGGGGATGGTGACGTGGTTCTCCAACCACTGGAGCTGCGCTTGCGAGGGGAAGTGGGTGTTGGAGAGCAGCGCGCCGCGGCCGTTGGCGGAGCGCGCTTCGCCGATGGCCCAGCCGTTGCTGCCCAGCGGCGGCTGCTCGAACCAGTCGAGCACGGACAGGGGAGGGGGCGGCACGGTCTGGGCGCCCCCGCGGTTGGCGGGCCGGGGCGGCTGCGCGGAGGTGATCAGGGAGGCGAGCGGGCTGCCCGAGCTGAACTGGCCGAGCGAGAGGTAGTAGGCCCACAGGTCGATTTCGTCGATGGGCGTCAGCCAGTCGGCGCCCCGGCAGCGCGGGTCGAGGTCCGCGCTCGCGGTGTCGGCGAGGAAGCGGTTGTAGCCTGCGGCGAAGCCGCGCATGGCGTCGCGCTGGGTCTGGGACAGCTCGGGGAAGGTCGCCTCGGCCTTGTCGACGACCTGCAGCGCGAGCCAGAGGAAGTCGCTGTCGACGTACCGGTCGTTGTCGCCGGGGCCGTGGTAGCGGGCGCGCTCGCTGTTGATCTTCACGAACTGGTCGGCGAGCGTGCACAGGTGGTCGCGGGCCATCGCGTAGCCGACGCCCACGCCGGCGGACAGCTCATCGTCGGCGAGGATGTGGGGCACCCCGAAGCTGGTGGTGCGGATGGTGACGTCGTAGGCGGGCTCCGCTGCGGGTTCCTCCGCGGCCTCCTGGCACGCGAGGGCGCAGACGAGGAAGAGAATCGAAGCTCGCATGACCACCTCCGACCGGTCGTCATACCGTTTACAGGAGACTCCGGCGCCCAGAGCAGCTCCGCTTCGTCCCTTTACGGGTACACGGGCAGGGTGCTCCGGTCGCTCACCCCGCGCGCCGTGAGGTCTCGGTGGAGCATCGACTGGCGCAGGTGCCAGTCTTTCACCCCACCGATGGCCGCTGCGCGACTGGCCGCGATCGGCATCGCCATGACGGCGTCGACCCCGCCCTCGAGGGCCATCAGCTTCGTTTCGCGGCCTGGTTGATGTACAGCGTGCCGTCGAAGTGGGGACGGAGGAGCCGGGCCAGCGGGTGGGCGGGGGCCAGCGTGCGCATCGACGCGACGCGGAACGGCTCCATCACGAGGTGGGGGTGCGCGAGGTGGCGGACCGCCTGGTGCACCTGCGCGTCTGCCACCTGCACCGTCGTGCGGGCCATCCGCCACGACCATCCGTCCGCCGACGTGAAGATCGGCGTGTCGTCCCCCGGCGTCTGCCCGCACTGGATCGCCACCGGCAGCAGCACGCGCTCGGCGCGGGTGCTCACGAACAGGGCCAGGGGAGCGGTCACGTACTTCGGCCCGCGCGGATACTGTTCGCGGCCTACGGCACGCCGCCGGGGTCCCCCGAGGGCCTCGGCGAGCGGGACTGGCTCGACACGCTCCCGCCGATGGGCGCGGCGCAGCGCCAGTCGTCGTCGCTCAGCTGCTGGGGCAGTCCCGCTTCGGCACGCTGGCGGGCACGAAGACGACGCGCTCGTGGACCCCCGTGTGGCCCCGCTGCTGGCCCGCCACCGCGCGAGCCTCGACGGCGTGGAGGACCGAATCGCGAGCCGCAACCGGGAGCGCGCGCCTTACGTGCACCTGCTGCCCTCCCGCATCCCCCCGGGGATCAACATCTGACCGCACCGACGTGGCCGGCGGGCACGTTGCGCTGCCGACGAGCGTAGCCGGGATGCGGGGCGCCCACGTGGCGCACCTTCGGCCGCCGATGTCGGAAGATCAGGCCTCGAGCGTTCCGGGCGGCGCACCTTCGGCCGCCGATGTCGGAAGATCAGGCCTCGAGCGTTCCCGTCGCCCCCGAGCCCTCGCGCGGGGCGCAATCCCAGGCGGCTCGACGTCGAGCAGAAGCGCGGTGCGGAACTCCGGCCGGTACGCCCGGGGCGACGCCGCGGCCGTCGTGCAGGAGGCGGCCTCGGCGGGGACCTCGAGCCCGGGCCCTGCGAGAAGACAGGAGTGGCGCTGCTCCTGGCGCTCGGCCCGCGC
>CAYMSU010000153.1:0-12690 GCA_964393165.1 uncultured Enterobacteriaceae bacterium
CCGCGAAGTCCGCGGCCTCGCCCGCCTGCTCGAGGTGTCCGGTCATGTTGCCCGCGACGCCGAGCGCCGCGGCGTGCCGCAGGTCCATAGGGGGTGCCTCCTCGTCCCACCGACTATGTTCTGACGCCGGGAGCATCGAACCATGGCCCAGACCCCTCCGGACTGGCTGGCCGAGAGCGCCGACGCGGTCGTCGCGCACGCCGCGGCCCGCAAGCCCGACGACGCCACCCTGGTCTGCGCGAGCGGCATCTCCCCCTCGGGCGAGATCCACCTCGGCAACCTCCGCGAGATCCTGACCACCCACTTCGTGGCAGAGGAGCTGCGCGCGCGCGGCCGCCCGGTCGACCACCTCCACAGCTGGGACGACTTCGATCGCCTGCGCAAGGTGCCCGAGGGCTTCGAGCACATGGCCGAGTTCATCGGCCGGCCCCTGGCCGACGTGCCCGACCCGCACGGCGAGCACGACAGCTGGGCGAGCCGGTTCATCCACCAGTTCGAGTCGGCCATGGCGGAGATCGGCGTCACGCCGAGGTGGATCCGCCAGTCCACGATGTACCGGCAGGGCACCTACACGGCCGCGATCATCGCCGCGATGAACCTCCGCGCCGAGCTGTTCGAGGTCCTCGCCCGGTTCATGACCAAGCAGACCCCCGAGGCGCTCGCCGAGATGCGCGAGACCTGGTGGCCCTACCGGATCTACAGCCCCCACACCGGCACCGACGACACCCAGATCCTGGCGTGGCACCCCGACTCCGCCACGATCCGGTACCGGTGCAACGGCACCGGGAAGGTCGAGGAGACCTGCCTGCACGAGGAGACCCTCGGCAAGCTGCTGTGGAAGGTGGACTGGCCCATGCGCTGGGCCCACGAGCGGGTGGACTTCGAGCCCGGCGGCGAAGACCACGCCACGCCCGGCTCCTCCTACACCGTCGGGGTCGACGTGGTGCCCCACTTCGGCTGGGTCGCGCCGAGCTTCATCGCGTATGCGTTCGTCGGCATGGCCGGCCGCACCAAGATGTCGAGCAGCAAGGGCACGGGCGCCACGCCGGAGTTCGCCCTGCGGTTCATCGAGCCGGCGCTGCTGCGCTGGCTGTATTTGCGCCGGCCCCCCAAGAAGAAGTTCAGCATCGACTTCGGGGTCGAGATCTGGCGCCAGTACGACGAGTGGGACGCGGCGGATCGCAAGGTCGCGAAGGGGCGGGCGACCCCGCTCGAGGAGAAGACGCGCCGGCTCGCGCTCGAGCCGAGCACCGGGCCGCTGCCCACCCCGCGGATCCGGCTGCCGTTCCGCACCCTGACCGCGGCCGCTGAGACCACCGACCTCCACCGCGCTCAGGTCCTCCGGATCGCCGCGCTGAACGTCGACGACCCGCCCGAGGACCTCGAGGCCGCGCTGCAGCCGCGCCTCGACTGCGCGCTCGGCTGGGTCGACAACGTGCTGCCCGACGACGAGCGGCTCACCCTGCGGGAGGCCCACGACCCGGAGGTGTGGGCGGCGCTCGATTCGAGCAGCCAGGAGGCGGTGCGGCGGCTGCTCGCCGAGCTCGACACCCACTGGACGCTGTCGAAGCTCACGGACCTCGTCTACGGGATCCCGAAGGACATGGCCGGGCTCCCGCGCGACGTGAAGCCCACGCCGGAGCTCAAGCAGTCCCAGCGGGCGTTCTTCGTGGCGCTGTACACCTTGCTCCTCGGCACCGACACGGGCCCGCGGCTCCCCACCCTGCTGCTGAGCCTGGGCCAGGAGCGGGTGCGCCGGGTGCTCACGCCGGAGTGACGAAGCCCTCGGCGGGCGTGTTCGCGACCATCCACGCCGCCTGGGCGGCCTTCGTCGCGAGGTGGCCCATCTTGTGCGCGGTGGTCGAGCTCGCGTTGCCCTGCCGGCCCCGGGCGTAGACCCCCTGCAGGATGCTCGCGACCCGGAAGATGCCGAACGCGAGGTAGAACGGCAGGTGCGTGGTGTCGGGCGCCAGCCGCCCGCCCGACGCCTGGGCCAGCACCCGGCCGTAGGTCTCGAGGTGCTCCTGCATCGTGGGGATCCCCGAGTCTGCGCCCGCCAGCGGCCCGAGCGCGGGGTGGAAGGGGGTGGGCATCAGGAACGGGATGCAGCTGTAGGCAAGATCCGCCATCGGGTGGCCGAGGGTCGACAGCTCCCAGTCGAGCACGCCGATGACGCGCGGCTCCGTGCGGTGCCACACGAGGTTGTCGAGCCGGTAGTCGCCGTGGACCAAGGTGGTGGTGTCGTCGTCGGGCACGTGCGGGGGCAGCCAGGCGATCAGCTCCTCCATGGCGTCGATCCGCTCGGTCTCGGCGCGCCGGTACTGCTTGGTCCACGTGTCGATCTGCCGCGCGAAGTAGTTGCCCTTCCGCCCGAAGTCGGCCAGCCCCACGGCGTCGGGCTCGATCGCGTGCAGCGTGGCGAGCACCCCGGCGACGGCGGCGAACATCGCGCGCCGCTCGTCGGCCGACTGCGCAGGAAGCCGCGCGTCCCACAGGATCCGGCCGTCGAGGTACGCCATGACGAAGAACGGCGTGCCGATCACGGCGGGATCGTCGCACTGCCCCCGGATCTCGGGGACGGGCACCGCGGTGTCGCGCAGGGCGCGCATCACGCGCGCCTCCCGCTCGACCTGGTGGGCCTTCGGGAGCAGGTCGCCCGGCGGCTTCTTGCGGAGCACCAGGCGCTCGTCGGCGTAGGACAGCAGGTACGTGGGGTTCGACTGCCCCGCGTCGAACTGGCGCAGCGTGAACGGCGCGGGGTCTCCGCCCCTCACGTTCGCCACGAGCCAGCGCTGCAGCGCCTCCTCGTTCAGCGTGTGGGCCTCGCGGACGGGCCCGAGGTTCGCCGCCACCCCCCGGTGGCCCTTGCGCAGCTCGAGCTTCGCCACCGACTCGAGGTGGACCTCGTCGGGCCCGTCGGCCAGGCGCAGGGTGCGGTGGGCCGCCCAGGCGTGGGCGAGGAACGTGTCCTGGCTCACCCCGAGGGCGCCGTGGACCTGGATCGCCCGGTCGAGCACGGTGCACGCCATGGCCGGCGCGACCACCTTGATCATCGCGATCTCGGTGCGCGCCTCGCGGTTGCCCGCCACGTCCATCAGGTGGGCCGCCTTCAGCGTGAGCAGCCGGGCCTGGTCGATCTCGATCCGGCTGCGCGCGATCGCCTCGCGGACCATCCCCTGCTCGGCCAGCGGCTTGCCGAACGCCACGCGGTCGCGGGCGCGCGCGCACATCGCCTCGAGCGCGCGCTCGGCCATCCCGATGCACCGCATGCAGTGGTGGATCCGCCCCGGGCCGAGGCGCCCCTGGGCGATCTCGAAGCCCCGCCCCTCGCCGAGGAGGATGTTCGACGCGGGCACCCGCACGTCCTCGAAGCGGATCTCGGCGTGGCCGTGGGGGGCGTCGTCGTAGCCGTAGACGCGCATCATGCGCGCGACGTGCACGCCGGGCGTGTCGCGGGGGACCAGGATCATCGACTGCTGGCGGTGCCGCGGGGCCTCCGGATCGGTCTTGCCCATCACGATGAGCACGGCGCAGCGGGGGTCGCCGGCGCCCGAGGTCCACCACTTGTGGCCGTTGATCACGTAGTGGTCGCCGTCGCGCTCGATGCGGCAGGCGATGTTGGTCGCGTCGGAGCTGGCCACGGCGGGCTCGGTCATCGCGAAGGCGCTGCGGATCTCGCCTGCGAGCAGCGGCTCGAGCCACCGTGCTCGCTGCTCGGGGGAGCCGTAGCGCCACAGCACCTCCATGTTGCCGGTGTCGGGGGCGCTGCAGTTGAACACCTCGGAGGCCCACAGCGTGCGGCCCATGAGCTCGGCGAGGGGCGCGTACTCGAGGTTGGTGAGGCCGGCGCCGAGCGTGGGGTCGGGCAGCCACAGGTTCCACAGCCCCTCGCGCCGGGCCTCCGCCTTGAGCGCCTCGATCAGCGGCAGCGGCGCCCACCGGTCGCCCTGCTCGAGCTGCTCGGCGACCTCCGCCTCCCGCGGGAGCACCCGCGTCTCCAGGAACTCGCGGAGCCTTCGCTCGATCTCGCGGGCGGCCTCGCGGGGCGGCGCGAACATGCTCTCTCCCTCAGCCCTCCGGGCGGCGGAGGGACGACAGTAGGATGGGCGGAGGCGGAAGTCTCCCTCAGCCCTCCGAAGGCGAAGGGACGACGCAGTAGTCGGGCAGATCACCGAGACCCGCGCGGCGCGGGGAGGGCTCGCCCCGGCGGTGCACCAGCGACCACTCCGTGAGCATGAGCGGCGCCGCGTTGGGGATCCGGTGGTCGTTCGTGTGCTCGCACAGCACGACGAAGTGCCCGTCTTCGAGCAGCCGATCCGCGAGGTAGAGCGAGGTGTCCTCGAACGACACCGTGAAGTCGCGGACCTCGGCCGTATCACCGGGCCCTCCCCACACGACCATGACCGGAAGGTCGGTGGCGGGCGTGAGGTAGGGCAGGTTCGTGCCGTCGACCCCGCCGCTGAACGTGAGCGCGCTGGCGAGCACGTCGGCGCGCGTCATGATCAGCCAGGTGGTGAACACCCCGCCCGCGGAGAACCCGGTCGTGTGGATCTGGTCGGGGTCGGCGCCGAGCTCGGAGATCGCGCAGCGGGTCACGTCGTCGAAGAGCTGCACGTCGTAGCTGTCGGGCTCGTCGACCCAGGCCTCGCCGTTGCGGTCGATGGAGTCGGGCGCGATGGCGATGATCCCCTCCTCGGCGGCGAGGCGGACGAGCTCGCCGCGGTCGACCATGTCCTCGGCGCGCTGGCGGCGGCCGTGCCAGAAGAAGAGCACGGGCGCGCCCTGGGTCTGCGCGGGGAGGCTCACGAGGAGCTTGCGGCGCTGCCCGGCGCTCGCGACCTCGACGGCCCCGTCGGCGAAGGCGGGGCAGTCCCCGACGGGGCCGGCGCCGGAGTCTGGGGTGCCGAAGGCGGAGTCGGCCCGGGGGGACTCGGAGCCGGGCCCCGAGGTGCAAGCGAAGAGGAGGGTCCACCACGTCATGCGAAGGGGCGTACCTTTCTTCGGCACCCCACGTCCAGGGAGACCGGGTCTCCCTGCGCCGGGCGCGGGGCCTGCGCATGGCCAGGGCGGCGAGCACTCCCCAGCGCCGCTCCCGAGCGGCGCCGCCTTCCGGGATGGCGACAGCCCCCGAGCGCGGAGCGCCCGACCTCCTCGCGGCCGCGTCCCGCTCCGCCCCACCAGGGTCGGTCGGGGAGCGCGGGGTCCGAGGCGCGCCGTCCGGGGTATCGTAGGTCCTCGCCGGACCGGAGGCCCCGTGCACCCCGAGCTCGCGCTCACCATCGACCACGTCTCGCTGTCGGTCGAGGACCTGCCCCGGGCGAGGGCATTCTACGGCCAGCTGCTGCCGACCGTCGGGCTCGAGCTCGTGGCCGAGCTCCCGGCGGCGATTGCCGGCGTCGACTGCTTCGCCTTCGGCATCGGGCGCAAGGGTACGTTCTGGGTCGCGGCCCGCGGCCCGCAGTCCCCGAGCTTCCACTGCGCCTTCCGCGCGTCCACCCGCGCTGCGGTGCGCGCGTTCCACGCGGCGGGCCTGGCTGCGGGGGGCACCGACCACGGGCCGCCGGGGATCCGCGAGATCTACCACCCCGCGTACTACGCCGCGTTCGTGCGCGACCCCGAGGGCCACAACCTCGAGGCCGTGTGCTTCGAGCCCGAGGGCGGCGCCGCCGGCTGAGCCCGCCGCGAGCGGGGTGTCCGATCGTCGCGCGCCATGCGTCTGCTCTCGCGGGGGGTGCAGGCGTGACCTGGGAGCTACGGGGGTACCGCTACCGGTCCGAGGACTGGGAGGCGCTGAAGGCCCGCGTCCGGGCCGGCGACGTGGCCGACCCGCGGGCCGTGTTCCGCCGCACGTCCGGCCTCGACGAGGGGTTCCTGGGCCACGCGGTGACGCTCACGACGTGGCGCGCGCACACCGCCCACCCTGCGTGGAACACGGACGCGTCGGCGTAGGTGTACAGGCCGTCCGCGGTGGCGATGCGCTGGTCCGACGGGAGCGCGACGCAAGGCCCTCCGCCTAGGCGCTCGGCGAGGAGTCGGTAGGTCTGACCGGCCAGGTGGTTGTGCCGCGGCGAGCCGCCAGACATCGCGTAGATCTGGCCGTCGGCGAACTCGTGCTTGCCCGCGTCCGGCCTTCGCTCGGTGGCGAAGTAGGCCTCGAGGGTGAACTCGTGATGACGGGCCACGTAGGACGACATTGCACGCTCCGGCGGGGTTGGCCCCGAACCCACTGTAGCCGCCCTGCCCGACGCCCCAATGCATGGAGGCCGTGATCACCTGCTCCGAGCGCGGGGCCTCTCCGCGCTCGCCGCCCGCACCTCGAGCGCCCGCGTCAGCGCGCGCGGCCAATCCCCAGGGCCTCCGCCACGTTCGCCTTCTCCACGAGCCTCGGCACCAGCGAGCCGTCCGTCGCCGTCAGCAGCGTGGTCACGCCCGGGCCGTGGCCCGCCTTGAAGCTGTCCGCGTGGATCACGATGCCGATGATCACGCCGCCCTGCTTCGTCGTCCAGCCGTGGGTGGCGTGGTGGCCCTCGATCGCCACGAAGTCCCCCAGCCGCAGGTCGGCCAGGCCGTGCTCGCGGAGCAGATCCGCGTCGGCCGTCTGGATGTCGTAGTCGCCGGCGAACGGCATCGTGCTCCCGATGCCCGACCCCATCAGCCCACCCGGCACGATCGCGGCCACCGGCACGTGCAGCCGGCCCCCCTCCTCCTCGATCCCCATCGCCGCGAGCAGCCGCGGGTCCAGGTTCCAGACCCGCACCGTGGGGTGGTCGAGCAGCTCGAGCCCCGGACCCACCGACCGGACCAGCAGCTTGTCCTCGTAGGACAGCTTCTCGAGCACGTCGTCGGCGAAGTCGACCATCACCGTCTCGACGCCGCCGTGCTTGCCCGTGACCACGCCCTCCTCGCCCTTGGCATCGCCGGTGAGCACCCGCACCCGGTTGCCCACGCAGGAGAACCCCTGCAGCGCGAAGTTGGGATCCTTGCGCCCGCCCTCCCAGGCCATGACGGACACGCAGGGCTCGAGGTGATCCGCGGGCCACCCGAAGGCGGAGTCGCCGACCTTCACGTTGTAGAGGATGCCGCCGGTGCGATGGCTGAAGAAGGGCTCCCCGCGGTGCGAGACCTGCCAGCCGCTGCCGGTGGGAGGTCGGGGCTTCGCGGGCACGGCCATGTGAGGAAGGCGGTCTTCGTTGGTGCGCATGCGCCCCTCTAACGAGCCCCCCCTCGGCCGGTGGGCTCGCGGCGCGGTGGTAGGGTGCGCCGACCCGCCCTCCCCGTCTGCCCATGGTCTTCGCCCTGCTCCACGCCGCGCTCGCCGCGCCCCCGCCAGCCCCCCCGCCCGTACGGACCCAGCTCCCGACCGTGCCTGGAGAGCTCGTGCGCGTCCAGCTGCACGAGGCCACCGACCGCCTCGTGGAGCTCTGGTGGGGGCCCGCGGCCGCGCAGCTCCGGCTCCGCACACTGGGCACCGGCCGGCTCCTCCACCGCAGGGATCTGCGCCGCCGCACCGACGACGACCCCCTCCTCCCCCAGGAGGTGTGCATCGCCGACGACGGGCGCTCGGTCGGGGTGGCCTACACGGACGCGTACTTCCGGTGGACCCCCGCCGACGACACCGTCGAGGAGGTCGCCCGCTGGAGCGAGGGCACCGACCGCCGCTGGGCCGATGCGCTGGACCTCGACCCCCGCTGCCGCCGCCTCGCCTGGGCCCAGCCGCACGACGCCGCGCTGTTCCACCTCGACCTGCGCAGCGGCGCGCGAGCCGGGCCCCTGATCACCCCGGGCGCCCGGGCCCTGAGGGCCCCCACGGGAACCTGGAGCCCGCAGGTGCATCTGCTCGGCGCCCGCCGCGTAGCGCTGTCGTGGAGCGACCAGCTGCGGATCGTCGACGTCGCGTCGGGAGCGGTGACCGAGCACGCGCCGCGCACGTCGGTCCGCGCGGGGTCTCCCGACGGGAACACCCTCTACGGGATCCGGATCGAGGCCGAGGTCGACCGGCCCGGCGCCCTCGGGCCCCCCTCGCTCGTGGCCCTCGACGCGACCACCGGAGACGAGCGGTGGACCCAGGCGCTGCCGGTTCCGGACCCCTTCACCGCCGCCGACGGCTTCCCGTACGTGGTGGCCGGCGGCGACCACCCGCTCAGCCTGGTGGCCGGCGCGCTCCACGTCCACGATGCCGCCGACGGGCGGATCCTCAGCTCGATTCGGTGGCGCGATCCGCGCCTGGCGAGCCGGCTGGGCGCGCCCCAGGCAGGCGCGGCGAGCGGCCGGCACTTCGCGAGCAGCCTCGGCGAGCCGGGCGTGTCGCTGGTCTACGTCCGCCAGGGAGGGGCCGCCCAGCGGCTCGCCCGGCGCGGCCGCTTCCCGGTCACCCCCCTCCGCCCCGTCGACCTGCACGTCAGCGACGACGCGATCCGCGTGCGGCTCGAAGGCGACCTGGAGCGGCGGTGGAGCCGGCGCACCGGCGGCGTGCGCCACGCGCGATCCCGGACTCACGCGGCCTCGGTCCCCGCGCGCTCCGCCAGCCAGCGGGCGCCGCTGGCGCGTCCCGGACTCCGCCGGGCCTGCACCGTGGGCGGCGGGCAGTGGCGCGTGGGAGGGCACGCCGGGCCCGAGCTGCGCGCCCGCCCCCTCGACCAGAACGGCGAGGTCGCCGGCGACGACCAGATCCTGCCCGGGTACCCCGTGCTCGGCTTCACGTGCGCGGCCGACGCCCCGCGGATCGCCATGGACGCGGAGATCCTGCACCGCCACGTCACCACGATGGAGATCCCGTCCGGCAAGCGGCGCCGCCTGCGCGTGCGCGGCGTCGATCTGGATCTGGTGGACGGCGCGATGTCCCCCGACGGCCGCGGGGTGCTCGCGACCACCCTCGGCCTGCAGGAGGGCGAGACCAGCCGCCTGTACCTGTTCCGGGATCGCCGGGTGGTCCGGGAGGTGGACGACAACGCCCTCGTCGGCGCCGTCCGCGACGACGGCGCGGTCGCGTACGCCCGCTGGGATCACCAGGTCCGCGCGCTGTCCCCCGGCGACCCCGCGCCACGCGTCCTCGGCACCCACGACGGCGACGTCCGCAAGGTCCTGTTCGACCCCGACGGGGAGGTGTGGTCGATCGGCGACGACGGCGCCGTCGTGCGCTGGGGCGACGACGGCGCCGCGCTGCGCATCGTCAGCGTAGGCGCGGACGACCACGCCGTGCTGCTCGCCGACGGCGCCTACCAGGCGACCCCGGGGCTCGTCGACCGCCTCGAGATCGTCCGCGACGACGAGATCCTCCCCGCTCGCCCGGTCGATCCCCTCTACAACCGTCCCGACCTCGTGCTGCGCGCGCTCGCCCGCCGCAACCCGCAGGGGGAGGAGGACGAGGAGGGGGAGGACGGGGTCGACCGCGCCGAGCTCGCCACCCTCGAGGAGGCGGTCGCGGTTCGGCAGCGCCTCGACCCAGTCCGCCTCGACGATCTGGGCCGCCTCGCGCTCACCGTCGACCCCGCCCCCGCGGTGGTGGAGGCTGGCGCCGTGGACCTTCGGCTGCACGTCACGGGGACCGACGGGGAGGCGCCCCCCGAGCTGCTGGTCCGGGCCGACGGGGTCGAGGTGTCGCTCACGCCGGAGTGGGCCCGCGAGGGGAGCGGAGGGTGGCGCGGCAACGTCGCGGTGCCCCTGGCCTCGGGCGACAACACCCTCGAGCTGGCCGTCCGCGACGCGTCCGGCGGTCGGTCCCACCCCCTGTACCTCCACGTGGCGCGGGTGGGCGACGCGCCAGGGCGCGTGCACCTGCTGGCGGTAGGCGTGGCCGACTACGCCGACGACGCCCTGGACCTCCGCTGGCCCGCCAAGGACGCGGCCGCGGTCGCGGACATCCTCGGCGACGCCCGGTTCCTGCCCCCCGGCTCCAGCGTGCAGGTGCTCACCGACGCGCAGGCGACCGCGGACGGGATCCGCACCGCGCTCGCCGCCCTCGCCTCGACCGACCCCGACGACACGGTGATCGCCTACTTCGCCGGCCACGGGGTGGTCGCCGAGAGCGGCCAGTACGTGTTCGGCACCCACGACCTGGCGCTGACCGACGCCGACCAGACGGGGATCCCCGGCGAGGCGCTCGACGCCGCGCTGGCCGCGATGCCCGCGCGGCAGCGGGTGCTCCTGCTCGACACCTGCCACGCGGGGCGGCCCGAGCTCGCCGACGGCCGCGGAGCGCTGCCCGAGGGCGTGCGGTCGACCCGGATCGGGCCACTCGACCGCCTGCCCACCGCACGCGACGCCCTCGACCGGATCGAGACCCTGTTCGCGGAGGTGGGCCGCCGCAGCGGGACGTCCACGCTCGGGGCGAGCTCCGGGTACGAGTACGCCTACGAGGGCGACGCCTGGTCGGGCGGGGTGTTCACGCGGGCGCTGCTCCGCGGGGTGCAGGCGCTCGCCGCAGACGCCGACGACGACGGCCGGGTCACGCTCGCCGAGGTCTACCGGTTCCTCCCCGACGAGGTCCGGGCGCTCACCGGCGGGCGCCAGGTGCCCCGCGCCCGCGCGCTCAACCTCGAGCGGGACGTGGTGCTCCGCGGGCCCCTCCCCCCCGCCGGGGGCGTCGATCCCGACGGCCGCGCGTGGGGCCGTCGGCCAGAGGGGGTCGTGGCCTTCGCGTGGCAAGGCGCGCTGCACTGGGTCGATCTGAAGGCCGGAGGCTGGCGCTCCGCCCCGCTGCCGCATCCCGCCCGCCCCCACGGCACGCGCGTGGTGCAGGCGGGGGCCGGTCGGGCCGTCGTGCTCCTGCAGCCCGAGTCCCGCGAGGGAGGCTACAGCGCCTGGCTCGTCGGCGGGGGGTTGCGCCCGCTCCTCGGGGCGGTCCTGCCGGAGGCCGTCGTGCGCGACGGCCGCGTGCTGCTCGGCGAGGTCGACCCGCAGACCGCCTACGACGCGGTGGCCCTCGTGGACGTCGACCTGGGGGCCCCGGATCGCGCGCGGCGCTACCCGCTCGCCCGGCCGATCACCTACAACGCCCTCGATGGCCTCGCCTGGCGAGACGGCGCTCCCGCGGTCCGCTACCCCGCGGGGTGGGTGACCCCCGACGAGGAGGGTGTCGTGCGCGAGCCGCGGGAGTCCTGGGTCGGGCCCGACGTGCTCACCAGCGCCCTCGGCGGCGCCGTCGAGGTGGTCGACGCCGACCCGAGCCCCCGCGCCGCGCGGCTCGTGGTGCACCACCTGGACGGCCGGACCGTCGAGCTGGCGCCGCCCACGGAGGCCCTCGAGGACTTCGAGGCCTCCGACGTCCGGCTCACGGCGGACGGCGCGTTCGCCGTCCTCGTCGACCGGGAGGGGCCGACGGGCCGCCTGCTCGCGTGGTCCTCGGCCACCGGCGAGCCCGTGCCGATCGCGTCGGCGGACGTGTTCGGGGACGCCCTGCCGCTGCACCAGAGCTGGGTGGCGGCGCTGGAGCGCGCGCCGAGCGGCGGGACGAGCCCGCTGCGCGTCCAGCTGTACGAGCTCGCCCCGCCCCCTCGGGCACCGGCCCCCCGGAGTTCTCCATGACGTGGTCCTGTCTGCTTGCTGCCCTCGCCCTCGCCCCCGCTGCCGCCACCGAGTGGCAGCAGCCGCCCTCCGAGATCCTCGAGGTGCTCCACGCCCCGCGCCTGCCGTGGGCGTGGACCGCGCCCACCGGCACGCACCTGCTGCTCGCCGATCCCGTCACGTACCCCCCGCTCGCCGAGTACGCGGCGGGCTGGCACACGCTCGCCGGGATCCGCGTGCGGCCGGGCCTCGGCCTCGTCCAGGGGCGCCAGGGGGCCACGTCGCCGCGCGTCGTCGCCGTCGACGGTGGCAGCCCCACCCCGCTGCCGCTCCCCGAGGGGGCCGAGGTCCACCGCGTGGCGTGGACCGCCGACGGCGGCCGGTTCGCGCTCACCGTCGAGCACGCCGACCACGTGGGCCTGTGGGTCGGCAGCGTGGGCGGGGACCTGCGACGGATCGAGGGTGTGCACCTCAACCCGCTGCTCGGCGTGGCCGCCACCTGGATGCCCGACCAGCAGCGCCTGCTCGTGCGCGCCGTGGTCCCCGACCGCGGCCCCGAGCCCCCGGCGCCGGCCATCCCCGCGGGACCGGCCACCCTCGAGGGCTCCGGCGACCCGCCCCGCTCCACGTACGAGGCCCGCAACCTGCTCGAGACCGCGCACGACGACGCGCTGTTCGACCACTACGCGACCTCACAGCTGCTCGTCGTCGACCCGAAGACGGACCGGCGCGACGCCCTGGGGCCCCCCGGCGTCTACGCGACCGCGGATCCCTCGCCCGACGGCAGGTACCTGCTCGTCGAGCGGCTGGTGGGGCCCTGGTCGCATGCGGTGCCGTGGTGGCGGTTCGCCCGCGAGATCGAGGTCTGGAACCGCCGGGGCAAGCGCGTGGCGACCGTCGCCTCGCTGCCGGTGGCCGACGCGGTGCCCATCCACGGGGTGCCCGAGGGTCCGCGCGGGGTGACCTGGCAGGCCACCGCCCCCCACACGCTGTTCTGGGTGGAAGCCCTCGACGGCGGCGACCCGGTGGCCGAGGTCCCCCATCGCGACCGGCTGATGCGCCTGCCCGCGCGGTTCCGCCGGGAGCCGGTCGAGGTCTGGCGCGCCGAGCACCGGATCGTCGGCGGCAGCGACGGCTGGGCCGAGGACGGCCGCACGCTCATGGTCACCGAGCGGGAGCGGATGCGCC
>CAYMSU010000154.1:0-12683 GCA_964393165.1 uncultured Enterobacteriaceae bacterium
TCGAGACCGCGGAGGCCCTGGGCACCCGCGTGTACGTGGCGCTGGCGCCGCACACCTACGAGGCGAGGCTGGGCCTGTTCCTCGAGAGCGACCGGGCTGCCGACGGGCCGGTGATCGTGGGGTGCTCGCCCGACGAGGTGGTGATCGAGGCCGAGGAGGACGACCGCCCGGTGCTCGAGGTGCGGTCGGCCGATCTCGACGGAACCGACGGGGTGGCGGCCACCTACTCGGTCGGGCTCGCCGGGGTCACCATCCGCGGGGGGCGCCGCGCGGTGCGGGCGGATGGCGCCGTCGCCCTCGAGCTGACCGACGTGGTCGTCGAGGATGCCGAGTACTACGGGGTCCAGGGCTACGGCAAGCAGGTCACCCTCGACCTCGACCGGGTGACCGTGCGGCGCGTGGCGGGGTACCTGCCCCCCGGATCGCGCGCTCCGTTCCCGCTCGGCGTCGGGGTGGGCGCGCTGCGGGGGGCCGTGCTCGACGTCCGCGATCTGACCGTCGAGAATGCGGTAGGCGTGGGGATCGCCGCCGCCGGGCCGACCGCCGCCGACGTCGTGCAGCGGCTCGACCGCGTCACGGTGAGGAACGTGGCGGCGTCGCTGGGGCGGTGGGGGCGCGGACTGTACCTGGCTGGCCCGATGGCCGTCGAGCTCACCGACGTCACGCTCGAGAACGTGCGGGACGCCGGCGTGTTCGGCTACAACCTGTCCCGGGCGCAGCTTGACGGCGTGGCGGTGCAGCAGCTCGGGCCCGCGGTTCCCAGCTGCCCGGACTCGGATCCGCCCTCGGACGGCGTCGTCTTCGTGCAGGACCTGGTCCAGATCCTGCCGAGCCCCTTCGAGTACGAGCTGCTGCGGCCGCTGAGCGTGGCCGGCGCGTCCCGTGCGGAGGTCGTGGCCTCCGGGGCCCTCGTCGTCGACGTCCAGGGGGGCAAGCAGGTCGTCCACCGCCGCGACCTCACGACCGAGGTCCGCAACGCGCCCACTAAGGACGCCTCCACCTTCTGCATCGACCGGGAGCGGCTGCCCGATGACCCGCCTCAATAGCGCTCTGCTCTGCGTCGCCACCCTCGGTGCCTGCGGCGACAACAGCGACGACGGGGGCGTCTGCGCAGGCGACACGGGCTGCGAGGCCGCGTCGAGCTGCCCGACGATCGCCGAGCTGCGCAGGGAGGTCGCGGCGACCGCGGTGTCGGTCGCGGGTCCGTCGGCCTTCGCCGATACCCTGGCTGCGACCTCGGAGGGCGAGGTCGTCCTCCTCGAGGTCGGTGTGTATGACGCCTCGGCGCTTGCGGACGTAGGCTCGGTCACGATTCGTGGCCGGTGTGCGCAGGACGTGATCCTCGGCGGGGCCGGGCTCTCGGAGCTCGGCGGGGAGGGCCGCGAGCTCGTCCTGCAGGGCGTGACGCTGGCTGCACGGCGCGGGCTGACGGTCACGGGGGGCTCCCTGCGCCTCGCGGAGGTCCGCGTGGTAGACCTCGTCGGGGCGTCGCCGGTGCTCACGGTCGACAGCGGAGCCTCCGTCGCGCTCGAGGCGGTGCGGCTGGAGCCCCCCGACGCAGAGCTGGCCGACGTCATCGTGGGGACGGCGGAGATCCCCGACCGTCTGGGGAGCGGGGTCGAGATCCGATCGGGAGCGGTCACGCTCCGCGACGTCCTGGTCGCCTCCCCGGTCGAGCGCGGCGTGCGCGTCCTCGGCGGCACCGTCGAGCTCGTCGACACGACGGTCGCGAGCGGGGTGTGGGGCCCCGATGCGGTCGCGCTGGAGCTGGCGGGTGAGGCGGTCGGGTCGGTCACCGGGGGCCGGATCGTGGGCAACGGGGCCGCGCCGAGCGGCGAGGTCGCGCCCCCCCGGGGCATCGTCGTGGCTCCTGGCGCGTCGCTGTCCATGCAAGGCGGCATCGTCGAGTCGTTCGGCGGCACCGGGATCTCCTTCGACGGTGGCGCAGGCACGCTCGAGGCGACCGAGGTGGTCGGCAATGGCCGGGGCGTCACCGTCGAGGCCCGTGCGTCGGTCCGCCTGACCGACGTCGTCGTCGAGGGCACGCGTCCCGGTCCCGGCGCCTTCGTCGGGATCGCGGTGGGCGTGCGAGGAGCGGGCTCCTCCGTCCAGGCCGCCGGACTGGAGGCGCGCGACAACCTGGGGCCGGCCCTCGTCGTCCGCGACGGCGGCGCCCTGACCTGTGTGCAGTGCGACCTCTCGGGCAACCTCTTCGCGGGCGCCTGGGTCCTCGACGCCACGCTGGAGCTGCGCGAGCCCTCCCTGCAGGGCAACGAGGAGCACCCCGACCTCGGCGGGGGCGTGGGCATCGGCGCCGTCACGTCGGGCGCGGACGTGGCCGAGCCCGCCCGGCTCACGGTCACCGGCGGCACGATCGAGGAGCACCCCTTCGCGCCGATCTACCTGTCCGGAGACGGCACCTATGACTTCGACGGCGTGGGGGCGCTGCCCGATCCGCCGCGGACGTTCCCCGGTCTCGAGCTGGAGGTGGGCGGGCACGCGCTGATGGCCGTCGACGGGGCGCTGCCCTACGACACGGCGCTGGACCTCGGCCTGCGCCTGGCCAACATGCGCTTCGGAGCCCCCTCGGGCGACCGGCCTGCCGTCTTCCTCCACGCGGCATCCGGCCTGATGGGGAAGGGCAACGCCTTCATCGGCGAGCCCACCGGGTTGCAGGTGCATCAGCAGGCCTGCGACGAAGACATCCCTCCGGTGCAGGGTGATCTGAGCGCCGTCGACGCGGCGATCTGCGTGCAGCCCGGCGAAGAGCTGCTCTTCGAGCGGCTGGAGCTCTCCCTCGGCGAGCCCTGACCGCTCAGTCCCGCACGAGGCCCCAGCTATAGAGCCGCACTGGCGAGAGGCTCCGGGGCGGGGCAATGGGCGCCACCCCTGCGGTTCCCCCGACCACCACGCCCTGCTTGCGGAGATCCAGGAGATCGATGCTCTGGGGACCCTTCGCGCCGAAGCCCTCGGGCGCCGACGCCTCGAACGCCCCGAGCAGCCCCGCGAGGTCGTCGATGCGGGGCAGTGCGCCGTCCTCCGCCCGCAACACGAGGCCGCTGGCCGCCGAGCCGACGGCTCCTTTCGGGCCAGCCGCGATCGGGAGCGCCACGAAGAGATCGTCGTCTCCCTCGGCGTCGAGGTCCGCGTAGGTCACTCCCAGGTGATCGACCCCGGCGACCGGCTCGCTCACGACGACCCCGTCGGGACCGCGGAGGACCTCCCGCCAGGTGCGCCCGCTCACCGAGGGGGCGTCCAGCAGCACGACGCCGCCCGAAGCCCGACGCCCGGCCGCGATCGGCACCAGCAGGTCGGTGCATGCCGGGTCGTCGGACGTCGCGAGCACCTCCGCGCCCGACACGGCGACGGCGAGATCGTCGCCGCGGAGCAGCCAGGTGGCCACCGGGCAAGCCTCGGCGCCCTCGTAGGGCAGCACCGCGACCATGTCGTCGGCCTCCGAGCCCGAGGCGCTCAGCCGGGCGAGCTTCGTCAGCGGTGACCACCACGCCGCGCCAGGCGCTGCCCCCACCTCCCACGGCACCGCGGGCGCGGAGACCACGCGCGCACCGCTGCTCGGAAGAGCCTCCAGGTCGAGCCCCACGAAGCCGAGCGTGCCGTCGTCGGGCTGCTCGACGAGGAGCCGAAGGGCTCCACCCTCGGCGGGGCCCCCGAGCAGCGCCGCGACGCGGACCGGCTGGTCGTCGAGCACGTCTGTCAGGCGTGCTTCGCCGACCTCCCCCGAGGCCGCCACCGCCACCACCCCGGCGCCGTCCGCCAGCTGGCCGGCGAGGTAGAGCGTGCCTCCGGCGGCATGCACCCCGGCCACGCGTCCGGGCTCGATCGGCAGTGGGCTCGCCAGTGGAGCACCGTCGGGCGGGGTCGCGAACGTCTCGCCGCCCGTGGACCACAGCTCCCAGCCGCCCGCGGTGAGCAGCGTGACGCGCGTGGGGCTGCCGCCCGCGTCCACCCCGGACATCGGGGCCCCTGGACCGGTGGCGACCGACGGGCCGGTGAGGACCGCGAAGCCCCCCTGCAGATCCCCAGTGCCGCCGGTGAGGACGATCTCGCCGCGGCTCGACAGGAGACTCACGCGGGCGGGAGCCTGCTGCGGCTCCTCCCCGGACCAGGTGGCGAGGGTGGAGATGACGGCCCCGGGGGTGGGCGTGCGGCCCGGCGGGGGGGCCGGCCCCTCCCGGAGCAGGAGCGCCAGGTCGCCACCGACCGCGCCACGCCATGCGAGCGACGTCCGTGCCCCGACCGGGAGGCTTTGCTGCATGGCGGGGGCGCTCCCGGCCTGGAGCGAGGGGCTGGCGAGATCCCACCCCGCGGTGTGCACCGCGCCGGCGCGATCGAGCGCGGCCAGCGCGAGCTCGTCAGCGCCGTCGAGGTCCTGGTCGGCCGCGAACACCGCCACCTCCCGCACGTCCTCGACGCCAGGCCAGGGGGTGGTGCCGAGCGGGGTTCCCGCGTCCGGGTCGAAGGCCTCGGCGAACAGCCCACCCCCGTCCTCGGAGAAGGCGAGCACTCCAGCTGGCACCTGATCTCCGCGGGCCACGGGCCCGGCCACCCCGAGGGCCGGAGCCGCCAAGGGGACCGTCCACCGCGACGACCACGCGCCGGTCACGGCGTCGTGGTCGATGCGGGCGAGGGCAGGAAACGATGCCGCGTTCGTGCCGGACAGCACCAGCGCGTCGACCCGAAACGGGTTTCCGTCGGCGTCCTCACGCTCTTCGACCCACAGGGCCCCCACGCGGACGTCGGACAGCCCCAGGGCTGCGAGCAGCGCAGCGTCGACGTCCACGCGCTCGGCGCGGAGCGCCGCCCCCTCGGTCACCACTGCGAGGAACGGCTCTGAAGCCGTCTGGAGGGCGAGAATGAGCCCGTCGTCGAAGCGGGCGGCGGCCCGGACGCCGCCCTCGACCCCGGCCGGCAGCGAGGCCATCGCCAGGCTGTCGACGGCATTGGCCCGGATCCGGCCGGTGGTCAGTCCATCCGGCGCCACTGTGACGACCAGCAGGTCGTCGCCCACCGGCACCGCGAGATCGACCGGACGGGCCCACGGCAGGGGGGCCGGTGGCTCGGCGACGACCAGGCCCGCGGCGATCTCGGGCGCGTCGAGATGGAGCCCCAGCTCGCCGGCGTCGAGGTCCCGGCCCCCGACGCGCACGGTGAGCGGTCGGCGGCCCGTCCCGACCTGGGCGGCGGGACGGAAGAACACCTTGGCGTCGGTGTCCGTCTCGACCTGGGGAGTGAGCGGCGCGGACTGCGCCACCGCCACGTCGATCGGAGCCTTTCCCGGGGGCCGCAGCGTGGCTGCGCCGAGGCGCACCGACGCCTCGGTGAGGCCCGAGGTGTCCGCGCAGGCGAGCGAGATCACCGCCGTCTCGGTGCCCTGCCAGGAGACCGCCCGGGGGGCCACCGCGACGACCTCGCAGTCCGCCTCGACCGGCGGCACGCCGCTGTCCTGCGCACGGTCCCCGGGGCGGTCGTCGTCGCTCGGACCCTCGCCACCGCCCGCGCAGCCGAGCCCTGCCAGCGGCGAGGCCAGGGCCAGTCCAATCGCAAGCCGCATCGTGCGCTCCCGTGTGCCACCGTGAGCGGCCATGGTAGTCCAGGCGTTGGGCCGATGGGCGAGCGGGCCGGAGATCGCTACGCGAGCGAGAGCACCGGGAGAGCACATGACGAGGCTGTGGGCGCTTGGGGTTCTGGGCGTGGCCTGCACGGGAGCCGGCAAGTCTGCCGAGCGAGCCCCGGAGGCCGCCCCCGAGGTGGCTGGGGAGCCGGCTCCGCGCGAGTCGGGCCCGCCGGGGCCGACCACCCTCACGATGGCCACCGAGGGCGAGCCGGTGCAGATCACGCCCGTCTACCACGGCACCGTCCGGCTCAACGTCGGGTCGAGGGTGGTGTGGATCGACCCCTGGTCCAAGGCCGATCTCGAAGGTGCCGAGAAGGCCGATGTGGTCGTGCTCACCGACGTGCATGCGGATCACCTCGACCCTGCCGCGATCCGTGAGGTCGAGAAGGCGGGCACGGTGTTCGTGGCACCGAAGGCCGTGGCCGAAGACCCGAAGCTGGGCGACCGAGAGGTCACCCACGTGCTCGCCAACGGACAGTCCGCGCAGGTTGCGGGAATGACCATCGAGGCCGTCCCCATGTACAACGTGGTGCGCGGCCCCGAGGAGGGCCAGGTGTTCCACGCCAAGGGCCGAGGCAACGGCTACGTGTTCACGATCGAGGGCAGGCGGCTGTACGTCGCCGGCGACACCGAGTGCACCGAGGAGATGCGGGCGCTCGAGGGCATCGACCACGCGCTGGTGCCGATGAACCTGCCCTATACGATGACCCCGGAGGAGGCGGCGGCCTGTGTGAAGGCCTTCGCGCCCGCCACGGTCACCCCGATCCACTACGCCGGCAGCGACCTCGACGTGTTCGAGAAGGCGCTGGCCGACGTCGAGACCGTGCGGGTGGCGCGGGTAGATGCCTACCCCGGCGGGCTTCCCTGGTAGGGACCGGTCAGGGGGCCGGGGGCTCGCCCTGCGCGGCGAGGGCGAGCCGCGCCATCGCTCCCTTGCGAAAGCGCTTTCGGCTGCCCTCGACCACCATCGGGAGCACGTGCACGATCGGGTGGCCGGGCCGGGCGAACGAGCGAATCTCGGCCACGACCTCCCCCGTGTCGGCGTCGAGGGACACCGTGAACGCCTCTTCGCCAGCCAGGACGTGGCCCTCGAGCGTGCCGTAGAGGATCGTGTGCTCCGTGCGGCGCTCGCCGCGGTGATCCAGCACATCGACGATGCGGCAGGGGTGGAGCATCCACACGCCGTACTGCTGGGACGCGAACGTGACCGGGGCGCCCGGACCGGGAGGCTCGGGCACCGAGGCCAGCCTCAGCCAGGGCTGATCGAACACCTGCCAGCTGTCGATCGCGCGGACCACCCGCTCGAAGACGGCCTCTCCGTGGCCCAGGACGTTGGCGACGCGCACGTCGGGCCAGCCCTCGGGCGCGCCGTGAACCATCGCCCCCACGTCGGGATAGTTGAAGGTTCGCCGCGCGCAGGCTCGCTCGAAGGCTTCGAGCGTGTGTGCACCGGGCTCGGTCATCCGGAGCGGGAGGCCCAGCGGAAACCGGAACCGGCGGGAAGCCAACGACGAGGGCTCGTAGGTCCCCGAACCCGACACTTTCGTTGGCTCGGACATACGAGAGCCCCTAACAGCTGCGAGTGGTCGATGAGCTCCGGAGAGGTCCTCATTCTCGGTGCGAGCGGTTTTCTCGGGCGTCGCGTGGCGGATGCGCTCGAGGCGGAGGGGCGGATCGTCCGCCGGGGGAGCCGCCAGCCTGCGGCGCACGGGGGCGCGGCGCACTGGGTGCAGGCCGACGTGCTCGATGCAGACGGGCTGGTCTCCGCCATGCAGGGATGCGACGTGGTGGTGAACCTCGTCCACCTGATGGGCGAGGAGGGCAACCTCGTGCGGCTCGAGCAGCGCGGGGCGTGGGCGGTCCGGCAGGCGGCCGCGCGCACCGGGGTGTCCCATATCGTCTACCTCGGCGGGCCCAAGCCTCTCGGCCGCATGAGCACCCACCTCGCGGCCCGGCTCGCCACCGGCGAGGTCCTGCGAGCGGGGGCCGTGCCCACCACCGAGCTGCGCGCGGCGATGATCCTGGGGGGAGACAGCGAGAGCTTCCGCATGGTCCGCGACCTCGCGCTGCGCCTGCCGGTCATGGTGTTTCCGCGCTGGCTGCAGAGCACCTCGAGCCCGGTCGGCGTCCGCGACGTGGTCGCCGCCCTCGTCCACGCCGTGCAGTCGCCGCCTCCGCCGTCTGGCCGCTGGTACAACCTGCCGGGGCCCGAGCGACTCACCGCGAAGGAGGTGCTCCTGCGCGTCGCGAGCGCCCAGCGCCGCCGTCCCCTGACGTTCCGGGTGCCGATGGTCGGTCCCCAGCTGTCGAGCTGGTGGCTCCGCCTGGTGACCGACGCCGACTTCCAGATCGCGCGCAAGCTCGTCGAGGGCCTGCAGTCGGACCTCTCCGACGAAGGACCGATCTACTGGGAGCAGATGCCCGAGCACGCCCTCGAGCCGCTCGACGAAGCGATCCGGGGCGCGTTCCGCGAAGACGCGGGCCCCCGCGGGGCGGCACGGCTGTGGGAGGCGATCGCGGCGCGGCTCACCCGATCAGATCCCGCCCGCTAGCTCGAGCAGCCGCGCCGCCTTCTTCTGGCCGGCGTCGAGCTCGTCCAGCTCGTCGAGCCGCGCGAGGGGCGTCTTGCCCTCGGCGTCTGCGATGTTCGGGTTGGCGCCTGCGTCGAGCAGCTGGCGCACGTGCCCCACGCGGCCCTCCCGCGCAGCCACGTGCACCAAGTGCCCCTGCTCGGGATCGACATGGGTGAGGATCCCGCTGTTCCGCTTGGCCAGGCACGCGTCGATGACGTCGCCGCGGCCGCGGCTCCCGTGGTGAAAGCACCACGCCCCGTTGGGCTTGCGCAGCCCCGACAGCTGCATCAGGTCCTTCAGGGCGCGCTTCTTGTCGCCCGCCGACCGCTCCTCGCCCCCCCGGCTCGCGATGAGAACGGCCAGGTCAGGGTCGGTGGCGCGCTCGAGGGGCGGTCGCGGGTCGAGCAGCCCGACCGTGTTCGGATCGGCGCCGGCATCGAGCAGCAGGCGGACGGTCTCCAGCCGATTCCGATCGACCGCCTCGAGCAGGGCGTGGCGCTTGGTGGGCAGCGGGCTCACCAGGTCGACGCCGCGATCGAGGCAGGCCTCGATCACGTCGTGCCGATCTGCTTCGACGATCCCCTGCTCCACGCAGACGTCGGCCGATGCGCCACCCGCCGAGGACAGTACTGCGTCGGGCGGGGACGTGGGGCTCGGCTTGGGCTTGGGCGCCGCGGACACCACGTCTTGCGCGAGCGGCGGGTACGCCTCGTCGATCGCGGCCAGCTTGGGCGACGTCTCACCGAACTGCAGGTCGCCGATCGCGATGGCGCGCACGCTCGAGCCGGGCACGGTGGCGCCGCCGAGGTTCGTCCGCAGCCAGGTGTTGGGCTCGGGCGCGGTGCTCGCCACGAGGACCTGCCCGTTGGGCCCGTCGACCGCTACCGCGGGGATGTCGACGCCGAGGTGCACCACCGGCTCGAACAGCGGCCCGTAGGCCACGTCGGCGCGCAGCCCGGTGGCCATGTCGATCACCGACAGCCCGTGGATTCCGGTGCCGTCGCTCGCCGGGCGGCGGAACGGACGAAGGAAGTAGCGGCCCTGAAGGGGGGCCTCGGCCCGGTTGCGGGCGGCCTCGAACTCCATGCGGCGCCGCGCGATGGCCCCCTCGGCGTCCGCCGAGGCCGAGTCCATGGACGCCCCCATGGCCTCGGAGAGCGCCGCGAACCGGCCGCCCACGGTCAGCGGGTCGGCCCCGACCGAGGCGAACGGCTGGACCCACTTGCGCTCGCCCGCCCCGAAGTGCGCCGCGTCGTAGGTCACGAGGCCGGCCCGCTCCCGGATGACCACGATCTGGTCGTCGTACTCGCGCAAGACATCGAGCTGGCCCTGGGCGAGCTCGGGGCGGTCGTTGGGGCCCCAGCCGAGGAACGGCTCGGGCAGGTCGCTGCGGTAGGCGATCGCGCCGTCGATCGGGGAGAACGCGACGAGCTCGTCTTCCGTGGTGACCGCGAAGACGCCGCCGATAGGGAGCAGCTCCGAGGCCAGGCGACCGTTGAGCGCCACGGTGCCGATGACCTGCCCCTCGTCCACGATGAGGACGCGGTCTGCCTCTGGGTCGGAGACCACGACCACCGCCTTGCCCTCGGCTCCCGTGGCGGTGGCGATCTGCGTGTCGGGCTCGCCGGCGGCGCTCCAGCTCCACAGCCCCTGGCCGAACGCATCGACCCAGCGCAGCTCCTCTTCGTTGTAGATCGCGCGGTGCTGGCCGTCGGCGGTGGGGCCGACCGACCAGCGGCCGGGGACCCGCCAGTCCTCGGCACCCCAGCCGGCGTCGACCGACACCACGGCCTCGGGACTCTCGGCGAGGATGGCTCCTCCATCGGTGTGGACCTCGGAGGGCAGGCCCATCGGGACCTTCCACAGCGACTCTCCGGACAGCATGGAGAGCGCCTCGAGGTGGCCTCGGCGCCACACCACGAGCGCCTGACCGGCGACCTGCACGAGATCGTGCTCGGTGCTCGTGGACCACAGCGCCTCGCCCGTGGCGAGGTCGACGGACAGCAGGACCGAGCCGTTCGGGCTCCGCCCGGCCACGACCAGCGGCTCCGGATGCACGACCTCCCAGACCGCGCCCTCGAGCCACGGTCGGTCGATCTCCCACAGCGGCTCGCCCGACCGTGCATCCCACGCCTCGATCGCGGCCGGCACGGGAATGCCCTCGAGGGCCACGTTGAGGTGCCCGACGAGCACGCGCGAGCCCGGCAGCGCCTCGAGCAGGTCGACCGCGTGGGACCCCGGCGCCCGCTCCCAGCGCACCCGGCTCGGGAACAGCGGCGCGGCGGCCTTCGCGCCCGCGGCCATCGTGTCCCAGCTGACCTCGCCCGGCTCCGCGCTCGCCACGAGCACCGCTGCCCAGATCTGCCAACCCAGCATCCGCTCCCCCGCAACTCGGAAGGCCGTAACCGCCCTCCTCCATCCGATCTCACATCAGGATCTTGCCCGCCGGCTCCCGCACGGGGGGCAGCTCGCCCTCGTCTCCGATGATCTGGAGGAGGTCCCGCTCGATGCCGCGGGCCATCGACGTGATGGGAACGTCGTTGGCGAGCCCCTCGAAGGGGTTCTCGCTCCAGTCGCCGATCTGGTCGGCGGTCAGGAACACCCAGCTGATCAGCGTGCTGAACACGATGGTGAGCCAGCCGAGGTCGCCGAGCAGCCCGAAGGGCACGAGCGCGGTGAACAGGATGGCGAACAGGGAGTTGACCGTGGCGTACTGCCGGGGGAACGGAAAGTTCTTGATGCGCTCGGCCTTGCCCTGCTGCGCCATCAGCTCCTTGAGCAGCCGCTGCAGCTCCATGTGGGCGAATCCGTCGATCACCCCCCAGTCCCGAATCATGGAGAGCTGGCGGGACTGGTTGGCGATCAGGTGCGCTGCGGGGTTCAGCCGGTCGAGGACCTCTGCGGCCTCGTCCTCGGGCAGGGTCCGCGCGAGCACCTCGGGCAGGCTCTCCTCGTACTCCGCGACCCCCACGCCCTTCCGGTGGCGCTCGTAGAGCCGGCCCTGGTGCTCCCAGGACTTCACCTGGCGCAGCTGGTGCCGGAGGGCATCCAGCCACGCGATGTGGCGCATGACCAGCTGGACGCGGACCTCCTGCAGCTCCTCGGGCTCGATCTGTGTGTCCTCGGGCAGGTGGGTGGTGGCCACGAGATCCCGGGCGCTGTAGGCCCAGGACCGGCTCGCGTTCACGATGGCGCCCCAGATCTTGCGGGCCTCCCACATGCGGTCGTACGACGCGCTGTTCTTGAACCCGAGGTAGAACGCGACGGCGATGGCGATGGCGGACATCGGCAGCCAGGGCAGGGCCAGGTCGAGCGGGGTGAGCATGTGGGCCGCCGTGACGGCACCACTGAAGAGCGCGGGGAGGAGGAAGTTGTTGCGGGACCAGTTGAGGGTCGCGATCAGCGAGTAGCGACGACCGATGTGCATGAGGTGGCGCCTCCGTGGCTGCAGAGCCTACCTCGTTCGACGGCTGGTGCTCGTTCGACGCCGGGTGCAGCGGGGAGCGGGCGGGGGTACGACACGTCCCGGCGCCGCACCCGCCGGCGCGGAGAGCGACGTGGCAGCACGCGACACCATCTCGAAGGCCGGCCCGACTCCGGTGGGGGCCCTCGAGGAGCTCGTCGCGACCTTCGTGCAGCCTGGCGACACGGTCGCGCTCGAGGGGTTCACGCACCTCATCCCGATGGCGGCAGGCCACGAGATCATCCGGCAGGGCATCGGGGAGCTCACGCTGATCCGGATGACGCCCGACCTGCTCTACGACCAGCTGATCGGGGCCGGCCTGGTCCGCCGGCTGGTGTTCTCGTGGGGCGGCAACCCCGGCGTGGGCTCGCTGCACCGGCTGCGCGACGCGGTGGAGCGGGGGTGGCCCCGGCCGCTCGCACTCGAGGAGCACAGCCACGCCGCGATGGCTGCCGCATGGGATGCTGGCGCGGCGAACCTGCCCTTCGCGGTGCTTCGCGGCTACGACGGCACCGATCAGGCCGCGCACACCGAGGCGGTGAAGCGCGTGACCTGCCCCTTCACCCGGGAGGTGCTCGCGGCGGTGCCCGCTCACCGGCCCGACGTGGGCATCGTGCACGCACAGCGCGCCGATCGCGACGGCAACGTGCTCGTGGAGGGGATCATCGGGGTGCAGAAGCAGGTCCTGCTCGCCTCCCGCCATGCGCTGGTCACCGTCGAGGAGGTGGTCGACGACCTCGGCCCCCTGCACCCGAACGCCTGCGTGGTGCCCGGGTTCGTGGTCTCCGCCATCGCCGAGTGCCCGGGAGGGGCGCGGCCCTCCTACGCCTATGGGTACTACGAGCGCGACAACGCCGCGTACCTGGCGTGGGACGCGACCTCGCGCGACCGCGAGGCGTTCACCGCCTGGCTGGCCGCCCTGCGCGCCCGTCCCGGCACCCCCGGGGGAGGCCCATGAGCGAGCCGGTGACCGCGTCCGAGCGGATGGCCATCGCTGCCGCCCGGGAGCTCG
>CAYMSU010000155.1:0-12608 GCA_964393165.1 uncultured Enterobacteriaceae bacterium
CCTGTGGCCTTTGGCTCCGGAGGCCAACGCTCTATCCAGCTGAGCTAACCGCGCAGATCACTGCTCTGCGGCCAGGGGCCTCGACGCATGCACGCGCGACCTCCCAGCCCGACAAAAGTATCCACTGACCCAGCTTCGTCAAGCGTCGGCCGCCGGTACGTCCTTCCCGAGGATCCAGTCCTGGAGCGCTGGCAGCACCTCCGAGGCCCATTGCTCGCCGGTTCGCACCCGCGCGAAGGCGCGGAAGAGGCCGGCGACGACGAAGTTGATCTCCTCGTAGAGGTGGAGCCGGTCGTAGAAGACCTCCTCGCCGCCCTCGGTCAGGACTTCCGGCAGCTTAAGCGCGGTCATGTGTGCCGACGGCCCTCGGAGCGTGAGCCGAAACTCTCGCTCGTCGCGCCGGATGGCCACGCGAATCTCCTGCAGCACCTTGCCCCCGGCGAGCGCTGCCCGGGCCTCCAGCGTTGCTGCTGGGTTGTCGCCGGTCATGACGGCCGTGAGCTTGGTGTCGTCCGGATTGCGGAACGCCAGCCGCTCGTCGACCCAAAGCTCGATCCGGCCCACCGGGTCGTCGAGCTCGAACTCCGCTCGCTGCTGCTCGGATGCCCACCACAACCAGGCATAGAACTCCCCCGCGACGTGCGGGACGATCGGCAGACCCTCGACGGGCTCGCTCACGAGGCCTCCTTGCCTGCGAGGCGGACCTCGGGGCCCCCGAGCTGTACCGGCATGGGCGGCTGAGCCAGCAGGGCATCCATCGTCTCGCTGGTCTCGAGCCAGTCGAGCGGCGACCAGGGCACGATCTTCTGACCGAAGGTGCGAAAGAAGCGCTGCCGAAAGCGCTCGGCGACGCCCTCGGACAGCGAGTGCACGATCATCCAACCTCCGGAGATGCTCCACGCCGCCTCGGTGACCGCCACCGTGGGCAGCGTTCGCTCGAGCCACTCCCGCTCCAGCTCTGCCTTGATCTCGGCCGTGACCGCGTTCGGACACCTCTCCACACCCCGCTCAGCGCACCACGCGAGCTTGCGCTTCTCCATCGTGGCGCGGAACAGCTTGCTCGGAAGCCGCTTGGTGTCCACGCGCAGCGCAAACAGCGCGACGTCGTTGTACAGCCAGCGGTTGAAGTCGTCGAAGTCGGCGTCGAGCAGGTTGTGGACCTGGACCCATCCTTCCGCCTCTTCCTTGCCCTGCCCGGCGGGAGGGTCGTGGAACGCGAACTCGTTGAGACGCTCGCGGTAAAGGTCCCTCCAGCCGTCAGGGAGGTCCCCCACGACCCTGAAGCGGGCCACGGTGAGGGCGCCGGACACGATCCCCATTTCTGTCCTCGCAGCAAGATGAGCAACCGCACGTATCCGATCCTGGCGCGCGCACCACGGCCCATACCCGACACGATTGTCGGGCGGCACCCTCGTGAACATGCCAGCAGGAGGAGCAGTGCTTCCTGCGAGCGCCTACGGGAGCGGCGCCAGCGCCTTGAGCGAATGGCGAAAGACAGTGACCTCTGCCTCTGTGCGCAGCACCATCCCGAACTCGTAGCGGCTGAACCACGTGATCACGCCGCGCAGGACGTCGCCGTCGAGGAGTGTAGCCACCACGTCGACCCGCTGGTCCAAGTAGCCGAACAGACGCCGGTCAGAGCAGGAGTAGCGATCCTGGGGCCGCACAGCGGGGGTCTCTGCGTTCTTCGCGACCTTTCGGTCCTGGCGGACCCCTTTCTTGACCTTCTTCCACTCGGTGGGCGCGTACCCATACTTCACTTGAAGCTTGTGGAGTTCCTCCGTGGACCCGTCGGGGAAGTCGAAGCGGAAGGTGTAGGGCTCGAGCCCGCGAACCTCGCCTCGAATGGTGCGGCCGTCGTGGAGCACGAGCGCGAGCTCAGATCCGGGCATGAGACAGGTCCGGTCTCGGTTCTCGGTCCGGTGTTCAGCGAGCCGCCGACGCGCCAGCACATGCTCGAGGTTGGCGTGACCGAGGGCGATCTGGGTCGCGAGCGCCCGTGACAGCTCGTGGCGCTCCATGAGCACGTTCACCCGGTCGCGACGCGCCATCCGCTCCAGCGCCTCATTGAGGTCCATGCGACCGTGGGCGACCGCCATCGCCATTTGGTACGGCATGCCCTGCTGGGTGAGCTCCTCTGCGCGAGCTCGCACGCGGTCGTCGCCGCGCCCCTTACGCTCCTTGCGTAGCGCTACGCCCCTGCCACTCACTTGGCTCCCCCCGGCGACGGCGATAAACGCCGCACCTCCTCAAACGTAAGTACGGCCCGGATCTCGGTCAAGGAATCCGGAGCATCCGCCTCGGTAGCCAGTGACCGTGCCCGATCGGCACCGAGGCGACGCTCTTGGAGCCGAAGCTACGCCCCCCGTCGACGACAGCCGCTCGGTTGCGCG
Source organism: uncultured Enterobacteriaceae bacterium (assembly GCA_964393165.1). Taxonomy (GTDB): domain Bacteria; phylum Myxococcota_A; class UBA796; order UBA796; genus DRPG01. The sequence goes on from CAYMSU010000155.1 coordinate 2,394, forward strand.
CTCAAGCCACCCTCCCAGGTCGACCGCAGAGATGGCCCAGACGCGGGTTCTCGTGCCTTGCACGGCCTGCTCGACGTCGTCGCCGAGCGGCTGATCAGACCAGGTCAGGACGACGTCGACGGGCTCGGCGGCGGCCCGCGGCTCGGAGCCTGCGCTTGCGGAGCCCGCGAGCGCGAGGTGCCGGGGGTCTCGGCTCGGCACCAGGTCCGCCTTGGCCAGCGGCCCCGGCCGGAAGGTCAGCGTGATGCGGGGGTCGAGCCGCGCGCGTAGCAGGGGCTGCCAGCGCCGCGCGACGCCCACCATAGCGACCCGGGTGTACCCACTGAGCATGAGCTGCTCGCTAAACAGAGAGCACCGTCGGGTCAGCTCCACGGCCCCGGGGATGTCGGCGCGATCCTGTGACACGACGACGGTGGGCGTGTCGAGCTCCTCGGGCACATCGGGTCCTCCGACGAGGACAAGACGCTCCCAGAGCAGCCGCTGCAAGACATCGGGCTCCCGGACCCGCACTTGCTCGAGGAGGCGGCCCAGGGTGCGCGCGCCAGCGAGGGCCGCCAGCGCACGCTCGGCCTCATCGATGCCGCGCAGGCCGCGGCCATCGAACATGTCGAGCATGGACGAGACGCCTTCACGCTCTTCGCTCGGGTTGGAGGGGAGCCCGCTCGGGGACTCTGCCGCCAGAGGAACCTGCTCTGACTCTGCCGAGAAGGCCCTGGCCGACTCCAGCTCCGCGCGCGCCTCGGACAGCGCCGTTCGCTCTGCCTCGATCTGGTTCCGCGCTATCTCGACGGCTGCTCGCTCCGCCTCGAGCGCCGCTCGCTCCGCCTCCAGGGCTTGCCGCGCTCGGGCGAGCTCACCCTTCGCCGCATCGAGGGCGGCCCTCTCCGAGCTCTGTGCCGCCGGCGCCGCGGAAGCCGCCGCTGGCGGTCTGGGCGATCGGGCGGGCGGCGGCGAGTGCCGGTCGTCGCCCCCCGTGTCTCGGCGAACCCCTGGGACGAGCTTCGCCATGAGGTCGGTGGCCTGCTCGGTCCGTGACGCGCTCCCGTTCCGCGGCCGGGCCGTGCCATTGGCGACCATGAGGTGCGGGTGCCCATTCGTCGTGGCGCGGCGTGCCTTGCGCAGCTTGGACGCGACGATGTCGGAGACCATGTCCTCCGCGGTCGTGTACCGCTCGAACCCCAGCTCCTGCAGCAATCCGAGCACGTCACCCGGAGTCGTGCGGAGCTCCCGGGCGAGCTTTCGTACGCGGATGCCCAACGTCTCTCCTCCGGCCCTCGAGCCAGTCCATTCCGCCCTCGTCTGAGGTCCCTAACGTGAGGTCAGGCCGCCTCGATGGCGCTGACCTGGACCATGCGGTCGCCAACCATGGCGATGCCCATGCCCTCGACGACCTGTCCACGAACTCGAACCCGCTTGTTCGCCAGTCCCGCCGGGATGTCGCCCATGAGGGTGAGGCGCTCGCCCTTGCCGGTCTCGAGGACCCAGGCCCCGGGGCCAAGGTCCTCGTGCTTGAGCACGCCTTCGAAGTCGCTCATCGGACACTACCCTCTTCGATCTTCTGTGCACCGGCCAGGCCGAGGCCCAGCAAGCCACACACGGTCGCGTTGAACACGAGCCAGATGAGGCTGACGGCGGACGGCAGCCACCACGGATCGAGCGTGGCCGTGGCCGCCCCGTGCAGCAGATGCGCGGCGACGCCACAGGCGAGCCCGAACGCCACCGGTCGTGTGGCCCGGAAGGCCCCCAGCGTGAACGCGACGACTCCCGGAAGCGCTGCGCTCAGCCACAGCGGGAAGTGCACCCAGTCGTGAAAGGCGAGGACTGCAGGCCACTCGAGGAACGGCCGCGTGAGCAGCCCCAGGAAGGACAGCTCCGGCAAAGGAAGCGCCGACAGGAAGAACAGGCCCCCCGCCGCCCAGCCGGCGAGGCCCGCGCCCGCCAGCTGGAAGCGGCGACGGGTGCCCGCGAGCTGGGCGATCAGCAGCGCGATCACTGCGCCGAGCCCGAACCGAGTGGCCCCGTGGGTGGCCGCTCCCTGTGTGGCGGCGACGAGGTCGAGGTGACCGTGGCCGACCTTCTCGTCCCAGCCATCCCCGCGAGCCGACGCGAGCAGCGTTCGCTCGACGGCATCGCGCGCCATCCCCTGACCGAGCAGGATCGCGGCGGCACCCGCCACGTGGGGCGTGGCCATGGATGTGCCCTGGTACTCGACGTAGTGGTCTCCTCCCCGTCCATCGATGGTGTTCTGGAGGACGCCACCATGCGCCTGTCGCTTGTCGCCACCTGGCGCCGCGATGTCGACGCCCTTGCCGTAGCTGGAGTACGGCGCCAGCGAGCCGTCGGGGCCCGTGGCGGAGACGCCGATGGTCTCCTCCACCGCGCCCGGATACCCAACTCCGCGCCGGCCGCTGTTGCCTGCCGCCGCGACCACGATCACGCCCCGCTTGCGCGCCTTCTTGATGGCGTTGTGGATGACGCCGGAGTACCCGCCGCCGAGCGACAGGTTGATCACGTCTGCGCCCTCGTCGGCTGCGTAGTCGATGCCGGCCGCGATCCACGCCGCACTCCCGAACCCGAAGCGCGAGAGCACCTTCACCGGGAGGATGGTCGCATCCGGCGCGACGCCGGCGACGCCCTTCCCGTTGTTGGTGGTCTGCGCGATCGTACCCGCCACGTGCGTGCCATGGCCCTGGTCGTCCGCCGACGACGACGCGCCTGGCACGAACGACGCCCCCTTCAGCATCTCGGTGCCCTCGAGGTCCTCGACCTTGCTCACGCCGGTGTCCACCACTGCCACGACGACACCTTCGCCGCGCGACGTGGTCGCCCAGCCGTGCGGCGCGCCCATGGCGCGAAGATGCCACTGGTGCTCGTACAGGGGGTCGTTCGGATAGTTTCCGTAGGCCTGAAGCGTGATCTCGGGCTCAGCAACCTCGACGAGGGGGTGGCCAGCCAAGCGTGCGAGCGCCTCCGGCACGTCCGCGACGTAGCCCTCCGCGAGGGCCTCATCGACCGCGAGCGGGTGCGTCCAGTCGAGGTCGGCCCCGATCACCGACTCGACCTGCTCGAGGTCACGTACCGACGCCCCGTCGACGAGGTCGACGACGATGGTTCCGGCCCCCGAGCCCACCGAGGTCGCCGGTACCTCAGGAAGCGGGCGCTCGACCGCAGAAGGCGCGAGCGCGAAGGTCAGGCCGACCACAGTGGCCAGCGCTGCTACGGTCCATGTCGAACGACCCATGGGGACTCCTGGACGAGGACGACGTTGACGTCAGACGAACAAAGCTCAGCGTAACGGAAGGAGGCCTGTCGTGGGACCCCACCACATTTCGTGACGTCGGTCCGGCGGCTAGCGGCCAGCGCCCCCGTCGACCCCGGGCAGCCACGCAGCGACCCCGTCGGCCAGTACCCGGTCGAGCACCCAGAGCGTGTCGACGTGCCGACGGGGCACGAGCTCCGCCGTCAGGGGCGACCCGGCGAGCGGCACCAGCGTTCGTCCCACGCTCTCGACGATGCGTGAGCTCACGTCGCCGCCGCTCTCGAGGTCCTCCAGCAGGAGCTCGACGAAGCCCTTGCGCTTCGGCCACCGGACGAGCCCGAGGTCCTCGGACTGCGAGATCTCTTCGACCTTGGCCACGGCACGGTCGAGCCCTCCGAGCTCGTCGACCAGTCCACGGTCGAGCGCCTGCTGACCGGTCCACACCCGGCCCTGCGCCACCTCGTGCACCTCCTCGGTGGACAGGTCTCGACCCTCGGCGACCCGCTCGAGGAAGCGGTCGTAGAAGTCCTGCAGGAACGTGCGGTAAGCCTCACGACCGGAATCGCTGAAGGACGACGTCGAGGAGAACAGGTCGGCGTGCTCCCCGCGGGTCGCGGTCGACTGGGTGATGCCGAGCTTGTCGTACGCGCCAGACAGGTTGAGCTTGCCGCCGAAGACCCCGATGGAGCCGGTGAGCGTACCTGGCTGGGCCACGATCCAGTCGGCAGGCGCGCTGAGGTAGTACCCGCCGCTCGCAGCCAGGTCGGCCATCGACACGACGACCGGCCGGTCGGTCGCCTGGAACCGCTTGATCTCGCGCCAGATCATATCAGAGGCGAGCCCGCTTCCGCCCGGGGAGTCCACACGGATCACCATGCCGACGACCCGGTCGTCTTCGCGGGCCTCGCGGATCCAGCGAGAGAAGGTCTTGTCGGCCACCACCTGCTGGCTGAAGAGCCCACCGGGGGCCTCCCCCGACACGATCGAGCCCTTCGCGTGGAGCACCGCGACGTAGGAGCTCGACGAGCCACGCGACTGGCGAAGGTCCTTGAGGTACTCCCCCATCGCCGTCAGGCGCTTGGCCAGCTCTTTGTCGCTGGCCGGCTCCGCCTCCGCGAGGGCGGCAGGCCAGTCCTCCGCGCCCAGCAGTGAGAGCCCTGCCTTCACCTGGTCGGGAAATGCGAGAACGTCGACCATCCCCAGGCCTGCGGCCTCACTCGGCGACAGCGCGGCGGAGTCGACCCAGCTCTGCACCGTCTCCTCCGAGACGCCACGGCTCGAGGCGACCTCTGCCCGCCAAGTACCCCAAAGCGAGTCGAGCAGGGCGCGCGTCGCTTCCTGCGCGGCCTCCGAGGGCTCCGTACGCTCGAAGGGCTCCACCGCTGTCTTGAAGTCTCCGACGTGCTCGAACTCCGGGTCGATGCCGAGCTTGTCGAAGGTTCCCTTGTAGTAGCTCGTGGTGGACGAGATCCCGAGGACCAGGCCGATCCCCGCGGGAGCCAGCGCGACCTCGTCGCACGCGCTCGCCAGGTAGTAACTCGTGGTCGAGTACGTCTCGGCGTACGCCACGCAGGGCTTGCCCGCCTCGCGGAGCGCCACCAGGGCGCCGCGCACCTCCTGCACGCCACCCCACCCCACCGCGAGGTCCTCGATCCGCAGGAGCACGCCGTCGATCCGCTCGTCGTTCGCGGCCTTGCGGATCATTGCGGCGACCTCGCTGGTCACCGGCGGGAACTCCTGGGGATCCAGCATGAGGCCGCCGGCCGCGGGCGCGTCCTGCACTGCGCTCGACAGCTTCAGGTCGAGGAAGCTGCCCTCCCGGACCTCTCCCGGAGACTCCCAGGCGACCAGGTACAGGACGCCGGCGAGCGAGAGTCCGAACAGGACCGCGCCGACTGCCGACAGCAGCACGAGCACCCGCATGGACGCCGAGGCCCCGCGGGGCTCCGGTGGCCGGGGCGGGGCCTCCGGAGTCGAGGGTTCGTCTTCTCGTTCTTCAGACATCGCGGCCCCTTGGTCGATGACCGCTTCGTATCTTCCGGGGTCAGGCCGCGCGCGGCTGGGCGATCGGCCCGATGGTCGCGATCATCTCGTGGACGGCGCGCCTGGGCCCTCGGCTGATCGCGCGGGTGAGCCTCGGACGCGCGACGTGCTCGAAGCCGAGTGCGCGCGGGTAGAGCTCGTCGCGCACGACGGGCAGATCGTGGTTGGACAAGACCACCCGGGCCCCCGAGCGCGCTGCTTCCTGCGCGACCTCGGCAAGCTCGCGTTGCTCCGACAGCTCGAAGCGCCGCCCGCAGTAGCCCGTGAAGCAGGCCGTGGCGGTGAGGGGCACGTACGGCGGGTCGCAGTAGACGTGGTCGCCCTCTCCTGCTTGCCGGATCGTTGCCTGGAACGGCTGCGCGACGATTCGAGTCCCCTGCAGGAGCGCCGATACCGCACGGAAATGCGACGGGTCCGGCAGCCTCAAGGAAGCGTAGCGCCCAACGGGCACGTTGAACCGACCTTGCAGATTCTCTCGGTACAGCCCGTTGTATCCAGCCCGGTTGAGCCAGAGGAAGCGCGCGGCGTGGAGAGACCCCGAGAATGGTCCGACGTTGTAGGCCTCTCGCACGTCGTAGTACCGCTCCCGCCAGTCTTCGCGCGGCAGCTGACGCAGTGCGCGCAGCACGCCCTCGACGTCGTCCCGAACGGCCACGTGGACGGCCACCAGCTTGGGGTTGGCGTCGGAGAGGACCGCCGCCCCGACTCGACTCGCCGCCCTGAGGTGCAGATAGACCGCCCCAGAGCCGAGGAAAGGCTCAAAGTAGCGCCCTGTGCAGGCCTGTCCGAACGCCTGGTCGATTTGGGAAACAAGGCGCGCCTTCCCGCCCGCCCACTTGAGCAATGGCTTCATTCCCAGGACCTCTCTCGATTCTGCGCACGAAGCCGTCGCTTGGCGATCGGGACCCAAAGACCCAGAACTGTCCGCATCGCGCCGGCTGCAATCCCTGGACTTGTAAGCAAGATCGAGCCCAAAGCCAAGTTGTCGCGCGATCGAAGGATGGCCAGAGTAGTCGAAAACCGATCTTTGCCCTTGACAATCGATCATCGCCAAAATGGCCAAGGTCGGCCGCGGAGGTCGTCGGCGAGGTGGCGCATCGGGCAATCTCCGGGGAGGTGGGCTACAAGTCGCGAGGAGCGGAGGTGAGATGCAGCGGTGGGTACTCGCAGGGGTCGCGGTCGTGGGGATCGTGTTGGCCATCCTGCTGTTCCCTCGGCCCGACACCGGACAGAGCGCGGCGCCCCCAGGCACGTCGGTGCAGTCCCCGAAGCCCGGCGATGGTCCAGCGCGACGTCGGCGCAAGGGACGGCCCGACAAGCCTCGGGCCGACGAGGAGACCTCCCCGGCCCTCATCGTGGAGCTCCGGAGTCAGCCCGAAGCGGTCTACGCGGGCCGTCTGATCGCGCCTTGGTCCGCCGTCCGGTACGCGCTGATGCGCGCCGACGACGCGACCGCAACGGCGCTCGCCGACGACATCCGAGACGTCCTGGTGGTTCTGCAGAGCGGGCGTCGAGACCCGAGGGACATGACCGACTTCGAGGCCACCGCGGGCGAGCTGTCGGACCTGGCCGAGCGCGTCCGTGACTCCGCGTGGGCCGACGAGGAGATCGTGCAGAAGGCCCTGAAGCGGCACGACATCGCGATCGCGGAGTATCGCGCCATCAAGGACAGTACGGGGACCGCCACGGAGGAGACACCATGAGCCTCAGCCGCAAGACGTACGTGATCGGTGGTCACATCACAACGTTCATCGGGAAGAAGCACCCGGACTTCGTCTGGAAGAAGCACCCCGACTTCGGTAAGCGCGAGAACCCCACTCTCGACGACTACGTGGCGCGGGCGGTCCGGGGGGCACTGGAGGCCACCGGCACCCCCTCCAGCGAGGTCGACAAGGCCTGGATCGGGAACTTCGTCGGAGAGCTGTTCGCCAACCAGGGGCACCTCGGCGCCGCGGTGGTGGGCGCCGACGAGGGGCTACTGTACAAGCCGGTCATGCGGGTCGAGGGGGCGTGTGCATCCGGCGGCCTCGCATTCGCGAGCGCCGTCGAGTCCATCCAGGCCGGCACCGACGTCGCGCTGGTCGTCGGCGTGGAGGTCCAGACCACGGTCAGCGCGCGCATCGGCGGTGACTATCTTGCCCGGGCGTCGCACTACCCCCGCCAGCGCGAGATCGACGACTTCACCTTTCCAGCGCTGTTCGCGCGGCGGGCCAAGGCGTATCGCGAAGCCTTCGGCGTGTCCGAAGAGGACATCGGCCGGGTGTCGGTCAAGGCCTACAGCAACGCCAACCGCAACCCGCTCGCGCACATGAAGGCCGTCACGATGGACCTCGAGACCGCCGCGGCCGCGGGCGAGGGCAACCCCGCGTTCCTCACCAACGAGGAGCTCGCGCCCTACATGAAGGTCAGCGACTGCTCGCAGGTGTCCGACGGCGGCGCAGGCCTCGTGGTCGTGAGCGAGGAGGGCCTCGCCCGCCTCGGCAAGACCCCGAGCGACGCCATCGAGCTCGTCGGGCTTGCCCACACCACGGGGAACCTGTGGGCCGATACCGACCCCAACCGCCTCCTCACCACCCGCAAGGCCCTTGAGCAGGTCTACGCCCAAGCTGGGATCTCCGTGGCAGATATCGACGTGGCCGAGGTGCACGACTGCTTCACGATCACCGAGCTCCTCATGATGGAGGCGATGGGCATGGCCGACGCGGGCCAGGCGGCAGCGCTGGTCCGCGAGGGACGCACCGCCGTCGATGGCGACCTGCCGATCAACACGGGCGGGGGCCTCGTCGGGTTCGGGCACCCGGTGGGAGCCACCGGCGTCAAGCAGATCGTCGAGATCTGGCGGCAGATGAAGGGCCAGTGCGGCGACTACCAGGTACCCGGGTCCCCCTCGGTCGGGCTCACCGTGAACATGGGGGGCGACGACAAGACCGTCGTAGCCGGAGCCTTCCGCAATCTCGCGGATTGACGAAGCGCCCGTCGTCCGATAAGCGCCTGCACCTTCGCCGCTCCTCCGGGAGCGGCGTTTCATTTTCGGAGAGGCTCGTGGCCACCCTCACCAAGATCACGAAGTTCCGGCGCCACCTCCGGCGTCGCAAGATGGGCACCGACCGCAAGCGTACGGTCAACGCAAAGGGCACCACGCCCCCGTTCCCGATCCACACCCCAGAGGTCGATGCGAACGCGCCCGCAGCACAGCTGAGTCCCGAGGCGCTCGCTGCCCGGGACCCCGCCGCTGGAGAGAGTGGCGGCGAGTCTGCCGACCAGAGCTAGCACCGAGCAGCTCTCGGAGAGCTGAGGTCGTGCTAGCCGGGCCTCTGGGCGAGCTCTCGGCGTACGGTACTGAGCAGGGCATCCAGGGCGGTGCGGCCTGACGCATAGACCTCGAGGTCATCGCGGCACTCCTGCACGGCGTTGGCGCAGGTGGTGACACCCGCCGGCCACAGGGCGCGAGCCCAGTGCTCCAGCTCGCTGCCGCAGTCCTCGTGCAGGATCGGGCTTCGGCTCCCCGAGCCGACGACGGCAGCGTCGCGCAGGAGCTCCTCGAGCGTATCGAGCACTGCATCGACCTTTGGCGCCCACGCCTGGCGGCCACCCCCCGTCAGCTTGGACGTATACGCGTACACCTCGGGGAGCGGAGCCCGAAGCACCGAGAACAGTGCCTCGCGGGCCGCCCGCCGCTTCTTCAGTCCGGACCCCGCGAGGTCCGCGGCCAGCCCCGGGCACCCCATCGCCAGGCGCGCCACCGCATCCGCATCGTCGGTGCCCTCGGCCTGCAGCCAGGCGCGGATGTCCGCCGTAGGCACGGCCGACAACCGCACCCGCTGGCACCGGGAGAGGATCGTTGGCAGCAGCGCACGGGGGTTGTGCGTGATCACGAGGAAGCCCGTACCGTCCGGCGGCTCCTCGAGCGTCTTCAGCAGCGCGTTCGCGGCAGGCTCCTGCATCGCCTCCGCCGGGTCGACCACGATGAACCGGTGACGCGCTGAGTAGCGGTGGTACTGGCTCTGCCGGATCACCTCCCGCACGGCGTCGACCGGTATGGTGCGCGCTGCCTTGGACGTGTCTGGCTCGAGCATGATCACGTCCGGATGGACGCCCTGGGCGATCTGGCGACACGTGGGGCACGTGCCACACGGGCGCCCGTCCGGGAGCTCGGCCCCCGTGCAGTTGGCCCCCTGCGCCAGTCGGGTGGCCAGAGCGCGCTTGCCGACGCCTCTCGGCCCCTCCAGCATCAGCGCGTGGTGCAGCGTGCTGCGGTCGAGCGCGGACAGCAGCCTGCGGAACAGCGCCTCGTGCGCCGGCGCAAGCAGGCTCACGCCCCCCCCGTAGGCACCGTGGACGCCTGCCGGAGCAGGGTTCGCGCGGCCCCGGCGACGAAGAGGCTGCCGGTCACGACGACCTCGCCGGCTCCGGAGAGAGCCTCGGGGAGCGCGCGCTCGATAGGACCTGCCGCTCGCACGACCGCCTTCGGATGGGCCTGCTGCACCTCTCTCGCGAGCTCCTCGGGCTCTCGGGCACGGGGATGGGCGCAGCGCGTGGTCACGACCTCGTCGACCCACGGCAGCAGCGGCCCCAGGACCTCTGTTGCGGGACGGCCGGCTCCCATCCCGAAGAGCAAGATGCGGGGCCCGCTCTCGGGCCTCGGCCGGCGGGCCAGCCACTCGGCGAGCGCCCTCGCCCCGTCGGCGTTGTGGGCGCCGTCGAGCACCAGCCCAGGGCGGACCTCCTCCAGTCGCCCCGGGATGAAGCCCTCGGCGAGTCCCGCGACGACCGCCCCGTCGGACACCGGCAGACCCTGCTCGCGCAAGCGATGCAGCACGCCGAGGGCGACCATCGCGTTTTCGGCCTGGTGCGCACCCCGGAGCCCGAGGCGCAAGGGCCCCACCTCGCCTGCCGGGGATGCCAGCACCAGC
>CAYMSU010000156.1:0-12388 GCA_964393165.1 uncultured Enterobacteriaceae bacterium
TGGCCGCCGACTATCCCGGGCTCACCTTCTCGCTCGAAGGCGAGCAGGCCGAGCCCGGGCACCACCTCGCCGACGAGCAGGTGCCCCAGCCCGGGCAGAGCGAGGCCCAGCCGCGTCATCGGCGGAGCGGTGAAGTCACGCTTGCGGACGATCGCGGTCACCCGTCACCCCAGCCGGATGCGTGGGTCGACCCACGCGTAGGTGATGTCGGCCACGAGGTTCCCGGCCACGACCACCAAGGTGTAGATGTAGAAGCAGGCGATCAGCAGCGGGGTGTCCTGGGCGAGGATGGCGGCGTAGATCACCCGGCCCATGCCTGGCCAGCCGAACACGATCTCGACCAGCAGCGAGCCTGAGAACAGGAACGGCAGGGACAGGCCCACGAGCGTGACAATGGGGAGCAGCGCGTTGCGCACGCCGTGGCGCACCACCACCTGGGGCTCCGTCAGCCCCTTCGCCCGTGCGGTCCGGATGAAGTCCTGACGGATGATCCCGAGCAACGACGTGCGCATGTACCTCGCGGTCGAGGCTGCGGCGGCGATGCCCATCGCGAGGCCGGGCAGGATCAGGTGCTTGGCCCGGTTCGCGAGCTGCTCGGAGGGCGACATGAAGTCGTACATGACGGCGTCTTTCATGCCGAGCGTGGGCAGGGTGAGCGTGCTCACCGTGCTCGCCGAGAGCCAGCCCGAGGCCTGCAGGCTCTCGAGCATGTTCGACCAGTACAGGCCGACGATCAGCTGCAGCATGAGCGCGACCCAGAACGCGGGCATGGAGTAGAGCGTCAGGCTGGCCACGGACAGGCCGGTGTCCACGGGCGAGTTCTGGCGGACCGCCTGGAGCGTACCGACCGCGATGCCCACCGGGAAGAGCACGAGGAGGGTGGTGAACGAGAGCAGCAGCGTGTTCGGCAGGCTCTCCGACACGATGTCGAAGACGGGGCGCTCCTCGCTCATCGAGCGGCCGAAGTCGAACAACGCCAGGTTCCGGACCATGATGCCGTACCGGACGATTGCGGGCTTGTCGAGCGCGTACTTCTCCCGGATCAGCTCCGCGACCTCGGGGGGCGTCTCGGGGGTGAAGAACTTCGAGGTGATGTCGCCGGGTGAGAGCTCGAGGAGCACGAACACCAGCGTGACGATGCAGAACAGCAGCGGCAGGGCAAGCAGTAGCTTGCGCAGGACATACTTGAGCACGGTCTCTCCCGCCCCGACCTCGGTCTAGCGCCGGTACTTCACCTTGTCTGGCGGCACCATCCACTCGTGGAGGTGGTTGCGGGGCGACAGCACGTCGATGCTCCTGCCCTCGAATCGCTCGTGGACGGCGATGATCTCGTCCATCCACCACAGGAACAGGTAGGGCTGGTCCTCGTAGATCTTCGCCTGCATCTCCTTCCAGATGGGCGCGGCCTCACGCAGGTTCGGCTCCCGCAGGCCCTTCTGGATCAGCGCGTCGACCTCGGGGTTGCAGTACCCCGTGAAGTTGAACTCCTTCGGATTGCCCGGCTTGTCGCACATCCAGACGTTGCTCGGGTCGACGAACAGCGCGGCCGACCACCCGGCCAGCGCGGCCTCGAACTTGTGCTTGCGCATGTTCTCGAAGAAGAGGTTGACCTCCAGCTTCTCGAGCTGAACGTCGACCCCCAGCTTCTTCATCTGGTCCTGGAACATGACCTGGATGTCGGCGCGGCGCTTGTTGCCCGTGTTGGTGGACAGCGTGAACGACAGGGGCTTGCCGCCCTTGTCGAGGATGCCGTCGCCGTCGCGGTCGCGCCATCCCGCCTGGGCGAGCAGCTTCTTCGCTTGCTCGACGTTGTGCGACAGGGGCTCGATGTCATCGGCGTGCACGCCGCACAGCGCCGGAGTGATGGTGCCCACCGACGGCCGCGCGTACTTCTCGCCCGTCTTCTTGCTGGTCAGCAGCCGCTCGGTCATGGCATCGACGTCTGCGCCCATGGCCAGGGCCTGGCGCACCCGCTTGTCCTTGAACAGATCGTTCTCGAGGTTCCAGGCGATGTAGTCCGAGACGCGCCATCCGCGCCGCACGATGTCGATCTCGGGATGAGACTCCCGCAATCGGTCGGCATCTTCGACGAGCACGCCCTCCATCATGTCGATGTTGCCGGCCTCGAGCTCGATCAGGCGCGTGGCGTACTCGGGGATGATGCGGAAGAGGACCCGGTTGAGCAGCGGCTTCCAGTGGTCCGGCCCGGTGAACGCGTCGTTGCGCTCGAGGATGATCCGCTCGTTGGGCTCCCACTTGGCGAGCTTGAACGGCCCGTAGGCCAGCGGCGACTTGGCCAGCTCGTGGCCCCGGAGGGTGGCGCGGTCGGCGTCCTCCAGCCGGTGCTTGGGCACGACCGGCAGGGATACGTGGGCTATCTGGGTGTCGCGGTCGTACGGCTGCGTGAAGTGCCACTCGACGTGCGTGGCGTCGATGATCTTGGGCCGGGCGTCCTCCTTCATGTACTCGATGTAGTTCAGCCGGGGGGAGGCCACGATGGGGTCGGCGACAAGGTCGTAGGTGAACTTCAGGTCCTCGACGGTGAGCGGGGTGCCGTCCTCCCACTTCAGGTCGTCCCGGAAGGTCATGGAGAGGACGGTGCCATCGTCGTTCCACGCCCACTCGGAGGCCCAGCCGGGGCTCTTCTTGAGCGAGCAGTCGAAGTCCACCTTCACGGTGGGCATCGACAAGGCAGAGTTGAGCTGGTTGTCGGCGGCTCGCTCCGTGACGACGGGGAGCAGCATGCCGAGGTCGCTCTGCCACCCCACGACGAGCGTGTCGCCCTTCGGCTCGGCGTCTTCCAGGGGGTCGGCGGACTTCTCCCCTCCGCCCGAGCAGCCGAGGACGAGCAGTCCGACGGTCCCGATGACCGGCCAAGTCAGAGCGCGCATTGCACCTCCAAGTGCTGCGTGGTGTACCAGAGAGTCCCGATGCTAGCAAACGCGCACTAGGAGGACTCGCCCGATGCCTCCGAGGTCTTGGAGGACCTCGACGTGCTTCAGGCCAGCCTGCTCGAAGAGGGCTCGGACCGGCTGCTCCTGGTGCTGGCCGATCTCGACGGCGAGCCCCTGCCGGGCGCGGGACGCCGCGGCAGGGACGAGCCGACGGTACACGTCCAGGCCGTCGGGGCCCCCGTCGAGCGCCCGGCGGGGCTCGTGCCGGCTGACCTCCGGCATGAGCCCGTCGATCTCGCCGCTGGGGATGTATGGGGGGTTGGACACCACCCAGTCGATGGGGCGCGCCTCGGGAACCGCGTCGAGCAGGTCCCCGCGCAGGACCGCCACGCGCGCCCCGAGATCGAGGGCCTCCACGTTGCGCCGCGTGACCCGCAGGGCCACATCGTCGATGTCGACGGCGTACAGCCGCACCTGCGGGCGCGCGACGGCGAGGGCCAGCCCGACAGCGCCGGTTCCCGATCCCACGTCGGCCACGTAGACCGGATCCTCGCCCTCTGCGGGAATCCACGCGAGGACGGCCTCGACCAGGACCTCGGTGTCGGGTCGGGGGTCGAGCACGCCGGGCTGTACGAGCAGCTCGATGTCGTGGAACCCCCGCGAGCCCAGGATCCAGGAGAGTGGCTCCCGGTCGCCGCGACGCGCCACGAGGGGCCGCAGCATCTTCAACTCGGCGTCGGTCAGCGGGCGATCGTAGGACAGATAGAGCTGGAGGCGCTCCACCCCGAGGACGTGCGCGAGGATCATCTCTGCTTCGAGGCGCGGGGACGGGACCTCCCGCTCGCGCAGCCAGCGCTCCGTGCGCGTGAGGACGTCGACGAGGGTTAGCACGGCGTGCTCAAGCGAGGCCTTGGTCCTGCAGCAGCTGCGCCTGGTGCTCCGCCGACAGGGCGTCGATGAGCTCGGTCAGATCCCCCTCCACGACCTGGTCGAGCTTGTACAGCGTGAGACCGATCCGGTGATCGGTCAGGCGATTCTGCGGGAAGTTGTAGGTTCGGATCCGCTCCGACCGGTCTCCGGAGCCCACCATCGCCTTGCGGGCCGCCGACTCCTTCTCGTGAGCCTCCGCCTGCTGCTTCTCGAGCAGCCGGGCCTTGAGCACCCGCATCGCCTTTTCCTTGTTCTTGTGCTGCGACTTCTCGTCCTGGCAGATGACGGTGATGCCGGTGGGCTCGTGGACGATGCGGACCGCGCTGTCGGTGGTGTTGACAGACTGCCCGCCCGGCCCCCCGGCCCGCATCGTGTCGATCCGGAGGTCCTTGTTGTCGATGTGGACCTCGACGTCGTCCGGCTCGGGGAGCACGGCCACAGTCGCCGCGGAGGTGTGGATCCGCCCTTGCGACTCGGTCGCGGGCACGCGCTGGACGCGGTGGACGCCGGACTCGAAGCGCAGCAGGTTGTAGGCGTCGTCTCCGCTCACCGCAGCAACGGCTTCCTTCAGGCCTGTGAGCGACTTCCCGGAGCCGCCGCCCACCGTGATCGGGCTCGTGGCCATGACCTCGAGCCGCAGCCCACGCGCCTCGGCGAAGCGCTGGTACATCCGGAGCAGATCCGACGCGAACAGCGCCGCCTCGTCGCCCCCGGTGCCGGCCCGGATCTCGAGCATGAGCGGCCGGCCCTCGAACGGGTCTCGCGGCAGCAGGAGCAGCCGCAGCCGCTGGACCGTCGCCTCGCGTTGCTCCTCGAGCGCCGCGGCCTCCTCCCGAGCGAGCTCCCGCATCTCCTCGTCGGCACTCGCGCTGATCATCTCGCGAGCGTCGACGAGCTCCTGCTGGACTCGCTCGAACTCGCGAAACGCCTCGACGATGTCGCGCACGTGCGCGGCCTCCGTCGAGACCTCGCGGAGCTTGCGACCATCCGACGCGATCGCCGGGTCCATCAGCTGGCGGTCGAGGGCCTCGAGCCTGGACTCGAAGGCTGGCTTCTTGTCGAGCATCAGCCCTCGGTGGGCGCCGTCTCGGTCGGGTCGGCCGGGGTCTCCTCGGCGGCGGTCTCGGTCTCGGTCTCGGTCTCGGCCGGAGCCTCCGCCGCTGCTTCGCTTACGGCCTCAGGGGGCGTGGCCTCCTCGGCTGCGGCCTCCTGGCTCGCGCCGCCACCGAACCCGTACTTGCGCATGAAGCGCTCCACGCGGCCCTCGGAGTCCATGATCCGCTGGGTGCCGGTGTAGAAGGGGTGGCTCTCGCTCGAGATGTCGAGCACGATCAGCGGGTACTCCTGGCCCTCGAACTCGGTGGTGTCGCGCGCGACGGCGCAGGACCGCGAGAGGAACTCGAACCCGTTGTTGACGTCGCGGAAGACCACGTAGCGGTATTCGGGATGAATGTCGGCCTTCATCGGATGGCTCCATCGGACCGCGGGCGCGGCGCGCCGGTTGTCGGTCGGCTCGATCGATCTGGGTCGGGACGGGTCGGCGCCGCGCTCGCGGGAACGCGCGCACGAGTGGCGGTCGCCTCGACAGGACCCGGTCTCTTGACCCGATCCGAGCCCTGCGTCAAGCGGCGGAGTCACGGGGGAGCCGGACAGCGAACCGCGTGCCGTAGCTGATGTCGCTCAGGGCGGTGAGCTCCCCACCCATGACCTGGCACAGGCGCCGGCACAGCGACAGCGCGAGGCGTGGAGGCTTGTCCCCCCCGCCCCGAGGGACCCGGTCGAGCGCGGCTGCGAGCTGGCTCTCGCCGAGCGTGGTGCGCGGGAGCTCGAAGCGCATGCATGCTTGATCGGCCTGGGGATAGGCCTCGATCCGGATGGTCTGCCGGTGGGCGACGTGGGTGAGGAAGCCCACCACCCCGAGCACGACCTGGCGCACCCGTGCGGGATCGGCAGAGGCTCGCGCCGGCGTCGACGCGACCACGTCGATCTCGTTGTCGTGGGGCTTGACGAGCTGCCGGCAGAGCGGGCTGAGAGCGCGGATGGTCTGCGCCAGATCGACGGACTCCGGGCGCTGCTCGAGGGTGCCGGACTCGATCCGCGAGATGTCGATGACGTCGCTCAGCAGACGCTGGAGCTGGCTCGCGCTGGCCTCGACCCGCTGCAGCAGGTCCTGGCGAGCGGAGCCGTCTTCGGGAGCCGCCGACATGAGCTGGACGCACCCCAGGATGGTGTGGACGGGCTCCCGAAGCTCATCGGACAGGTGCGCGATCCATGGTCCATCGGTGGCGCGCGCCTGGTCGACCTGCACCCGTGCGCGGTGCAGCTCGGCCTCGACCTCGAGCTGCTCGGAGATGTCGCGCACCCGGAGCGCGACGACCCGCCGGCGGCCGCGCCGAGCCGCGGACAGCGTGACGAGGCAGCTCAGAGCGCTACCGTGCGGATCCTCCAGCGTCAGCGGGAGGTCGCGCAGGTGGGCTCCCGCAAGTGCGCGCGCCCAGGCCCCCGCGAGGAAGGTGCGCGCTTCGAGAGGACTGCGGAAGAGGTCGTCGACGCGCTGGGCCGCGCCTCCCTCGAGGCCGAACATCCGCCTGGCGGCAGGGTTGGCGAGCCGGAGCTGGCCGTGTCGGTCGAACACCATCATCGCATCGCCCGCGTGGCGCACGAGCTCGGAGACGGCCGCGGGGTCGTCGAAGTCGAGCACACGGCGGCGCCGGAGGCCCGCCCATGAAGCTACGGCGAAGACGGACAGGGCGGTGGCGGCGAGCGGTGTGGGCCCGAGGCCGAGCGCCGGCAGGAGGCCCTCGGTGAGCAGCGCGACGGACACGGAGACGGCCGCCGCCCACGCGACCCACTGCGCGGTCTGCCGGTGTACTCCACGGGATCGCCTCGTGTGGACGTGGAGGACCGCCAGCGCACCGACCGCGGAGGCGGTGTACCAGCCGGCGAGCAACGCCCCGAGGAATCCGTCCGCTCGCGCCGCCGCCACCCATCCCCATGTCCGAGCGGGCACGAGAGACTCGGGGAGCCAGCCTCCCGCGTACAGGGCGGGCCCGAGGACCGCAGGACCATAGAGGACGGCGAGCGTCTCGGTTCGGTCGGCGAGGTCCGATCGGCCGGCAAAGCACAGGGCGAAGTGGACCCCCGTGGCCACCGCGAAGAACTGCCCGGGGCGGAGCAGGCTGCGCCAAGCGTGGGCGGTAGGCTCGTCGACGATGGAGCGGGCCGCCACATCGGCGAGTAGCCACACGATCATGGAGGCGAGGAACAGGGTCAGCAGGCGCGCGGCGCGGGACTCCGTGGCGCGCGGGGCGACCCGGGCCAGCAGGCCGAGGTTGACCACGAGCGGCAAGAGGGCCAGCCAGAGACCCACTGGGTTGTGAAACCCGAGATGGTGCACGATACCTGCCCCGTCACCGACGGAGCGAAGAGCCCGGGAACGCCGGCGATTCCAGGTGAGCGGTCGGAGCGGGCAGTAGCCTGGTGGTCAGCTCCTGGCCATCTTCAAGCGCTGTCGCCCTTCCTGGCGATCTTCAGCAGGGCCTGCAGGTCCTTGAGGGGGTCGCCCGAGAGCGACGCGCGCCACTTGCGCCGAGCCATGACCTCCTTGTCGTCGAGCAGCTTCTCGGCGTACCGCGTGGAGGAGCTTCCGACCTCGATCGGCGGCTCCAGTCCTCGCTCGGCCAGCTCCCGTGACAACCGGAGCTCCCAGTTCGCCATGTCCACGAGGTCGTTCAGGAGGCCCGCCTCCAGTCCGTGGCCCGGCTCGCCACCGATCACCCCCAGGATGGTCAGCGACCCGCCCTCCTCGAATGCCCGGGCAGATCCGAACCACCGCCTCACGCGCTGAAGGGACGCGCTGTCGATGCCCTCCACAGTCTTGTCGGAGGGGGTGAGGTCGGCGAGACAGAAGCGCAGCAGCCGGGACAGGCTGTCGACCAGAAGCACGGCGTCGTAGCCGCGCTCCGCCATGCGCCTGCCTCGCTCGAAGGCGATCTCGGCGACCTGGACGTGGCGAGCCGCTGCCTCGTCGCCGGGGGTGGAGACGACCTCGACCTGGTCGTGCCTTCGCCAGGTGTCGATCTCCTCTGGACGCTCCCCCGACAGGAGCACGGTGACATGCAGATCCTCGTCGCGCGTGAACAGCGCGGCGATCGAGCGGAGGAGGGCTTCGTGGCCGCATCGGGAAGGAGCCACGAGCAGGCCTCGCTGCCCGAGCCCCACCGGGGACACATAGTCGACGGCTCGGAGCACCCCGTTGTCGGAGGGTCGGAGGCGCTCCTCGGGGTGCACCGTCGGGAGGCGATCGAAGTCCGGGGGAGGGTGGTCGGGGCTGTCCCCGGTGATGCACAGGACCTGCAACATGGCCAGGTGCTGTTCGTTGTCCTTTGGCTCGCGGATGGTGCCGATGACGGTGTCGCCTGTCTGAAGCTTGAGGCGACGGATCTGCGTCTGCGACATGTAGATGTCGTGGTCTCGTCCTGGCAGGAAGCTGTTCGTGGCGGCCCGCAGGAATCCGTAATCCCCCTTGACCTCCAGCACGCCCCGGCCGTATCTCGCAGTCGAGCCCCGCCGCTCTGCCTGTTGGCAGCCCACCGCGAACGCGAGGTCCCAGCCGCGCATCTGATCCGCCTCCGGGATCTGGAGCTCCCGCGCGAGCTTCCGAAGGTCGGCGACCGGCATCTGGTGAAGCGCAGGGAAGTCGATGTCGGACATTCGGGGTCCAGAGCGGAACGCGGGGCGCGGGGGCGGGATGGGCCACGCTCCGTGGGACGGAGCGAGCGGTGGCTTGAGGAAACTCGGTAACCACGAGAGTCCCCGGCAAGCCAGCCATTCGCATCAATTCGACGGCGCCTCGCCTTCGAGAAGGGCCACGAGGGCCGCCTCGTCGATCACGGGGACGCCGAGGGACTCAGCCTTTGCCTTCTTGCTTCCTGCCTTATCCCCAGCAACGACGTAGCTCGTCTTCTTGGACACGCTGCTCGTGACCTTCCCCCCTCCCGCTTCGATGCGGGCGGTGGCCTCGGACCGGTCGAGGGTGGGCAGGGTCCCGGTGAGCACGAAAACCTTTCCGGCGACTGCCGCGCCCTCCTCCTCGTCGGTCGCTTCTTCGACGGTGGCGGGACGCGACACCGGTACGGGCGTGAACTGGACGCCGGCGCGCCGAAGCCGGTCCACCTCGTCGGTGAAGTGAACATCCGAGAAGAACTTCCGGATGTGCTTGGCCACGACGCTGCCGATGCCGTGGACGGCGACGAGGTCCTCTTCGGATGCGGCCACGAGGGCATCGAGGCTGCCGAACCACCGGGCGAGGTCCCTCGCGGTCGCCGTGCCTACCTCGGGGATCCCGAGGGCGTGGAGCGCCCGGTCGAGCGGGCGAGCCTTGGACCGCTCGATAGAACCGAGCAGGTTGTCGGCCGACCGCGCGCCCATGCGCTCGAGGGAGGTGAGCTGGGAACGGGTGAGCAAGAACAGGTCGCTGACCCGCTGCACCAGCCCGCGGCCCACGAGCTGGTCGACGAGCTTGTGCCCCAGTCCCTCGATGTCCATGGCGCTCCGGGAGGCGAAGTGACGGACGGAGGCGCGGAGCTGGGCGGGGCAGGACAGCTGGTTGGGGCAGCGGATTGCGGCCTGCTCGGGGTCCCGTAGGAGCGGCGTGTCGCACTCGGGGCACGCCTCGGGGAACTGCGGTGCAGGACGGGCGGCGTGACCCTCGCCGAGCTCCACGCGGACCACCCTTGGAATCACGTCGCCCGCCCGCTCGATCACCACCTGGTCGCCAACCCTGAGGTCGAGCAAGACGATCTGATCCTCATTGTGCAGGGTTGCACGACTGACGGTGACGCCCGCGACGCGAACTGGCTCGAGGTGTGCCACGGGGGTGATTGCACCGGTCCGGCCGACCTGGAAGCCGACGGCGGTGAGCGTGGTGAGGACCTGCTCGGGCGGAAACTTGAAGGCGATGGCCCACCGAGGCGAGCGGGTGACCGTTCCGAGCGCGTTCTGTAGCGCGATGTCGTCGACCTTCACGACCGCTCCGTCGATCTCGTACTCGAGGTCGTGGCGGAGCTCGCCCAGCTCGTGGATGCGCGCGATCACCGCATCCAGTCCCTCGCATGCCCGGTTGAGCGAGTTCGTGGGGACACCCCAGGACGCGACTCGCTGGAGCCGCGCGAGCTGCGATGGCGGCATCTCGGCGCCCTCGCACTCCCCGAAGCTGTGCGCGAGGAAGGTGAGCGGCCGAGCCGCGGCCACGGCGGGATCGAGCTGCCGAATGGCGCCTGCGGCCGCGTTTCGTGGATTCTCGAAGGCCTTCTCGCCCGCCGCGACGCGGCGCTCGTTCATGTGGGCGAAGCCGGCGAGGGGGTAGAAGATCTCGCCCCGAACGGAAAGGCGGTCCGGGACCTGGAGGTCGGCTTCTGTGTCGGGTTCGGCGCCGAGCAGCCGCTGGGGCACGTTTCGGATGGTGCGGACATTGTGGAGCACGTCTTCGCCCACGCTGCCGTCGCCGCGGGTGCCCGCGCCGGTGAGCAGGCCGCCCTCGTAGACGAGCTCGACCGCGAGCCCGTCGAGCTTCGGCTCGACCAGGTAGCGGATCGCCTCGGGAGCCTGATCGCCGAGCAGCCGGCGGATGCGGCTCTCGAAGTCGTGGAGCTCCTCCTCGGTGAGCGCATTCGCCAGCGAGAGCATGGGGACGCGGTGCTCGAACTCGGCGAGCGCGACGACAGGCACGCTGCCGACGCGGCGGGTGGGCGAGTCGTCGCGGATCGCGTGGGGAAAGCGGCTCTCGATGAGCTCGAGCTCGCGGTAGAGGAGGTCGTAGGCGCGGTCGGAGATCTCTGCCGCATCGAGCTCGTGGTAGAGGCGGTTGTGCCGGATGAGCTCGGGTACGAGCTGTCCGAGCCGCTCGAGGGCGCTCGCCTCGTCCATCTCCTGGATCCGCCGGAAGAGCTCGGCGGGGTCGTCGTGCACCGGGTCAAGAGCCACCGGGCCTCCAGCTGCGCGGTCATATCCAACCGCTTCGGGCATCACGGGCCAGAAGTCGTCCGGCTGGATACCGCTGCTGCTCCTTGCGGAGAGGGCACCATGCGCGACTTCCTCAACCGGCTCGGCATCGAGGCGATCAACTCCGGCGCAGCCACCACGTCGGGCTTCCTGGAGACCTCCGGCGCGGAGCGGTCGATCACCTCGCCGATCGACGGCGCTGAGATCGCCAAGGTCCGGTTGGCCACGGTCGACGACTACGAGACGGTGGTGACCGAGGCGCAGCGTGTGTTCCGGGAGTGGCGCAGCGTCCCCGCCCCGAAGCGTGGCGAGATCCTGCGGGAGGTGGGCCACGCCCTGAGGTCCCACAAAGACGACCTCGGCCGGTTGATCACGCTCGAGGTGGGCAAGCTCCTGTCCGAGGGGCTCGGAGAGGTCCAGGAGTCGATCGACATGGCGGATCTCGCCGTAGGCATGTCCCGGCAGCTCTACGGTCGCTCGATGCACTCCGAGCGCCCCGGCCATCGCATGTACGAGCAGTGGCACCCGCTCGGCGTCGTGGGCATCATCACGGCGTTCAACTTTCCCAATGCCGTCTGGGCGTGGAACGCGATGGTGGCGACGGCCTGTGGCGACACCCTGATCTGGAAGCCGTCGCTCAAGGCGCCGCTCACCGCGATCGCGACGCACCGGATCTGCGCCGAGGTGTTCGAGCAGCACGGCTGGGGTGGCGTGCTGAACCTCGTCATCGGCGAAGACGCGACGGTCGGCGAGACCATGATCGCCGACCGGCGCCTGCCGCTGATCAGCGCCACTGGGAGCACGCGGATGGGCCGGCACGTCGCCCAGGTGGTGGCCTCCCGATTGGGGCGCTCGCTGCTCGAGCTGGGCGGCAACAACGCCGTCATCGTCAACCGCGACGCGGATCTCGAGCTCGCTCTCCGCGGGGTCGTGTTCGGCGCTTGCGGGACCGCCGGCCAGCGGTGCACGACCACGCGCCGGCTGTTCGTCCACGCAGACATCGCCGAGGCATTCGTAGAGAAGCTGATCAAGGTCTACCGCACGATGTCGATCGGAGACCCGCTCGACGAGGGCACCCTCGTCGGGCCGCTGATCGACGAGGCTGCCGTTCAGCACTACGAGCAGGCCCTCGAGACCATCCGGGAGCAGGGAGGCGAGATCCTCGTCGGCGGTGCGCGACTGGACCGGCCGGGTCACTACGTGCAGCCCACGCTGGTGCGCGCGCGCCACGACATGCCGATCGTCCAGGACGAGACCTTCGCGCCAATCCTGTACGTGTTCACGTTCACGGACCTCGAGGAGGCCATCGATCTGCAGAACTCCGTGGACCAGGGCCTGTCCTCCGCGATCTTCACGGGGGGGTTCCACGCCGCGGAGTCGTTCCTGTCCGCAGCCGGGTCGGACTGCGGCATCGCGAACGTGAACATCGGCACGTCAGGGGCCGAGATCGGAGGGGCCTTCGGCGGCGAGAAGGACACCGGCGGGGGCCGAGAGGCGGGCTCCGATGCCTGGAAGGCGTATATGCGCCGGCAGACGTGCACCCTGAACGGGTCGCACGATCT
>CAYMSU010000157.1:0-12298 GCA_964393165.1 uncultured Enterobacteriaceae bacterium
GGTGTCGCCCGTCGGCGTCGCGCCCGTGGGGGGACCGCCTTCGCAGCGAATGAGGTCGCGGAATCCTGGCTCGACGACGCCAGGCGTGGGCGCCGACACTTCGAGCGCGCCCGCGGTCGGGGGAACGGGACGGGCGGACCCGCACCAGTCCGTGGCGAGCTCGGCGTGAGCCACCCCTGCGGCGTCGAGTGGGCCGCCCTCGCGAGGGCTGAAGTCGCCGCCGGGCGCGTCCACCCAGCACGCGGCGGCGTCGCTGCACACAGGTGAGCCGACGACTCGGACGGCGGCCGGGGGAGCTCGGTCGAGGGCCGAGGTCTGCAGCGCGAGCTCGGCGCCCTCGACCGTGCCCAGCACGGTCGCGCCCAAGACAGAGGCGCGGCCCCCGGTGAGTGCAAGGGCCCGGGGAGACCCCAGGAGGAAGCTGTTCGTGACGATGCCAGTGGCGTCGTCGAGGACCAGCGCGGTGGTGCCCTCGAGCCAGGACCCCCGGATCTCGAGCGCAGGGGTGGGACCTGCCCGGACGGCGGCCTGCGTGGAGCCGACGACGAAGGTGTCGAGGATCGACAGGCTGCGCGCGCGCCCCGTGATCCCGACCGCGCCGCTGCGCACCACGGAGTTCTCGACCCGCAGGTCGAGGGTGGTGCAGTCCTCGCGCGGCTCCCCGAGGGCACTCGCGCAGGTCGCGTCGATCGCCGTAGAGAGGCCGTCGAAGGTCGCGTTCTCTACCTCCAAGCCCCGAACCTCGCCTCTCACCTGCAGACCGATCCCGGGCCCCGACATCCGCGTCCAGCGGGCAGTGAACCGCTCGATGTCGCCTACCTCGACGAGGGGGACCCCCTCGCGGCTCCCCTCGAGGGCCAGCTGCAGGAGCACCAGCCGCTCACCGCCGATGGTCAAGACCGGCCGGTCGGGCTCCGCAGGCGTGAACACCGCGACATCCTCGGGATCGAACGACTGCAGCACCGTGGGCTCCCCGGGCTTGTCCGCCCAGCGTGCCGTCAGCTCGCAGTGCCCGGTGTAGCGCCCCGGCTCGAACATCACGATGTCGCCGCCCTGTGTCTCGCCGATGGTGGCGCACCAGTCCTCTGCCGGGCCGGTCACGAACACGATCGGGATGTGGGCGAGGACCAAGACCATCCTCCCTTCCGAGGCAACGGCTCCCTGCATAACCAGAGGTCGGCTAGACTGGGCGGCGCACGGGGCCTCGCGGGCCCAGGCGGAGAGGTCACAGCATGGCGCTAGAGGCCACGCGGTTCGAGATCCGGGCCTGCCTGGGTCGCGGAGGATTCGGCGAGGTCTATCGCGCGATCATGACGCGCCCGGGGGGCGTTCAGACCGAGGTCGCGGTCAAGATCCTGCGGGAAGACATCGATCCGGGCAGCGAGTCGGTCAAGCGCCTGCGCGACGAGGGCCGGCTGCTCGGTGCGCTGCGCCACCCGGCGATCCTCCACGTGCACGATCTCGTCCTGCTCGACGGTCGGGTGGCGCTGGTCACGGAGTTCGTCGAGGGCGAAGACCTCGACCGCTGCATCGCAGACGAGCCGCCGATCCCCGCGAGGGCCCTGCTCGCCGTGCTCAGCGAGGTCGCCTCCGCTCTCGATGCCGCGTGGACCACGCCCTCCAGCACGGGCGAGCCCATCCGGCTCGTCCACCGGGACATCAAGCCCGGCAACGTGCGGGTGGGGCGGCACGGCGAGGTCAAGCTCCTCGACTTCGGCATCGCTCGGGCCACCAACCTCCTGCGGGAGGCGCAGACGGCCAGCAACTCCTTGATGGGCAGCTACCTGTACATGGCGCCGGAGCGGTTCCGACAGGACGAGGTGGAGCCTCCGTCGGACGTGTACGCCCTGGGGTGCTCGCTGTACGAGGGGATCGCGCGGCAGCGCTTCTTCGAGGGCACCACCCTCAAGGGCATCTACAACGTGATGGTCACGCCCGGCCGCCTGCACGCTCACCAGGAAGAGCGGCTGCGCCTGGTGTCGAGCGCGGTGCCGCCGGAGGTCGTGGTCCTGCTCCGGGATCTGCTGCATCCCGACGCCGCGTTTCGGCCAACCGCGGCGGAGGCGTCGGGTCGGCTCGGGGATCTCGCGGAGTCGATGCCCGGCCTCACCCTGCGTCGCTGGGTGCGGGAGCGGGTGTGGCGCCCGCAGCCGGTCGTGATCGGCTCGCTGGACGGTCGGGAGCTGTGGGCGAGCCCGGTGTCCGATGCCTCCGGTGCTCGGCGTCGTCCCGCGGAGCGCGCCCGCCGCACGACGCCCCGGTCGCCCCCGCCGCCCCCCCCGACCGAGCCGGTCGCCGAGCGGAGCATCTACCAGGAGTCGGCCTCGGTCGCGCCCGGTCGGCGGATTCCCCGCCGCCCCCGCGCTCCGGATCCTTCGGCTTCGGTCCCGAGCGTCCCCTCCGGCGGGGAGCGCCGCCTCCGGCCTCCGACCTGGCCGGGCGACCCGTCCAGCACGTTCACGCCACAGCCGATGGCGGCGGTCCGCCCCAAGCCCACGCCGCCTCCGCCAGTACCGCTCGCCCAGCAGAAGACGTTGCCTCCGGCCGCGGTCCCCGAGCCTCTGCCGGCGGTGGTCCAGGACTACGAGTCGATCGACGAGGACGAGATCTCCGACCCCATTCCGGGGGTCTTCGGCGACGAGGGATGGCGCTCGGCTCGGCCTCGTCGGCGGTCGGGGATGCGCGCCGTGCCGATCGCGATGTTGTCGGGGGCGCTGCTCGCGATGGCGATCATGGCGTACGGCTACACCTACCACCGTCCCGCGCTCTCTCGGATCGTCGAGGAGCTGTCGGTGGGCCTCGACCCCTGGATCACCGAGATCCGTAGCGCGTTCCGCGGCGTCTCCCCCGACGGAGCGGGCTCGGTCGGCCCGCGGAGCGCCCCCGAGGGGCCCGTCACGGTCGCTGAGCGAGAGGAGGAGGTCGCGATCGAGGGCGCGGCCGGCGACGCCGAGGAGGTCGCTCCCGCACCTGCGCCCGCTCGGGCCCCCGAGCCGCCTCCCGCACCGTCGCGCACCCCGCAGCCGCAGCCGCAGCCGGTGGCGACTCCCACGCCGGCCCCCCGCGCCCGTCGTGACCCCACGCCCGCCCAGCTGATCGAGAGAGGCTGGCAGTCGGTCGAGGCCGGAGACCACACGGTGGGCATCGAGTTCTTCGACCGGGTGCTGGTGAGGGCACAGCACGATCCCGACGCCCTGTACGGTCGTGGCTACGCGCTGATGCGCATGGGCAACCCGGAGGAGGCCCAGCGCTTCCTCTGCCGGGCGCGCCAGCATGCGGAAGGCTCGCTACGCCGGGAGATCCGGAGCGTGATGGAGAGCCACGGGCTCGGCTGCCCCTGACCCTCGCAGGGCTCGCGTCAACGCCGCCCGAAACGCGGCGGGCTCGGGACGGCCCTCGGGGACCACGACGAGCGCGTGGGCGAAGACGTCTCGGACGGGCTCTGGCAGGCGCACGCGCCGGGCCGCCGCGGTCGCCCCACCGCCCAGGATGCGGGCCCGCAGGTCGTGCACGTCGTTCCCGGCGATCAGGGGACGCCCGGTCAGCAGCTCGAGGCCGATCGCTGCGAGCGCATAGACGTCTCCGCGAGCGGTGGGCGCGGCCCCGCGGAGTCGCTCCGGAGGCGAATAGCGCAGCGTGTTGGCAAGGGCGCGCCCGCCGCGCCCCTGCCCCAGCAGATGAGGAGACGGCAGACCATAGGCCAGCAGGCGGACCTCACTCGCGTCGTGCGACGCCCAGATCCTCCACGGGGACAGATCCCCATGGGGCGAGCCGCTTCGCGCGGAAGCCACGACGAGGATCCGGGCAGCGGAGCGGCAAAGCCGCAGGGCTGCACGGGGCGAGAGGCGAAGCTGCGAGAGGAGGCGCCCCTGCGGGTTGCGCTTCGGGATTTCGCAAGCTCCGCCAGCTTGCTGGCGGAGCGGGCAGCGAGGCGAAGCAGAGCGAAGCCCCGTGAATTGGAAGGCGAACGCGCCCCGCCACACCGAGGCGCGGCTGGCGGAGGCGATACCCGGACACTCGGTGGCGTAGAGGAAGGGCAGCGCTGCTTCCATACGCCCACGCAACGAACGATCCGGAGGCGTGGCGTAGACCAGCAAGCGGTGCTGTCGACCGGAGGGGTCGCGCACGTCGCTCTGACGTCCGGCCGGATCTTCGGTCCACGGACCGATCCGCCGCATGCCGAAGTACGGCGCCAAGACTCCCCCCGGGCGCCAAGATACCATCCGGCCCTGACCCGAGGACGTCATGAAGCTCGCGGTGGCGGTGGACCTCCAGGACGACGACCTGTCTGCGTCGCGCGTCGTGGCCGAGGCAGCGGACTGGGCGCGCAGCGTCCGCGGGACCCTCGACTTGCTGTACGTCGAGCCCCCCCGCGTGGCCCCACGCTGGATCCGGGACGACGCGATCCGCGAGCTCGTCCTGCGAGAGCTGGCGGAGGCGCGGGAGCACGCCACGCGCGGTCTCCAGGCGCTGCTGGCCGCGATCCCCACAGCTCACCGGGGTCAGGTGCGGCTGCTCCCCGGACCTCCGGTAGAGGCGCTGGTCGAGGCCACCTCGGACTACGATGCGCTTGTGGTCGTGACCCATGGGCGCACGGGTCTGGACCACCTGTGGTCGGGGTCGGTCGCCGAGCAGGTCGTGCGGCGGGCGTCGAGCGCGGTGATCGTGCTGTCCGCGACGTCGACGGACGCCTAGCGTGTCGCGCGCGAGCACCCTCACGCGGGACCGCTGGGCCGACGCCGCACTCGAGGCACTTGCCAGAGGCGGGCCTGCGGCGGTCTCGGTCGAGCCCCTGGCGAGAGCCCTCGGAGTGACCAAGGGGAGCTTCTACCACCACTTCACTGGTCGAGAAGAGCTGCTGCGGGCGGCCCTCGCGCGCTGGGAGGCACTGGGGACCGACGGGCTGCTCGAGCGACTGGCGCCCCTGGACCCCACGGCGCGCCTGGAGGTGCTCTTCCAGACGGCCCGAGAGGGCGCGCTCGAGCCGCGTTGGGCGGTGCTCGCACAGCTCGCCGCACATGCCTCGGATCCGGACATCGCCCCCGTGCTGGCTCGCGCCACCGAGCGTCGACTTCGCTTCCTCGCGCGCACCTGGGAGTCGGCAGGCCTACCCCCCGACGAGTCGGAGCGGCGGGCACTGCTCGCGTACACTGCCTACCTGGGGATGGTGCAGCTGGCGGTGTCCGCCCCGGACTGCGTGCCTCGCGGAGACGCGCTGCACAGCTACGTCAGTCGCGTGCTCGAGCTGCTCGTCCCCGGCGGGGGGGCTCCCGCCTGAGTCACGCCGCGGCGAGGTGCCCGAGCTTGCGGCGAAGGCGCTTCACGCCCTGACCACAGAGCTGGCAGGCGCGCGACTCCGTCACGCCGAGGTGCTCACCCACGACCTTGAGCGGGAGCTCGTGAAAGTAATAAAGGGTCAGGGCCGTCGCTTCCCGCTCCGGGAGGCGGGACACTGCTCCCATCACGAGCGTGCGCAGCTCTTCTTCGCCCGTCTGCTCCTCGAGGTCCCCGTCGCTGGCCACCTGCTCGACCAACGGGGTGGGGTTGTCGTTCGCGGCGGGCGCGTCGAGTGACAGCAGCTGGCGGATCTCCGAGTCCCGGAGCAGGTTCCGGTAGTCGTCGAGCTCGATTCCGAGTCGCTTGGCGACCTCGCCTTCGCTGGGCATCCGGCCGCGGGAGGTGCGCAAGCTGCGACGGGCGTGCTCGATGGACTGCGCCTTGCGTCGCACGGAGTGCGGGACCCAGTCCACTGCGCGCAGGGCGTCGAGGATTGCCCCTCGAATGCGATGTCTTGCATAGGTATCGAAGGGCACTCCCCGAGACGGATTGTAGCGAGTGATGCTCTCGATGAGACCTACGACGCCTACACTGATCAGGTCGTCGAGCTCTACCGACTGCGGCAAACGCGAGTGAATTTGCCGCGCAATCCGCTGAACCAGAGCGTAGTGCCGTAGCACCAAGAGATTCCGGTTCCCTCTTCCCTTGTTGGCCATAGAGCAACCTCCCGGGCCGGCGGAGGTTGCACGCAGCATGCCACACAGTCTTGCCGGATCGGCCCATGGGAGAAGCTGTTCTATGGTGGAGAGCGAGGCTATCCGTCAGGATAAGGTATCTGTCGGGATAGGTTCGGCGCGGATATCGAAGGGCGCTCAGCCGCCTGCAGACTCTCCTGACGCAGTCCGATAAGGGCCGAGCAGCTCCTGGAGCTCGCTGACGAGAAAGGGAAAGGGAAGCTGCCGCCCGCGAGTCCACCCCGAACGCCGCGGAACCACCTCAAGAGTCCATACGTGGTCTGGCACGGAGAACTGTAGAGCAGATTCGTGCAGCAGACCGATGACGTCCTCGGAGAGGGGCTCGTCCGGAGGAACGACCTGGGTCACGAAGCCCATCCGCCGCAAGCCCTCAACGAGGGTCCGCTGAACCCCACGCTCTCGAGCGAACACCGCGATGGTGCCGCTCGAGGGGAGGGACGTCGACGGTGAGGCCGGCAGCCAGGCGACGAAGTCCACCGCCTCGGCGTCCCCGTGGGCGAGGCGGCCGCCCATCCTCTTGCACAGCGCTCCGCACTCCGCGAGCACCCCGTGGGCACCGGCGCCGCGCGGACCGTCGACCTTGACGCGGATCGACAGCCACGGGCCCGGTCCGGCGAGCTCCGAGGCGTGCGAGGAGGGACCATCCGGCTCGACTGGCCCGACTGGCGCGACCGGCTCGGCGGCGAGGTGAATCGGGTGGTCGCCCGTCGCCGCGTCGCTGGCCGCGAGCACGAGGTTCACGAGGAGCAGCTGAACGAGCTCGACAGGGGCGGGGGTGCGGAGGTCTGCCCGGGCTCGAGCAACCAGCGATCGCTCCCCGAGGTACCGGCTCACCATGTCCTCGAGCGCCTCGACGGCGCGGTCCACCCGCGTCTCGGAGGTACCCGTGTGGCCGGCGTCCGGCTCGACCGAAGGTGTTGGGGATGCCAGAACAGAAGGCGATGCGGGCTCGTGGGGCGGGGTGAGCTCCGCACGGAGCTGGTCTGCCAGCTCCTGGTGGGCTCGCGCGGCAGGCGCATCGAGGCCCCCGACCAGCCCTGCGAGCAGACGATGGGCCTCCCACACGTGCCAACGCTCCTGGTGTCGCTCGGCGGTGCCCACCACCTCTGACAGCAGGCGCCGGGCGGCGTCGACCGCGCCCTCGGCGATCCGTAGCCGCGCCTCCACGACCCGGACGGCGACACCGAGCAGGCCGTCGTGGTAGCGCTGGCGTCGCAGCTTGCGGACCAGGGCGCGGGCACGCCGGTGGCTCGCGCGGTCGGAGGCCGTGGAGACCGCCACGCGGGCGGCGGCGAGGTGGGCGAGGGCGCGCGGCGCGGCCTCCAGCGGCCGTGCGTCGAGCCGCGCAAGGGCTCGCTCTGCGTGCAGCTGAGCGAGCACGGGCCGCTCGACCAGGTCGAGGGCCAGGGCCGTCGCAGCGTCGGCGAGGATGGAGGGCGCGCCTGCTGCGTCGCTCGCCGCGGGTGCGGGGTCATCCAGCGTGACCCGGGGCGGGCTCCACCGACCGGCGCGCGCGAGCACCCATCGTCGGAGTCCGTCCAGGGCCGCTGCGACGGTGCCGTCCGGCTGCGCGAACGCCGCGGCAGACGCTTCGTCGAGCCGTGCGAGGAGCGCATCCGTCGTCTCCCGATCGAGCGCGTGGACCACCTGCCAGAGCAGCGACTGCGCGGTCCCCACGCGGTCGCCGGCCCGGCGAAGCTCCTCGAGGCTCGCGTCGAGCGCCCGCTGCCCCTCTCGGTATCGGCCGCGCCGGAACAGCGACTGCGCCCGGGCCTGATGCACGAGGCCGAGCGCATCGGGGCTCGCCGCCTCTCGCGCAGTGTCTTCAGCCGAGTCGAGCAGCTTCGCCGACAGATGCGTCCAGCCCAGCTCCGCCAGCATGGTCGCGCCGATGGCCCGCAGACGAGCGGCGGCTGGGGACCGACCGGCCGTCGCGGCCCACCCTCGGAGGACCGAGGACAGCGTGATGGCTCGGGAGACCGGGGCGGCGCTCGAGGCCAGGGTGGCATGCAGGCTGCTCAGCGCCTGCGCATCGGGATTTCGGCGCGCGCGCAGTCGGCTGACCAGCGCCCCCAGGGCCTGGGCTCCGGCCTCCAGCATCGAGCGAGGCAGGCGCTGCTGCAGTCGCCCGAGTGCCTTGTCGGCCAGCGTCCACAGCGCACGCCGCGCCCCCACGAACGAGAGCCCCGCAGCGGCCCGGTCTGCGATCTGGAGCGACCGGTGTACGTCACCGGTCGACGCCATCGCCGTCAGATAGGCCGACAAGGCCTCGTCGGGCTGGTCCACGAGCAGGAGGGCGTCGGCGCGTCCCTCGTGGGCGCGGGCCCGACGCGTTCGCTCGGTGGTCCGCCCCAGTGCGCGCTCGAAGTGCCAGCGAGCCCGGTACGCATCCAGTGCGCGCAGGCAGTGGGTGCCTGCCTCGAGGTGGAGCAAGCCCAGCGGCTCGTCCGGGCCCAGGTCCTCTGCATGCTCGAGGTGCCAGGCATGTCGGCTGATGGACGTCGGCCCGGCCGAGCCGTACCAGGCGGCGACGTCGCGGTGGGCGAGGGCGAGCAGGTCCCCTTCGGCCTGCGCGAGCAGCCACGGCTGGACTCGCGCGCCCACCAGGCGCAAGCTGCCGTCGGCCTCCCGGTAGGCGGCCCGCTGCTCGATGAGCCCCTCGACCGCCCGCATCGTCCGGTGCTCCGACCACCGCGTGATCCGTTGGAGCCATGCCTCCGTCGCCGAGCGCTCTTCGACCGCCAGCAACGCCCCTACGCGCAGGACGTCGGGAGGCGGGAGCTGAGAGATGAAGGCGTCAGGCGCGTGGGTCGGCCAGCCCGGGTCCGACACCCAGGTCCCTGCCTTGGTCTGCCGGAGGTGTCCGACCGCGACGGCGCGCTGGAGCTCCTCCCAGATCCGAGACGGGTGGCCTCCGGACGCAGCGCACAGCTCCTCGGCGATCTGCGAGAGCCCGTCCACGCTCCCCGGGAGCGCGCGCCGCACCAGCGTGCGGATCGGGTCGACGTCGAGAGGCGGCAGGTCCCTCGCGCAGGCGCCCGCGAAGACAGTGCCCGGCACCTGGGTCACCACGAGCGCGGTGTGGTGCGTCCGTCCGGGCGCGAGCAGCTGCCGGAGCATCCCGCGAAGACCGGTATCTGCGCGATCGGCATCGTCGACCAGGAGCACCAGCGGGCGCTCCGGCGTACCCACGGCTGAGAAGACGGCCGCCGCGGCGGCGACGTCGCGCGCAACGCGCGGAGTCAGCGGACGTGACGGGGGCGGCGGCTTGCGTCCCACCAGGCTGGCGAGCTTGTCGCTCCACCCCCCCAGCAGACCGACCAGTGGGCCGAGGGCACGCCCGATGCGCTCGAGCAGGGGGGCTCGCTCCTGCCGCGGCACCAGCTCGATGACCTCGGCGAGGGAGGACAGGACCTCGGCCACCGGCCCGGGCGACAGG
This sequence comes from uncultured Enterobacteriaceae bacterium, assembly GCA_964393165.1. Classification (GTDB taxonomy): domain Bacteria; phylum Myxococcota_A; class UBA796; order UBA796; genus DRPG01. Next base: position 9,472 of record CAYMSU010000157.1, read on the forward strand.
TGGAGGAGCAGGAGGTGTTCGCCGCGCTGTAGGTCGTCGGCCGCCCGCTGGAGCAGGCGAGACCGGCCACTGCCGCGCTCGCCGACCACCGCCAAGGCCGCGGGTCCCGCCTCGCGGCTTCTCGCCACGGTGTCGTGAATCGCACGTAGCGCCCCCTGCCGACCCACGAACGGCGGGATGGCAGGCAAGCTCCGGAGAGAGGCCGGTGAGCGGGGGAGGTTCGGGTCGGGTGAGAAATGCCGCGCGAGATCGCCGGGGGTGCGCCGCCAGTCACGAACCGTCGACGCGGGCACGCCCAGCGCCTCGAGCAACTCCTCGAGCGCCTCGACGTCTCGCTCGATGTCCTCCTCGCCAGGGCTCTCCTGGCGCCGAAGCCCCAGCAGCGTGGTCCAGTCCGCGATCTGGCAGCTGCCCTGCGCGTCGAGGCGGAAGGTCGACGGGGCCGGACGCCAGCCGACGACTCCGCGCTGGTGGAGCTCGTCGAAGATGCGGGATGCTGTGAGGGCCAGGGCTCGTTGACGGTCCGGGCTCGGCTGGGGAGGCCGCGGCGAAGCCTCGGACGGGGTCACGAGCAGGCCGAGGTGGTGGTCGCCGAGCATCAGCGAGCCGTGGATCCGTCGCCGATTCACCTGAAACGCTGGCATGGCCCGACGGATCACGGCCTCGTGACGCACGGCGCAGGGAAGAGCGACGAGGTCGAGCCGGTGGTGAGGAGGATCTCCGAGGCGGCGCCGGAGGTCCGTGACGCCGACGCGCCATCCTACGGCGCCGTGGCGCACCCGAGAGATGACGCAGAACTGGTGGAAGAGGATGGACCCCGGCTGGACGGCGAAAGGGTCCGGAGGGAGCGCGGCCCCTAGATCCAGCGGGGTGGATTCGGCAAACCTACGCAGCATGGCCCCGACGGGGAGCGCCGACATCGCTGGGCGGTGCGAGGGGATGCAAGCCAGGTCTCCAGGTGGCAGCGGCGTCGTGACCAGCCACGAGCATGCCACAGGAGACAAATCACGTCACGTCTCAGTCCCAGCCGACCTCGATCTCCGGCCCGTCGAGGTTCGGCAGGGTGGCCGGTATCTGGGGATTGACGCGGCCAACCGAGTTCGTTGCGCCGCCCGGAATCAGCACGAACGGTCGAATATCGACGTCGTACCAGGGTGGCGCATCTTCCGTGCTCACGACATCGCCTACCGCCCCCTGCAGTCCCACGCGGTAGTAGAACGCCACGAGGTCGCCAGGGGCCCGGAAGGACTGCTCGCGCTGATTGTTGTTGTCCAGGTCTCCGGTCGCCTCCGCGATGCCCCGCTGGACCGAGAAGGTGAACTGCCATCCGTCGCGGGGGGGCAGCGCACCGCTTCGGATGGTGAAGCTGACCTCACCGAGGTCAGACACGTAGCGCTGCTCGGCGTAGGCCATCGATTGCTGCTCGCCGGTCAGCGAACCCTCTACGCGCCAGGCGGCGACCCCGGCGTCGTAGACCACGATCCAGGTCTCCTCCTGCGCGATGCCTCCGCAAGGATTCACGAGGACTGAGCGAGAGTTGCTCGCGTTGGGCAGGAAGGTCGGACCCGAGACGGCCTGCTCCTCGAAGCTTCGCTCCACGTCGACGTTCGGGCTCGCCCCCGCACTGGCGAGCTGGTTCGTCCGTGGCCCCCGCAGGTCGTGCACGAGGCAGCCCGTGTCCTCGTGCGCGAACACGACGCTCCCCGAGCCGTCGGTGATTGCGACGGCTCGTACTTCGCGGGCGATGCCGTCGTCGGAGAGCTCCGAAGAGCGGAACGGCTGCTCCATGGCCTCGATGCCGTGGATGGGAGTGCGGAACAGCTGACCCTGGAGCCCCTCGGCCAGCGGGTTCACGTCGACGAGCGCACCGGTGTCGCGATCGACGAGCCAGAACGACCGCCCGTCGATCGGCACGACGTAGAGCATGGGCGGGCCACCTTCGGGGACGAGGGAGTCGACGTCGAGCGTGGGCCACGGCAGGGGGTACTCGGTCGCCGTGGCAGCCCCCGGAGCCACCGAGTAGGCGGCGGCGCGGGCGCGATCCGCCACGAGCAGCAGGCCGTCCTCCGACCAGGCCAGGCGGTGTGGCTCCGCCCCGGTCGGCAGGGCAACCTCGGCGCCGAGCTCCTCCGTGGCCGGGTCGAACCACCACAGCCTCGGCTGATCCGTGCTCGCGTCCTGGACGATCAGCGCGAGCAGCGACTGGTCGGGGGCGAGCGCCAGGCTGAGCGGAGCTCCCCCGACGTCGATCTCTCGCAGGCCGCTGTTTGTTCGGACCACGATCTGGTCGCCGGTCACGAGGTCGGCCGCCGAGCCGAGGAGCGTGAGGTTCAGGCGACGCTCGCGCGCCGACCACGGCTCGCCGATGGCCACGAGGTCGGGCTGGAGTCCCGACCGGGAGCCCCGTGCCACGAACCGCCCACCCTCCCGCGCCTCGTCCCAGGTGAGGGTCCAGGTCTCGGTCGTGGTGTACCCGGTCTTCACCGAGATCAGCGGCACGATGGTGGGAGGCGTGTCCACCAGCGCGGCGCTCGGCGAGAGCTCCACCGGGTCGCCCCTTCGTACCCCCACGACGTAGGGGACCATGAGGAGCTGACCGAAGGCCCGATCGCCAGCGAAGACGGTCACCTCCTCGGTGCTCGGCGCGTAGGCGGCCACCGAGGTGAGCAGGCGGTCGCCACCCGTGGGCAGCTGGTTGGCCCGCAGGAACGACGCCGTGCGGTCGTCGGTCAAGAATCGGCCCTGCTTCAGCGCCAGCTGGACGATCTGTCCTCCGTGGCCGTTGGCGACGAACCCCACGGGCTCGAGGAACGGCCCCCCGACCTCG
>CAYMSU010000158.1:0-4681 GCA_964393165.1 uncultured Enterobacteriaceae bacterium
GTGGGGGCCAGGCCTTCCGTGGAGGGTGGCCAGCAGGGGACCGACCGCCACGTCGCCGATGAGGCGCACGACCGGAGCGATCCCCACGGTCGACGGGTCGAGCACCCCGCCGAGCTCGTCGAGCGCGACGAGCAGCGCCTCCCGGTGCGCGGCCTGGGCGGTCCCGTCGCGGTCCGCGAGCACCGAGGCATCGAGCCGATCCGCGGGGGCCCCCCCGAGGCCTGCAGCAGCCGCCTGCAGGTCCGGGGCCTGCAGAGCGACCAGGACCTGACGAGCCGCCCGCAAGCGAGTGAGCCCGCTCCGTGATGCGGGATCCCACTGCCCTGCCCCGAGCGCCGCCAGGTCGGTCCAGATCTGCGCCTGCGCCTCCTCGGTCTGCGGCATGGCGGACTCCGCCCGGTCCCCGACGCGCCGGAGCGCGTTCGCGAGGGACCGGAGCCCCGCGTCGGTGAGGAGCGCCGGGTCCAGCCCGTCCACCACCAGCTCGTCGCCGGAGGCAGGGGGAACCGTGAGCCAGGCGTAGTCGCCCAGCGCATCCCCCAGGCGGGCGCCGACCCGCGGCAGGCGCAGCAGGCGCAGCAGGAGCTGCTCGGCGGCGACGACGGCGGGCCCCAGGCCCCGTCGATCCAGCTTCACGGCGACCGCCCCATCGGGCCCCCTCGCGACCGCGGGACTGTACCGAGGACCCCGGGGGGCATCCACCTCGCGGACCGCTTCGGCTGCGAGCCGGATCCTGCCCTAGACGATAAGCGGCTCGGCATGCCACTCACACCGTTGTCCGATCCCGACGTGCTCTTCCGCGAGAACTGGCGCCAGGCGCTCCACCGCGGGCCCGACGGCACGCCGCTGGTGCCGCCTCGCTTCGTGGGCGAGGCAGGCCCGCGCCTGTGGGTCCTCGACCTGCGCGGCGATGCCGAGCTGACCGGCGCCCAGGGCCACATTCCCGGTGTCCACCGCCTCCCGCAGAGCAAGCTCGCGGAGCTCCCGGGGATCCTGCCCCAGACCACCCCGATCGTGCTCGTGTCCGGCGATGGAGACCAGTCGATGGTCGCCGCCAAGGCGCTGGAGGCCCTGGGCTACGAGATGGTGGCCGCCATGGCGGGCGGCATGGCGGCCTGGCGCGAGGCCGGCTTCGAGGTCTCGCGCGACGAAGGGATCCTCGAGCGCCTGCCCGTCTCTCAGAGAGACGTGGGGGCCGACGGTCGGCCGCTTCACGTCGAGCACCAGGGCGGGCACCTGTCCCGCGACGCGATCGAGTCCCACATCGGGGCGCCCGGCCGCATGCGTCGGGTCACCCTCGCCTCGCTGCTGCTGTCCACCGAGACCTCCTGCGTCGACGGGCGGGAGGATCGCGCGATCCTGGGTACCCCCGGGGGAGACGCGGGGGAGCTGCTCCTCGCGCTCGCCGCCACGGAAGACGCGGCGGGGGCCCCGATCGACCTCGGCCACGTGCCCACCCTCGTCCGGGCCTTCGCGGACCGGTTCCGCGGCGTGTACCTGCACACCGACAACAACGCGCTCAACACCCTGGCCCGCAGCATCCAGGCAGACCCCGCGCTGTCGGGCCTCGTCGCCGGGTTCTCCTCCGCGAGCGACTGGGTGTCGTTCCTCCGTCGGCCGCCCGCCGGCGCCCGCCGCGGGCTGCTCGACCACCTCGTCCAGCGCGACCACGTCGGCTGCGGCCACATCAAGCTCGCGCTCGGGGATCCGGAGCACTACCACATCCGCCCCGACCTCATCACCACGTTCTTCCGGGCCTTCTACACGGACTACTGGGACGGCGCGCCCCACCTCTCGTGGGTGATCCTCGGCGGTGGCCATGCCGAGGGCGCGGTGGTCAACATCACAGTCGAGGGCGAGGTCGATGGAGGCACCCGCATCCCCATGGTGTCTCCCAACGTCTCGGGGGTGCAGATGTTCGTGAACCACCCCCAGGCCGTCGGCTTCCTCCGCGACCAGACGGCGCGGTTCATCACGCAGGACGTGCCGGACCTCTGCCCCGGGGGCACCGAGCTCTCGGGCAAGCTCCCCGGCGCGATCGCCGCGCTCGGCGAGGTGCAGATGGGCAACACCCTGTCGGCCCTCGCCAAGGGCCTGCCGATCTTCGAGGCGCGCTTCCGCGGGAGCGCCTTCACCGTCGAGGAGGCGGGCAAGGTCGGTTAGCTCCGCCGACGAGCGACCGGTGGTCCTCAGCGCTCGAGGATCTCGTCTCCCCGGCGCCCGAGGAGCCCCACGATCATCGGGTGCGGGAACTGTCGCTGCACCGTGATCGCGTAGAACCGCTCGTAGAGGTTCGGGACCACGCAGAACTCCTGCAGGACCCCGCTGCGGAGCTCGTCGCGGACCACGACCGAGGGGAGCAGGGCCACCGCCGCGGTGTCGCGCGCGAGGAGCCGCAGCAGCGCCATGTCGTCGACCTCCGCGAAGACCTGCGGCACGACCCCCAGCGAGGCGCACAGGGCGTCGAACCCGGTCCGGATGTCGCTGTCGTGGGTGGGGAGCAGCAGCGGCACGCTCCCCACGTCGTCGGGGAAGCGAACCGGGGTGGCCCCGGGGTGACCGACCAGGCTCACCTCCTGGCGCGCCACCTCCCGGCATCGCAGTGAGGCGTGGGTGTCGCTGCGCACCAGGCGGTTGCCCAGCACGAGATCGAGCTGCAGGGAGCGCAGCCGGTCGAGCAGATCGTCGAGCGTGCCCGACTGGAGCCGCACGCGGATCCCCGGCTGGGTGAACAGCGGCTTGACGAACGACTCCTGGAAGTTGCGCGACAGCGTGGCGACCGCGCCGATGCGGAGGGGATCGGTGGCCCGCCTGCCATCCTGCAGGGTGGCGACGAGCTCGCCCCCGGTGCGGAAGATCTCGTCCGCGAAGGACTGCGCCACGCGTCCCGCCTCGGTCAGGACCAGCGCCCGCCCGCTCCGATCGAAGAGCGGCTCCCCGAGATCCTCCTCCAGCTGCCGGATCTGGGACGACAGGGCCGACTGCGACACCCGCAGGGCCTTGGCGGTGCGGGTGAGGTGCCCCTCCTGGGCGACGAGCCAGAAGTAGCGCAGGTGGTGGAAGTTGAGCCGGGTGACTCGCGCGCGGGTCTCATCCATCGAACCGAACAGTAGCACCGCTTATCTGTCATTTTCACGAAGAGGCCGTCGCCATACCCCCGCGGCCATGACACACAGCCTCTTTCCTGCACCGCTGCTCGCCGGAGCGGCGCTCGCCGTCCCGGCGACGTACCTGCTCGCGGCCCTCCTCCCGGCGCGCCCGCACCAGTCGGGGTTCGGGCGTGCCGAGCTCGCCAGCGTGCTCGCGCTCGCGCTCGCGGCCCTCGTCGGGGTGGGAGGCCTGGTCATCGGCCCCCAGGTCGTCGGCCCGGGCCTGCTCGACGTCGGCGGCGACATGCTGGCCGTGCGACTCGACCCGGTCACGAGCCTCGGGCTCGGGCTCGTCACCTTCGTCGGCTGGGTCATCGTGCGCTTCTCCCGCACCTACATCGAGGGAGACCCCGGGCAGCGCCGCTACGGGCGGTGGCTGCTCGCGGTCCTCGCCGCGGTCACCCTGCTCGTAAGCGCCAACCACCTGCTCACCCTGGCCCTCGCCTGGACGAGCACGAGCCTCGCGCTGCACCAGCTGCTCACCCACTTCGCGGACCGCTGGGGAGCCCAGATGGCGGCCCACCAGAAGTTCCTCGTGAGCCGCACCGCCGATGTCGCCCTGCTCCTGGCCGTGGGCCTCCTCGGGGCCACCACCGGCACGCTGGCGCTCGACGGCGTGCTCGCCGCGATCCCCGCCTCCCCCGCGGAGCTCTCTCCCGGGCTGTCCGCCGCCGCCCTGCTCCTGGTCGGCTGCGTGGCGCTGAAGAGCGCCCAGCTGCCCTTCCACGGCTGGCTCACCCAGGTCATGGAGGCGCCCACCCCGGTGTCGGCGCTGCTCCACGCGGGAGTCGTCAACATCGGAGGGCTCGTCCTCGTCCGGCTGGCCGCGCTCCTCGAGGCCGTTCCGGCGGCCCAGATCGCGCTCGTCGCGGTGGGCACGGGCACCGCCGTCGTCGCGGCCCTGGTCATGAGCACCCAGCCGAGCATCAAGGGGCGCCTGGCCTGGTCGACCATGGCCCAGATGGGGTTCATGCTCGTGCAGTGCGGCCTCGGCGCCTACGCGCTGGCCCTGCTGCACCTCGTGGCCCACTCCCTGTACAAGGCCCACGCGTTCCTCACCTCGGGCAGCACCGTCGACCGCTGGCGCCTCGCCACGCTCGCGCCCCCCTCGCCCCGCCCGGGGCTGTCCCGCTGGCTCGACGCGAGCATGCTGGCCGGCCTGCTGGTGACCACCCTCGCCTTCGCCATGGGCGCGCTGCCGACGGTGCACGCCGAGGTGTGGGCGCTCGGCGGGGTGGTGGCGATCGCCATCGCGCCGCTGCTCGTCCGCGCCGACCGACCGGCGCGGCGCCTCCCGGCGGCCCTCGGCGCGGCCGCCCTGGTCGGCACCTGGCTGCTCCTCCACGAGGCCTTCGGCGCGCTCCTGCCCGCCCCCGCGGGCTCCGAGGAGGTCCCCGTGGTGCGGCTGGCCATCGTCGGCACGGGCTTCGCCCTCGCCTTCGCGGTCCAGGCCACCCTCGCCGCACACCCCGCGGGCACCCTCGCGCGCTCCCTCGACCCGCACCTGAGGGCCGTCCTGTACCTCGACGAGC
>CAYMSU010000158.1:4691-12290 GCA_964393165.1 uncultured Enterobacteriaceae bacterium
GCCGCCCCGCCTGCCGCATCCCCCCGCCCGTCTCCCGGAGTCCTGACATGGCTCGCACCCAGACCCCCTCGCGGGTCCGCCACCTCCACGTCGTCGACGTCGCCTCGGCCGTCGAGCGCGCCACCGACCGCATCGCCCCCTCGTGGCCGCTCGACCGGTCGATCGCGGTCAACCCGCTGTGGGGCTTCCTCGACCGCCCCGTGCAGGCGGCGGCCGCCCATGTCGCCGCGCTGTCCGGAGCCCGCCTCACCATGCCTCGGGCGTGGTACCGCGCCCGCTGGGAGGCCGGCCGGATGGGCCCCCGGCACGTGCGGTCGGCGATCGACGCTGCGGGCAGCACGCTGTCGGTCGATACCGTGATCGCCAGCCTCGGCATGGACGAGCCGCCGCTCCCGCGGCGCGCCCTCGTCACCCACGTGATGGACGAGACGCGCGACCTCACGCGGGAGATGCCCTGGCGTTCCTTCGTGGTCCACGCGATCAGCCAGCACTGCGCGGGGTGGTTCGGTCCCGGCGGGCGGCAGACCCCGGCTACCGGGCTCTACCCCGCGTGGCGCGCCCAGGCCGCAAGCGATCTCGCCCCCGCGCTGCGGATGGGGCTGGCGGACTTCCGGCCGCTCGCCCAGCAGCTCCCCGAGCAGCCCGAAGCCCTCGTGCGGTGGGCGCTCGCGGCGCTCGACGTGCCGCCGGCCCACTGGGAGGGCTACCTCACCGCGCTGCTGATGGACGTGCTCGGCTGGGCCTCGTGGGCCGCCTTCCGGCGGTTCGAGGCCCGGCAGCACGACAGCGACGACGACACCCTCGTCCACCTCCTCGCGGTGCGGCTCGCGTGGGAGTGGATCCTCTGGAAGGCGGGCCGACCGATCGTGCGCAACCGCTGGGAGGTCCGCAAGCGCGCCTGGTCGACCTGCGACGAGGCCGCGCAGGCCGCCCGCGAGGTCGACTGGATCCTCCAGACCGCGCTCGAGCTCGCCGAGCACGAGTCCCTGGGCCGGGACCTGGCCACCGAGCTGCGACAGCCCGCGCCCGAGCCCCCCCGCGTGCAGGCCGCGTTCTGCATCGACGTGCGCTCGGAGGTCCTGCGACGGGCCCTCGAGGCCCAGTCCGACGACGTCCGCACCCTCGGCTTCGCGGGCTTCTTCGGCCTGCCGATCGCGTACCAGGCCGTGGGCGCGAGCGAGCCCCGGCCCCAGCTCCCGGGCTTGCTCGCGCCCCGCCTCCACGCCACCGACGAGGGGGGCTCGCCCGAGGTCGAGGGCCGCCGCCACAGCCGACTGGATCTGCACGCCGCGTGGCGAGCCTTCCGGAGCACGCCGCTCTCCGGCTTCACGTTCGTCGAGACGGTGGGGCTGTGGTTCGGCGCGGAGCTCGCGGGACTGTCGCTGGGGCTGCACCGCCCCACGCCCGATCCCGACCGGCAGGGCCTCACCTCGGCCGAGCACGCCGCCCGGCGCCCCCGGCTCACGAAGCGCGCCGACGGCGCGCCGCTCGAGACCGCCGATCGCGCCGAGCTCGCCGCGGGAATCCTGCGGGCGATGAGCCTCACCCACGGCTTCGCGCGGCTCGTGGCGCTCGTCGGGCATGCCAGCGCCTCCGCGAACAACCCCCACGCCGCCGGCCTCGACTGCGGCGCCTGCTGTGGGCAGAGCGGCGAGGTCAACGCCCGGGCGGTCGCCGCGCTGCTCAACGACCCCGAGGTCCGGGAGCGGCTGCGCGCCACCGAGGGGATCGACCTGCCTGACACCACGTGGTTCGTCCCCGGGGTGCACCGCACCATGACCGATGACGTCGTGCTACGCGACGTCGACGAGGTCCCGAGCACCCATGCCGACGACCTCACGGCGCTGCGCGGCTGGCTCGCCGGCGCATCGGCGCTGGCCCGCGAGGAGCGAGCCCCCTCCCTCGGCCTGCAGGGTATCGCGGGGCCCGCCCTGCACCGCCGCCTCACCGCCCGCACCCGGGACTGGGCCCAGCCGCGCCCCGAGTGGGGGCTCGCCGGCAACGCGGCCTTCGTCGCGGCCCCCCGCGAGCGCACCACCTCTCTCGACCTGGCAGGGCGGGCGTTCCTTCACGACTACCGGTGGACCGAGGACGAGGGCTTCGCGGTGCTCGCCCAGATCCTCACCGCTCCGGTGGTCGTCGCCCACTGGATCAACTTCCAGTACTACGCGTCCACCGTCGACAACCGGCGGTTCGGATCCGGCAACAAGGTGCTTCACAACGTCGTGGGCGGCAACGTGGGGGTCTTCGAGGGCAACGGCGGGGATCTCCGCCCCGGGCTCGCGCTGCAGTCCCTGCACGACGGCACGCGCTGGGTGCACGAGCCGCTCCGCCTCGGGGTGTTCGTGGAGGCACCGACCGCCGCGCTCGAGGGCGTGCTGCAAGACCACGAGATCGTCAGGCACCTGGTCGAGCACGGCTGGATCCATCTGTACCAGCTCGACAGTGACGATCAGGTGACCCGCGCCTACCGCGGGGGCCAGTGGACGCCGCTGCCGCCGGTCTAGGTTTACGTTCCGCGGCGATCTGGGCTAACGTCGCGGCGCGGCGGGATCGCCTTCATCGGAGCCACCATGCGGATTCTCAGTCTCTGGTCGTGTGTGCTGCTGTCTGTCTCGATCGGCTGTAGTGGCGGCGGGCCCCCCGAGCAGGCGCCCGCCGAGGAGCAGGCCGCGGCGGAGGCAGCGCCGGCCGAGGCCACCGAGCAGGCGCCGGCCGAGGCCGAGGCGCCCTCGGCAGACGGGATGGCGCCGGTCGACACCGCTGCCGCCCCCGAGCCCGGCGAGCCCGGCGAGCCCGGGGAGGCCGCCAGCGCCGCACCGAGCCGCAACCAGGCGCTGGTCCCGCCGTGGCTGCCGCGGCGACGGGCCCGCGGAGAGGCCGATGAGGCCGCGGCCGGGCGCTGCGCGGGCAAGGCGCCCAGCCTCGACGGGGAGAAGCGACTGAAGGATCTCGCCAAGGTCCAGCAGGGCATGATCTGCGACTACGCCACGTGCGGGGTCGGGGGCTACGGCGACGCGCCTGGCTGCGAAGGCGGCGCGGGCGCCTACCCGACCAAGACCGCCTGCCTTTCCGATCGGTTCTGGGAGCGCTGCGGTCAGCTCAAGGTCCGCAACCTGCTCACGTGCATCGAGGAGGCCCAGTCGGCGCCCTGCGGCTCCGCCGCCTCCGTCTACGGCGAGTCCGTGGCCTGTGCGCAGGTGCTCGCGTGCGCCGCCGGCCGCTGGACCAACCCCAAGAAGTGCGCCATGCAGCCCCCGATCGCGGCCACCAAGCGCCTCGCGTCGCTCTCGAGGATGGAGCGCGGGCTCCTGTGCGACTACCGCACCTGCGCCGCCGGGGGCTACGGCCAGTCGGTGACCTGCGGCGACACCGAGGTCCCCGGGCTCGAGAGCCGCAAGGCGTGCGCGACCGCGGCCATGTGGGACCAGTGCGGGGACCTCAAGGTCTCCGAGTACTTCGCCTGCTACCGCAAGGCGCTCTACAACGCGTGCGACGCCGATAAGATCCTGAAGGCGGACCCGGCCTGCGCGGCCGTCCGCGCCTGTACAGGCGGCTGAGGGGCCGTCAGGGCTCCCCGAAGGCGGGGCGGGCCGTGGGCGACGAGGTGTCGCGCTGCACCCGCACCGGGCTCTCCACGTCGGCCCACCGCAGCGCGAACCCCTGCTTGGTGCCCACGATGTCGAAGACCTCCACCGGAGGGTCGAGCGGCCGCGGCGCGATCGCCACCCGAAGCGCGTCCTCGTCGTAGGCGCTCGCCCCCCACTGCTCCGCCCCCTCCTTGAAGATGACCACCCACTCGTGGGCGTACGGGATCGTGAACAGGGCATAGACCCAGCCGCAGGGCGACCGCGCGCCCGATCCCCCGCGACGCGCCGGTCACCAAGGCGATCTGCCCGTCGAGGGGGGTGTGGGAGCTCACCTCAGGCCTCCACCTGCTCGAGGCGCAGCAGCGTGGTGGTGATCCCCGGCCCGAGCGCGAACAGCCGCAGCCGGGGGCCGAGCGGCATGCCCTCGCGCAGCGCGGCCTGCAGCACGAACAGGATCGAGGCCGCCCCCAGGTTCCCGTGGGCGGACAGCACCTCCGACGAGAGCCTCAGCGTCGCCTTCAGATCCGGGTACATCGCAGCGATTCGCTGGGCGAGGCTCGGACCTCCGGGGTGCAGGAGCATCGGCTCCGCGCGGTGGCGCGCGTCGTCGAACACCCACCGGCACTCCGTGAGCAGCCGGGTCCGGATTTCCGCGCCCACCGCCAGGTACGGCTCGCCCTCCCGGCTGCCCAGCCCGTGCAGCGCGAGGGTGTCGTCCCACGTGCGACAGTCGAGCGCGCAGCCCTCGAACGACAGCACCGGCCGGCGGCCTGGCTCGTCGCCGAGGAGGAGCGCCGCCGCCCCGTCCGAGGCCAGGCAGTGCGCGAGCACCTCGGCGACCTCGGGGGGCCGGTTCCAGCGTCGGGCGAGCCCCCACGTCGCCATCGCGTCGGCGAACACGACGGCCACGCGGCGGTGACCCTGCTGCAGCAGCGACCACGCCACGTACAGCGCGTGGCTCGGAGCCGCCGTGCCGAGGCCGGTGAGGTCGAGCCCGAGCAGGCCCGGGGGGAGCTCGAGTCGGGGCTGGAGGACGCGGCTCAGGCTCGGGAACCCGACGTAGCTCGCGCTGGCGACCACCAGCGCGTCGCACTCGGCCCAGCCCTCGGGATCCTGGTCGCGCAGGCGCCGCAGGCTACGCTCCGCGAGCGAGGTGGTCGCCTGGTTCACGAGCTGGATCCAGTCCTCCTCCCGGTCGGCCAGCGCCTGGGGGAGCGCCTCGTGGTAGCGGTGCCGGATCCCCGACTGCCCGTACACGAAGTCGACGAGCTCCCGGCGCCCGTCGGGGTCGGCGAGCCCCTCGAGCGCATGGCCGAGCTTGGTGGCGAGGTCGTCCTGGGGCGCCCGGTGGCGGCCGGCGGTGGTCACCAGCCCGCGGCAGAAGGTGCGCATCAGCGCCCTCCCCGCGGGCGGGCGGAGACCGCGACCCACTCCCCGCTGGCCTCCCGGGGAAGGAACTCGGCCTCGAAGGCCGCCGAGACGGGCTCGACGTTCAGCGGAGGCTCAGCGGAGAGGTGGGCCGCGGCGGGACACACGGGAGCGGCCACCAGCCGGAGGCTGGCAGACCGCTCGGTTTGCGGATCCGACCAAGAGAAGGGCATCGTGCGCCTCCTCTCGGACCGCCTCCGGCGGCTTTGAGTCGCCGCGAGGGCTCAGGGGAGCTCGGTGTCGAGCGCGAGCCGCAGGGTCTGGTCGGCCTCGACCCGCACCTCCTGGTCGGGCAGCGCGAACAGGTCCGCCCCGTCGGGCTGAAACGAGGTGGCCGCGTTGGCATTCCCGTTCCGGTCGAGGAAGGCCGTGACGTACCACGTGCCCGGGTGCAGCTCGGGGAACACCAGGGCCTCGCTCGTGCTCGACTGCGACGTGGGCACCACGCTCACGCGGCTGGTCACGCAGCCCGACTGGCACCGCTCTCGGGCGACCGCCACGACCACGCGGGCGTTCTCCGGGGAGACCCAGCTCGTCTCGACGGTGAGGGTGGGCAGCACCGGATCGGGCTCCTCGCCGGTGCCGACGGTGAACCGCCCGTCGGGAACCTCGCGCAGCCGCTCGGCATCGAAGGAGAACCCGCGGACCCCGCTCTGCGTGGTGAGCAGCGACAGCGTGCCGCCGTCTACCACGATCGCGACCTCCAGGGCGTCGCAGCCCCCCGCCGCGCAGAACCGCCACGTGCCGTCCTTCGCCTGCTCCACCAGCTCCGCGGTGTACGCCACCTCGCCGCCCGAGCTCGACGTGAACCGGTAGGTCGCCCCCTCCTCGGTCAGCCCGAAGAGCAGCCGCACCGAGTCCGCCGGGGGCTGGCCCGTGCGGCCGAACAGCCGGCCGTCGGGCGTGGCGGCGAGGTCGATCGTGAACGTGGGCCCCCGCCAGATCCCCTGGAGCGCCTCCAGGAGCGGACCCGCGGGCGACGTGAGCGCCGCGGCCGAGTCCTCGAGGACCCCGTCTTCGCCCCCGCCCGCACAGCCCGCGAGCGCGAGCCCGATGATGCACCCGATCCGCACGGCCACCTCCCGCGGGCAGTGTCGCACACCGCAGACCCCTCTGCCTGCGGTAGGCTGGGGCATGGACGAGGGGTCCGAGCCAGGCTTCGGCGCTCTGCAGGTCGCGCTCCGCGAGCGCTTCGTGGCCTTCGCGCGCGACCCGTCGCGGCCCTACACCGCGGTCGTGGTGCCGTCGCAGACCTTCGATCCCGCGGAGCTCGCCAAGATCGCGGGGGTCGCGCACTACGAGGAGCGCTCGCTGTTCAACCTGATGCTGCTGCGGCACCCGCGGCTGCAGGTCGTGCTCGTCACCAGCAAGCGCATCGATCCGCTGGTGATCGACTACTACCTGCACCAGATCCGCTCGGTGCCCGGGGCCCACGCGCGGCGGCGGCTCGTGCTGCTGGACTGCGACGACGCCTCGCCTCGGCCGCTGTCCCAGAAGATCCTCGAGCGGCCCATGCTCCTGCGGCGGATCCGGGCCGCCATCGCGGATCCGGGCATGGCGCACCTCAACGTGTTCAACGCGACCCCGCTCGAGCGGGAGCTCGCGCTCGCCCTGGGGATCCCGCTGAACGCCTGCGACCCGGAGCTCGTGCACCTCGGCACCAAGACGGGCTCGCGCACGATCTTCGAGGCCGCGGGGGTCCCCTGCGCGCCCGGCTTCCACGGGCTGCGCGACACGACCGATCTCGTGGGCGCGGTCGGGGACCTCTGGGCGGCCCATCCCACCCTGCGCCGGGCCGTCGTCAAGCTCGACGACTCGTTCTCGGGGGAGGGCAACGCGGTGCTCGACCTGTCGGCGCTGGAGGCCCCCGCGAGCGACTCCGAGCGGCGCGCCGCGGTGCGGGCCGCGCTCCCCGGCATGCGCTTCGAGGCTCCCGGCCTCACCTGGGAGCCCTATGCGGCGCAGTTCGATCGCATGGGCGGCATCGTCGAGGCCTGGATCGAGGGGCGGGCCAAGCGGTCGCCGTCGGCCCAGCTGCGGATCAGCCCGCTCGGCGAGGTGCTGCCGGTGTCCACGCACGACCAGGTGCTCGGGGGCCCGTCGGGCCAGGTGTTCCTCGGGGCCACGTTCCCCGCGAGCCCCCCGGACCGCCTGCGCGTACAGGAGCACGGCCTGCGGGTGGGCCGCGCGCTGGCCGAGCAGGGCGTCATCGGCCGCTTCGCGGTGGACTTCATCGCCTGCGACGACGGAGCGCAGCCGCTGGTCGCCCTCGAGATCAACCTCCGCCAGGGGGGCACCACGCACCCGTTCAACACGCTGAAGTTCCTGACCGACGGCAAGTACGACGCCGAGACGGGCGTGTTCCGGACGGCGGCGGGCAACGAGCGGAGCTACTTCGCGACCGACAACCTGGTCTCGCCGGCGTACCGCGGGCTGCTGCCGTTCGACCTGCTGGACGCGCTGGTGCTCCACGGCTTCCACTTCGGCGCCGACGAGCGGGGGGTCGTGTTCCACCTGCTGGGGTGCGAACGGTGAGCATCAGTGCGGCAACGCGATCCAGTCGCATGGTTATCTCCTCGGT